>JBFWWD010000176.1:0-12455 GCA_050246385.1 Geminicoccaceae bacterium
CGGCGGCTGTTCGCCGAGCTGCTGCCGAGGGGTGCCGCCGCGGTGCTGAACGCGGATGTGCCGGAATTCCCCGATCTCGCTGGGCTAGCCGTCGACCGTGGCCTGCGTGTGCTCGACTATGGCCAGCGCGCCCGCGCGTTACGGCTGCACGCGCGAACCCCGACCGCGCACGGGCAGGAGCTGGAGGTCGAGGCCGGGGGGCGGCGACACCGCTTCGATACACCGCTGGTCGGAGGATTTCAGGCGAGCAATCTCCTCGCGGCGGCCGGTCTCGTGCTCGCCGACGAAGCGCAGGTCGAGGCCGTGCTGGCCCTGCTCGGCGAGCTTCGCGCACCTGCCGGAAGGATGCAGCTCGTCGCCCGGCACACCTCCGGCGCCACGGCGTTCGTCGACTACGCGCACAAGCCCGAGGCGCTCGCCAAGGCGCTGGAGGCGCTGCGGCCGCACACCACCGGCCGGTTGGTCGTGGTGTTCGGCTGCGGCGGCGACCGCGATCCGGGCAAGCGGCCGCTCATGGGTGAGATCGGCGCGCGGCTCGCGGACCGCGCCATCGTCACCGACGACAATCCACGCGGCGAGGACGCGGCCACCATCCGGCGCGCGGTTCTTGCGGCGGCACCAGGTGCGGTCGAAGTCGGCGATCGCGAGGAGGCGATCCGGACGGCGTTTCGTAACCTCGGCCCGGGCGACACGCTGCTCGTCGCCGGCAAGGGGCACGAGACCTATCAGATTGTCGGCGGGCGTATGCTGCCGTTCGACGACGCGGAGATCCTCCGCGACGCTGCACGCACGGCCGGCGGAGAGGCATTGTGAGCGCGCTGTGGATTGCCGAGGCCGTTGGCGAGGCGACCGGGGCGCAGGTGGCCGGCGGCTGGGTCGCGAGCGGGGTTTCGATCGACACGCGCACCCTGGCGCCGGGCGACCTGTTCGTGGCGCTCGAGGGGCCGAACCGGGACGGGCACGCCTTCGTCGCCGACGCGCTCCAGCGCGGTGCTGCGGCCGCCATGGTGACGCGGATGCCGGAAGGCGTGGACGATCCCGCGAGTCTGGCGTTCGTCGGGGACACGCAGGCCGCACTCGAGGCGCTGGGGCGCGCCGGTCGCCGGCGCTCCAAGGCGCGGGTCGCCGGCATCACCGGCAGCGTCGGCAAGACCGGGACCAAGGAGGCGCTGCGCCACGTCCTGGCGCGCGAGGCGCCGAGCCATGCCAGTGCCGCCAGCTACAACAATCAGTGGGGCGTGCCGCTCAGCCTCGCCCGCCTGCCCGAGGCGGCGAGCTTCGGCGTGTTCGAGCTCGGGATGAACCATGCCGGCGAGATCCGCGCGCTCGCGGCCCAGGTCCGTCCGCACGTGGCGCTGATCACCACGATCGCACCGGCGCATCTCGAGAACTTCGCCTCCGAGGCCGAGATCGCGGACGCGAAGTGCGAGATCTTCGAAGGGCTGGAGCCGGGTGGCACCGCCATCCTCAACCGCGACAGCGGGCATTTCGAGCGGATGCGGGCCCATGCGGCGCGCTCGCGGGCGGGGCGGGTCGTCACCTTCGGCCGGGATCCGGCGGCGGACTGGTGTCTGACGGAGCTGCAGGTCGCGGCACAGCACAGCGACGTCGCCGCCCTGCACGGCAGCCGGCGGATCGCTTATCGGCTGGGCGTGCCGGGCGAGCATCTGGCGCTCAACAGCCTGGCGGTGCTCGCCGCGGTCGAGGCTCTCGGCGCGGACGTGGCGCGCGCGGCCACGGCGCTGACCGACCTGCGTGCCCCGGCAGGCCGCGGCGAGCGGCGGCGGATCCTGCTGCCCGACGGCTCGGCCACCCTGCTCGACGAGAGCTACAACGCCAATCCGGCCTCGATGCGGGCAGCGCTCGCGGTGCTGGGGCAGACGTCCGGACGGCGCATCGCGGTGCTCGGCGACATGTTGGAGCTCGGACCAGCCTCGGGCGAGCTGCATGCCGGGCTCGCCGCTCTGGTCGAGGCAGCGGGCGTGGATCTGGTCTTCACGTGCGGGCCGCAGATGCAGTACCTGCACGACGCCCTGCCGACCGGCAGGCGGGGCTGCCATGCCGCGGACAGCGCGGCGTTGGCGCCGGCGCTGCTGGATGCGCTGCGCCCGGGCGACGCGGTGCTCGTCAAGGGCTCGCTCGGGAGCAGGATGGGCAGGTTGGTGAACGCACTCCTCGAAGCGGGGAGTGCCTGATGCTCTACAGCATCCTCGTTCCGCTCGCGGACCACGTCGGTCTCTTCAACGTCATCCGCTACATCACCTTCCGCACTGGCGGGGCGGTGATGACGGCGTTGCTGGTCAGCTTCGTCCTGGGGCCGAGCCTGATCCGCTGGCTGCGCAAGAAGCAGCGCGAGGGGCAGCCGATCCGGCTCGACGGGCCGGAGAGCCACCTGCTGACCAAGAAGGGGACGCCCACCATGGGCGGCCTCCTGATCCTGGTGGCGCTCAGCACCGCCACCCTGCTCTGGGCCGATCTCAGCAACGGCTATGTCTGGGTCGTGCTGATCGTGACCCTCGGCTACGGCCTGATCGGATTCGCCGACGACTATCTGAAGCTGACCAAACGCTCGAGCGGCGGATTGCCGGGCCGCCTGAAGCTGCTGGGGCAGGGGGGCATCGGGCTGCTCGCCGCCGCGACGCTCGTCCACCTCGGCCAGCCGCCGCTGGCCACCGGCGTCGCGGTGCCGGTGTTCAAGGACCTGATCGTTCCGCTCGGCTTCGCCTTTCCTCTGTTCGGCGCGCTCGTGATGATGGGTGCGTCGAACGCGGTGAACCTGACCGACGGGCTGGATGGCCTAGCCACGGTCCCGGTGATGATCGCCGCCGGCAGCTTCGCCGTGATCGCCTATCTCGCGGGCAACGCGATCTTCGCCGGTTACCTTGGCATTCCGCACGTCCCCGGCACCGGCGAGCTGGCGATCTTCTGCGGCGCCATCGTCGGCGCGTCCTTGGGTTTTCTGTGGTTCAACGCCCCGCCGGCCATGGTGTTCATGGGCGACACGGGCTCGCTGGCGACGGGCGGGGCACTAGGTGCGGTGGCGGTGGCGGTTAAGCACGAGCTCGTGCTGGCCATCATCGGCGGGCTGTTCGTGCTCGAGGCGGTCTCGGTGATCGTCCAGGTGGCCTCGTTCAAGCTCACCGGCAGGCGCGTGTTCCGGATGGCGCCCTTGCACCACCATTTCGAGAAGATGGGCTGGCAGGAGCCGACCATCGTCATCCGCTTCTGGATCATCGCCGTCATCTTGGCGCTGGTCGGCCTCTCGACCTTGAAGCTGCGCTGATGGGCCTGGAACGCTACGCCGGACGACGGGTGGGGGTGCTCGGCATGGGCCGCAGCGGCATAGCCGTCGCGCGCGCGCTCGCGGCCGCCGGCGCCGAGGTGCTGGCGTTCGACGACCGGCCGGAGGCGATCGCCCCGCCGCTCCGCGCGGGTAGGATCGCGGACGTGCCGGATCTCGCCCTCCTGGTGCCGAGCCCCGGCGTGCCGCTCGCCCACCCTGTCACCGCCGCGGCACGCTCGGCCGGCGTGCCGGTCCGGGGCGACGTCGACCTGTTCGCCGAGACGCTCGGCACGCGGCCGATCGTCGGGATCACCGGCACCAACGGCAAGTCGACCACGACGGCCCTCGTCCACCATCTGCTGCGCGCGGCGGGCGTCGATGCGAGCATGGGCGGCAATATCGGGCGACCGGTCTTCGAGCTGGAGCCTGGACCAACGGACCGCGTCTTCGTGCTCGAGCTGTCCTCGTTCCAGCTCGACCTGTGCGACACCATGCGCTGCCGGGTCGCCGCGTGGCTCAACCTGACGCCGGACCATCTCGACCGGCACGGCGATCTCGCCGGCTATGTCGCGGCCAAGGAGCGGATCTTCCGCGTCCAGCGGGACGGCGATCGGGCGGTGGTCGGCATCGACGACGAGCCGGGCCGTGCGGTCGCGGACCGGCTCGGCCGGGCTGGCCGGGAGGTGAGGACGGTCTCGCTGACCGGTGCGGCCGACGTGACGGTCGTGGATGGCCGCTTGTACGAGGACGAAGTGGCAATCCGTGATCTGCGGCTTCTCGACAATCTGCGGGGCAGGCACAACCGGCAGAACATCGCCGTCGCCTACGCGGCCGTTCGTGCCCTGGGTCTGACGCCCGAGCAGGCCGTCGCCGGGCTCGCAAGCTTCCAGGGCCTGCCGCACCGGATGGAGCAGGTGGCGCGCGCGGGCTCGGTGCTCTGGGTGAACGACAGCAAGGCGACCAACCCCGACGCGGCCGAAAAGTCGCTGACCAGCTTCTCCGACATCTTCTGGATCGCGGGTGGCAAGCCCAAGCCCGGCGGCTTCGGGAGCCTGCGACCGGCGCTCGGCGGCGTGCGCGCGGGCTATCTGATCGGGACGGCGGCCGAGGAGATCGCAGCCGACCTCGGCGACCTCGTGCCGCTGCGCGAGGTGGGCACGCTGGAGGTCGCGATCCGGGAGGCGAGCGCGGCGGCCCGTGCCAGCGGCGTCGCCGAGGCCACCG
Organism: Geminicoccaceae bacterium; assembly: GCA_050246385.1. Taxonomy (GTDB): domain Bacteria; phylum Pseudomonadota; class Alphaproteobacteria; order Geminicoccales; family Geminicoccaceae; genus Benzoatithermus. Next base: position 4,508 of record JBFWWD010000176.1, read on the forward strand.
TGCTCCTGGCGCCCGCCTGCGCCTCGTTCGACCAGTTCGCGAATTTCGAGGCGCGCGGCGACCGGTTCCGTGTGCTCGCCCAGGCGGAGGCCGCCGCATGATCTTCGTGCCGCGCACCGACCGTTCGATCCTCGGCAACTGGTGGTGGACGGTCGATCGGACCATGCTGGCGGGCGTCGGCGTGCTCGCCGTGATCGGCATCATCCTGATCTTCGCCGCCAGCCCGGCGGTCGGCGAGCGTGTCTACGGCGCCGAGATGCATTTCGTCTTCAAGCATCTCCTGATGCTCGGGCCGGCGACCGGCCTGCTCCTGTTCGTCTCGATGCTGGCTCCCCTGGGCGTGCTGCGCCTGGCGGTCGCGATGTACGCGCTGTTCGGCGTCCTGACCGTGCTGACGATGTTCTTCGCCCCCGAGGTCAAGGGTGCGACCCGCTGGCTGCCGATCTTCGGCCTGCCCCTGCAGCCGAGCGAGTTCCTGAAGCCGGCGGTGATCGTGCTCACCGGCTGGGTGCTCGGTCGGCGACCCGGCCTCATGGGCCTGCCGGCCGCGCTGGCGGTGGTGCTCCCGGTGCTCGCCGTCCTGGTGCTGCAGCCGGACGTCGGCATGACGGCGCTGGTCGCGGCGGCGGCGGGCGCGCAGATGTTCGTGGCCGGCCTCGGCTGGTTCTGGGTGCTGCTGCTGCTGGGCGCGGGTGCGCTCGGTGCCTGGCAGGCCTATCTCTGGCTGCCGCATTTCGCCGAGCGCGTGAACGACTTCATGGATCCCACCTCGCTCGGCTACCAGATCGAGCGGGCGCTGCGGGCGGTCGCCGGCGGTGGCCTGTTCGGCCGCGGCCCCGGCGAGGGCGTGCAGAAGTGGCACCTCCCCGACGCGCATGCCGATTTCATCTTCGCCGCCACCGCCGAGGAGTTCGGGGTCGTCGCCTGCCTGGCGCTGGTGGCGCTGTTCGCCTTCCTGATCCTGCGCGGGCTGTGGCGGCTGGCCGACGCCACCGACCGGTTCGTCCTGCTCGCCGCCTCCGGGCTGATCGCCCAGTTCGGGCTGCAGGCGCTGATCAACATGGCGGTGAACCTCAACCTGATCCCGACCAAGGGCATGACCCTGCCGTTCATCAGCTATGGCGGCTCCTCGCTGCTGGCGCTGGCGATCGGGATGGGGATGCTGCTGGCGCTGACCCGGCGCGGCGCGCGGCTGCAGCTGCCGCTGCGGGAGTGGCGTCGTTGAGCGGGCCGATCCTGATCACCGCCGGCGGCACCGGCGGCCACATGTTCCCGGCCCTGGCGCTCGGCCGTGCCCTGCGCGGTCGCGGCCGGGAGGTGGCGCTGCTCACCGACAGCCGCGGCGCACGCTATGTCGGTTCGGAGCTGCCCTACACGATCGTGGCGGCGGGCAGCCCGTCGGGACGCGTGGGAGAGCGGCTGCGAGGAATGGCACAACTCGCGCGCGGCCTCATGCAGAGCCTGCGGGCCCTGCGCCGGCTCCGCCCGGCGGCGGCCGCCTCGTTCGGTGGCTATGCCTCGGTGCCGGCGACGGTGGCTGCCGGTCTCAACCGGGTACCGGTGCTGGTGCATGAGCAGAACGCGGTGTTCGGCCGCGCCAACCGGCTGACCGCACGCTTCGCGGCCGTGCTCGCCTTGAGCTTCGAGCGGACCACCGGCCTGCCCGCCGGCTCGGCGCGGCGGATGCTCACCGGCAACCCGACCCGTCCCGAGTTCGCCGACTCCGTGCCGCTCCCGGCGCCCGGCCGGTTCCGCGTGCTCGTGCTCGGCGGCAGCCAGGGCGCGCGGGTGTTCAGCGACGTGGTGCCGGCGGCGGTGGGGTTGCTGCCGGCCGAGCTGCGTGCCGGGCTGGATCTGGCCCAGCAATGCCGTCCGGAGGATCTCGACCGGGTCCGCGCCGCCTATGCCGGGATCGGGGCGGAGGTCGAGCTGGCGACCTTTTTCGCCGACGTGCCCGAACGCATGGCGCGGTGCGATCTCCTGATCAGCCGCTCCGGCGCCTCGACGGTTGCCGAAGTTCTGGCCCTGGGGCGGCCCTCGCTGCTCGTCCCCTATCTGCACGCCGCCGACGATCACCAGACCGCGAACGCCGCCGCTCTGGCCGAGGCCGGGGCAGCCATCCTGGTGCCGCAGCCCGAGCTGACGCCCGAGCGTCTGGCGGCGGAGCTGACGAAGCTGATGCGCCAACCGGCGGGGCTGGCCGTGATGGCGGAGCGGGCGCGGGCGCTGGCCAGGCCGGACGCCGTGGACCGGCTGGTCGACGCCGTGCTGGCCCTGGCCGGGGAGAAGCGGCCGTGACCATGGTCCCCCACACCGTCGGCCCGATCCATTTCGTCGGCATCGGCGGCATCGGGATGAGCGGCATCGCCGAGATCCTGAGCAATCTCGGCTATCGCGTGCAGGGCTCCGACATCGGCGACAGCGCCAATGTCCAGCGCCTGCGCCGTCAGGGGATCGAGGTCGCGATCGGTCACGCCGCGCAGAATCTGGGCAAGGCGCGGGTGGTCGTGGTCTCGACCGCGATCCGGCCCGACAATCCCGAGCTGTTGGCGGCGCGGGCGAGGCGCCTGCCCGTGGTCCGGCGTGCCGACATGCTGGCCGAGCTGATGCGGCTCAAGCGCTCGATCGCGGTCGCCGGCACCCACGGCAAGACCACGACCACGGCGATGATGGCGGCCCTGCTCGACGCCGCCGAGCTCGATCCTACCGTGGTCAACGGCGGCATCATCAACGCCTACGGCACCAACGCCCATCTCGGGCAGGGCGAGTGGATCGTGGTCGAGGCCGACGAGAGCGACGGCAGCTTCCTGCGCCTGCCGGCGACCGTGGCGGTGGTGACCAACATCGACCCGGAGCATATGGAGCATTACGGCAGCTTCGATGCCGTGCGCGACGCCTTCCACGCCTTCGTCGAGCGGGTTCCGTTCTACGGCTTCGCCGCGCTCTGCATCGACCACCCCGAGGTGCAGGCCCTCTACGGCCGGGTGACCGACCGGCGCATCGTCACCTACGGCTTCAGCCCGCAGGCCGACATTCGTGCTCTGGCACCACTGGCCGAGGCGGACGGTGAATACTTCGATGTCGTGGTCCGTGCCCGCAACGGCGAGGGCGAGAAATCGCTCGAGCGGATGCACCTGTCTCTGCCGGGCCGGCACAACGTCCAGAACGCCCTGGCGGTGATCGCCGTGGCCCGCGAGCTGGGCGTCGCCGACGGGGTCGTGCGCCGGACCCTGTCGGGGCTCGCCGGCGTCAAGCGCCGGTTCACCCGCACCGGCACGGTCGACGGCGTCGGCATCATCGACGACTACGGCCATCATCCGGTCGAGATCCGGGCGGTGCTGCAGACCGCGCGCGCCCGCAGCAAGGGTCGCGTGATCGCCGTCATGCAGCCGCACCGCTTCACGCGTCTGCACGACCTGTTCGACGAGTTCTGCGCCTGCGTCCACGACGCCGACACGGTGGTCGTGGCCCCGGTCTATGCCGCCGGCGAGGCGCCGATCGAGGGCGCGGACCGGGACACGCTGATCGCCGGCATCCGTGCCCGCGGCCACCGCGACGTGCGCGCGATCGACGGCCCCGACGATCTGGCGCCACTGGTGGCCGACCTGGCGCGACCTGGCGATCTCGTTCTGTGTCTGGGTGCCGGCAGCATCACGCAGTGGGCGAATGCGCTCCCGGGCCGGCTCGCCGCCCTGGAGAAGGGAACCGGTGAGGCATGACGGGCTGGCGCGACAGGCTGCCCGAGGTCCGCGGCACGCTGCGGCGCGACGTGCCGCTGGCACCGCTGACCTGGCTGCGCGTCGGCGGCCCGGCCGAGCTGCTGTTCCAGCCGGCCGATGCCGAGGATCTGGCGGCTTTCCTCGCCGGCCTGCCCGTCGAGGTGCCGGTGCTGCCCATGGGTGTGGCGTCCAACCTCTTGGTCCGCGACGGCGGGATCGAGGGGGTCGTGGTGCGCTTCGGCGGGCCGCTGGCGAAGGTGGTGGTGGAAGGGGATCTCGTCCTCGCCGGTGCCGGTGCTCTCGACCAGCGGGTGGCGCAGGTGGCGCAGAAGGCGGGGCTGGGCGGGCTCGAGTTCCTCATCGGCATCCCCGGCACGATCGGCGGCGCCGTGCGGATGAACGCCGGTGCCTTCGGTGGCGAGACCAAGGACCGTCTGGTCTGGGCCGAGGCGCTCGACCGGCGCGGTGCATTGCTCCGGCTGGACCGGGAAGCCCTCGGTTTCGCCTATCGCCGCAGCGCCCTGCCGGCGGACTGGATCGTGGTGCGCGCCGCGTTTCGGGGCGAGCCGGGCGACCCCGCGGCCATCCTGGCCCGGATGGACGAGATCAGGGCCGAGCGGGAGGCGGCGCAGCCGCTGCGCGCGGCGACCGGCGGCAGCACCTTCAAGAATCCGCCGGGCGCCAAGGCCTGGCAGCTGATCGACACCGCGGGATGCCGAGGCATGCGGCAGGGTGCGGTCATGGTGTCCGAGAAGCACTGCAACTTCCTGATCAACACCGGCGGTGCCTCCGCCACCGAGGTCGAGCGGCTCGGCGAGCTCGTGCGGCAGCGGGTGCGCGACCAGAGCGGGATGGAGCTGGAATGGGAGGTGATCAGGGTCGGCCGGCCGGCGAGCCTGGAGCTGGCGGCATGACCCGGCATGTGGCCGTGCTGATGGGCGGGCGATCGGCCGAGCGCGAGGTCTCGCTGGTTTCCGGCGCCGCCTGCGCCGATGCCCTCGAATCGATCGGCTTTCGGGTGACCCGGATCGACCCCGGCGAGGACCTGCCGGAGGTGCTCGCTCGCACCGCACCGGACACCGTGTTCAACGCCCTGCACGGGCGCTACGGCGAGGACGGGCGGGTGCAGGGACTGCTCGACCTGATGAAGCTGCCCTACACCCATTCGGGTGTGCTGGCCTCGGCGCTGGCGATGGACAAGCCCATGGCCAAGCGGGTGTTCGCGCAGGCCGGGCTGCGCTGCCCCGAGGGCGTGGAGATCGGCCTCGACGAGCTGCTGCGGAAGCCGCCTTTCCCCGCGCCCTATGTCGTCAAGCCCGCGGCCGAGGGCTCGAGCGTGGGGGTCGTCATCGTACCCGACGACGAGTCGCGCGCGCTGACCGAGCGCAACAATCTCGACCCGACCTGTCGGCTCCTGGTCGAGCGCTATGTGTCGGGCCGCGAGCTGACCTGCGGCGTCCTCGGCGAGGAGCCCCTGGCCGTGACCGAGATCCGGCCCAACGAGGGCTTCTATGACTATCGCGCCAAATATACCGAGGGCTGCGCCTCGCATCTCGTGCCCGCGCCGCTGTCGTCCGAGCTGTACGAGCTGGTGATGGACTGGGCGTTGCGGGCGCACCGCGTCCTCGGCTGCCGGGGCGTCAGCCGGGCCGATTTCCGCCTCGACCCCGAGCGCGGCGCCGAGGGCCTCTTTCTCCTGGAGGTCAACACCCAGCCGGGAATGACGCCGCTCTCGCTGGTGCCTGAGCAGGCGGCCTGGCGGGGCATCGACTTTCCCGATCTCGTGCTTCGGCTTGTGGAGGCCGCGCATTGCGACAGGTGAAGCGCCTCACCCGATCGACCCGGGCAGGATCCCGGCGGCGCCCGCCGCCTCGCCTGTGGGTCAGCCGCCTGCGCAGGGCGGCGGTGATCACGCTTGCGGCCATCACCGCCATCGGTGGCGGCTACGCCTTCCTCCGTTCGCCCATGGCTGCCCGTTGGGATGATGCCGTCAGGCGGGAGCTGGTCGACGCCAGCGTTCGCGCCGGCTTCGTCGTCCGCCGGGTCTACAGCGAGGGGCGCATGCTGGCGGACGAGGCCGCGGTCTCCCGCGCTCTGCAGAGTGTGCATGGCAAACCTCTATTTTCAGTTGAATTAAGTAGTCTCAGATCGCAGATTGAGGCATTGCCCTGGGTGCGGACGGCCAGCATTGGCCGCCGGCTGCCCGACACGCTGTGGGTCCGGCTGGAGGAGTATCGCCCGGTGGCGCGGTGGATGGACGGAAGCCACCAGGTCCTGGTCAGCGATGCGCACGAGGTCTTCAGGGTCAAGCACGCGAGCCGCTACAAGGAGCTGCCGCTGTTGTTCGGCAAAGGCGCACCGGCCCGGGCGGACGAGGTCCTGCGCCTGATCGAGACGCAGCCGGAGCTGGCGAGCCACGTCACCGGCGCGCGGCTGGTCGGCGAGCGCAGGTGGGACGTCTATCTCGACGGCCGGATCGAGGTGCGCCTTCCGGGCAAGCGCCCGGAGGCCGCCTGGCGACGGCTCGCCGCCGAGGAGCGCGAGAGCGGCGTGATCAAGCGGGCCGTGACCTCGATCGACCTGCGCAATCCCGACTGGTTGACGCTCGAGGTGCCGGATACGGCGCTCGGGCAGGAAAAGGAGCCCCGCGCATGACCCAGGCGTCCGGAACGGCTTGGCGGAGGCTGGTCGGTAGCGGGCCGTGGCGCCGAGGGCAGCCATTCGGCGTGCTGGACGTCGGGTCGAGCAAGCTCTGCTGCTACATCTCGAAGCCGCGGCCAGGGCAGGGGGTCCAGCTCGTCGGCCGCGGCTACCAGCTCGCCGAGGGCCTCAAGGGCGGCGAGATCGTCGATGCCGACGCAGCCGAGGCATCCGTCCTTGCGGCGCTTCACGAGGCCGAGCAGCAATCCGGCGAGACGTTGCGCGACATCTGGCTCGCGGTCGGCGGCGGACGGCTGGAATCGACCTTCGTTCGGGTCGAGTCCGCGCTGCATGGCCGGAGCGTGACCGAGACCGATCTCCAGCTGCTGCTCGATCGTGCGCGTCGCGAAGCGTCGACGCCGGAGCGCGAGGTGCTGCATGCCATCCCGGTCGAGGTGACGGTGGACGGGGGGCGTCCGCTGAAGGACGCCCGGGGCCTGTCCGGCCAGCGGCTGGCGGTGGTCGCCCATCTCGTGACCATCGCGGGTCCTCCCCTGCGCAACCTGCTCGCCTGCCTCGAGCGTTGCCACGTCCAGGTCGAGGGCGTGGTCAGCGCGAGCTATGCCGCCGCCATCGGCTGCCTCGCCGAGGACGAGATGGAGCGAGGCTGCCTCGTTCTGGATTTCGGCGGACAGACGACGGGCTTCGCCCATTTCGCCGGCGGGCGGCTGAGCCTGGTGGGCCAGGTGCCCTATGGCGGCGACCACATCACGGGCGATCTCGCCTACGGGCTTTCCACCAGCCGGCAGCATGCGGAGCGGATCAAGAACCTGTTCGGCGGCACCCAGTTCCGGAGCTGCGACGAGGGAACCCGCATCGAGCATCCGCGTCTGGGCGACCATGCCGAGATGCCGACCGGAGAGGTACCGCGCACGCGGGTCACCGAGATCGTTCGCGCCAGGGTCGAGGAAATCCTGGCCCTGGTCCGGCATCGGCTCGACGAGCATGCCGAGCTGCTGCTGACCCGGCCGCCGCGCTCGATCGTGGTGACTGGCGGCGGCAGCCAGCTGGAAGGCATCGACGACCTGGTCCAGGAAGTGTTTCGCCTGCCGGCCCGGACGGGGCGGCCCGCACCCTGGTCGGGCCGGCGCGACGAGGATCCATGCTGTTCGACGGCGGCGGGCGCGGTCGCTCTCGTCCTGGGCGACGATGGTGGCCTGGGTTGGCGGGATCAAGTTCAGGTGTCGATGCTCTCCAACCGTCTTGCGCGACTAGGACAATGGTTTAGAGAGAACTTCTGACCCGCTCTTTTTGAATCGCATGGTCGGATACTTGCCCCCGACCGGCACTGAGGCCCGAACCCAACAGGGTCGGCCGATCTGTGGAGGAGAACAGATGACGATCAATCTCTCCCTGCCCATCACGCACGAGCTCAAGCCCAAGATCACGGTGGTCGGCGTCGGCGGCGCCGGCGGCAATGCCGTGTACAACATGATCACCTCGCATCTCGAGGGGGTCGAGTTCGTCTCGTGCAACACCGACGCGCAGGCGCTCGCGGCAGGCCTGTCCGACCGCTAGGTCCAGCTCGG
>JBFWWD010000177.1:0-12423 GCA_050246385.1 Geminicoccaceae bacterium
ATGGCCCACCGACCGCTGCTTCATCGGAGCAGCTCACGTCACACCGACCAGGAGCCGGCCACGTTAATCGAATCGCCGTTGATGACCGCGCGATCGCCGCCGGTGAACAGGCCGGCGCTGTAGAGGATGCCGGTGGTGCCGTCCTTGGTGTTGACGGTGGTCACGAAACCGCCCTTGACCGTGCCGGTCGCGGTGATCGAGAACGCCGACGCTGCGCTGGTCGCCTTGCTGCCAGCCGATGCGGCCGAGAACGCAAGCGCCGGGCGGGTGCTCTGCGAGTAGTTCGGCGCATTGGTCGGGCCGGCTTCGGTCCAGCCCGCATGCGAGGCCATGGTGTCGGCCGCGGCGATCGCGGAGTACGACACCAACGAGATGAGGCCCACGTACCAGGCCGCGGTGTAGCCCGACCCGGCGAAGTACTTGTCGAGCAGGTCGTTCTTGCCGCCCGTGCAGACGGTGTTCTGGAAGGCCTCGTTCCACTTCTGTTCGAGCGGGATCGCGGCGAACTCGAGCTCGACCGTGGCACGGTCCCGGGCATCGCGCAGGCGCTCGACCAACTGCCACCAGCGGCGCTGGGTCATGGCCGTGAGGCGGTCGCGCAGGGCGACATAGCGGTCACGGTCCTGTTCGCGTGGACCGACGCACTCGATGCCGAAGTTGAACCGCGGCGCGGGCATGTGCTCGTGGATCGCGGCGGCCAGGGTCAGGGATGCGCTGGGCTGGTCCTGGGCGTCACCGTGCTCGCCGATGCCGTTGTTTTCGTTCATGCGCGCCTCCGAATGACCGTCACGCCCTCGACCTGTTCGCCCTCGAAGGCATCCCAGAAGGCGTCTGAGGCTGCCTTCACCTTGCCGGCAACTGCGATCAGGGCGTCGAGGTCCTTGTCCTTTGCCTCAGCAGCCGCCTTGAGGGCCGCTTCCAGCGCCGGGGCTGAGCGCGCGATCTGCTCGGCATGGCGGCAGTTGCTTGCCCCCACCTCGGCGGCGAGCGCCACGCCATCGCTGTCGTTGAGCGGGTAGCGCAGGTCACCGGATGCAGTCGGCCCGACCGCGGCCGCGTAGGCCGCAATCCGTTCACGGATCATGGGATTGCCCTCAGTTCAGTTGATGGTGCGTGCGGCCAGGGACACGCTGATCAGTCGGCCGGTCTGGTCCACGCGGACCGTGCGATCCGCAAAGCGGACCTCGATGATGCGTTCACCGGCAGCGAGCAGGATGCCGCCGGCGCTCACGGAATCGGTTGCCGTTCCGACTTCGATGATTGAGACGCCCAGCACTCCCGCTGAGGTGAGCGTGTCGAGCGCGGTTCCGGCTTCGGCAATGGCGGCGAGCAGCACTGCAAGCGCTGAGACGCTGTCGGATGCAACCCCAGCCTCGCTGACGGCTGCGACACCCGCGAGCTGGGCGCTGATGGAATCGAGCGCTGAGGCCGTCTCGATCACGTCCATGTCGTAGACCGCGGCGCCGGCATTGACCGTGTCCGTCGCCGTGGCGGTTTCAGCCAGAGCCGCGACCAGCACTGCGAGCGAGGCTACCGAGTCGAGCGCCGAGGCGGCTTCCGAGATCTCCCCTGCAGCGCTCAGCAGGCTCGCGACCGAGTCGGCCGCAGATCCAGCCTCGGAGATGGCCCCGACGGCTTCAAGCTGGCTCGCCACGATATCGGCAGCCGTAGCCGCCTCGCTGATCGCGCCGACCAGGACACCGGCGCCGGAGACCGAATCGGTGGCCGAGGCGGACTCGCTGACCGCCTCGTTGTAGGTCGTGCCACCCCCGCTCCGGTCGCTGATGGCGCGGGACTTCCAGAAGTCGTGCCGAAGATCCCCGTCACTCGATGCCGACGGGCCACCGATGCCGCACTGCGAATGCGACGTAGCATCGAGGCGGCTGGCGTCCGTATCCGTGTAAGTCAGGTCTGGAGAACCATCGTCGCCGTGCCAGCCCGGATCAGCGGGCTTGCCGGCCCCAGTGCCGTGATTCGTGTACCAGGCCTCAAGCGCGACGTTGGCACCTGCGCCACCCTCCGCGGCCAAGCGCAGAGTCCAGAATGCCGGGTTGACGTTAGTAACGCTCAGCGTCGCAAGTTGGGTAGCGCTGCCGGCCAGGTAGCGATTGATCGCCAGGACGTTGCCGGTACGATTGTAATCGAGCGTGTAGGCGTCGTTTACGCCGGCGTCATCGAAACGGCAGCACGGACCGGCAAGACGGTTTTTGCTGTCGTTTGCGGTGACCTGGCATTCGTGCTCGATGCTGCCAGGACCATTGGCCGAGTAGCGCAACAGCAGCGGTCCGCCGTCATAGGTGATGTCCATCTCACCATTGCCGCTGTCCCATGTGTATCCACCGTCCTCGACCGTCCACCGACTTGCCGGGTCGGTCGAGAAGTCGTCGAGATACTCGGTGTTGTGCGACTCCGGCAGCGATGCCCGTAATCGCGTCTCGCTGTGCCCGAGATGCTGGAACAGGTCGAGCAGAATCCGACGCAACGGCGTGTCGAGCGTGTAGCCTGCCGCGCTGAACGCCTGCTTCACCCTGCGCGCGCCGTCGAAGTCCACGAACTCGTAGGCAGGCATCCACTCGGCCAGCTCGGACGCGAGCCGCTGTCGTTGCTGCGCGGTCAGGTCACGCAGCGTCGCATCGACCAGCACCGCAGGAATCAACCGCGTGTCCGCGTTCCCAGGCTGGACGTTGCCCTGCATCCGCACCAGCGCGAACGGCAGCGCGTAGCCGTCCAGCGCTTCCATCATCGGCGGGTAGTGCGCGTCGATCCGCTGCGCCAGACGGTCCCGCATCGCGGCGGTCGTGAAGCCGACGTCGCCACCGGGAAACTCGGACGCCTCGGTCACAATCCGCGACAGCGCCCAGCGGCCCTCACGGACCCGGATGGCCATCAGCAGCGCCCGCCGTAGCCGTTCATCTCAGCCATCCTCATCGAGTGACGCCGACGCGCGGGCTCGAACTCGCGCCGCACTGCATCTAGCAACCCCGGGTGGCGCTGCAACTTCTTGTAGAACGAGGCGCGGTCGATGCCCGACAGCAGCGCGGCGACCCACGGCTTGCCCCCCGCTTCGCGTAGCGCTTCCCTCAGATACTCGCGCTCGAAATGATGACGGGCCTCGCGGTAACTCTCCACGTCACCGAAACTCGCGCGACACCGGCTCCGTGTAAGCGCTCTCGATGCCGGCCGCATTCACCGCCGCCAACGCGAAATTCCAGACCCCGAACTCGGGCAGACCAACCGATGCGGTGGCGGCAAGCGGGTCAGGAATCGTGGCCACCAGCGGGTTCGCAGAGTCACGCCAGTACCGCACCCGATAGCCGACCAGGTCGGTCAGCGGCGTGCCGTCCACGTTGGTCGTCGGCTCGGTCCAGTGCAGCGTTGCGGTGGCTACCGCGGGCGGTTCCTCCGCTGGCGGCGGCTCGACCGGTGGCGGCGCGACCGTGGCGACGACACGATAGCGGCCGCCCTGCACCCAGCGCGTCGCACCATCCGCGATCGACTTGTTCAGGCACGCCACGAACGCCGTGTCGTAACGCTGGTGCACCGTGCGCGTCACGCATTCGGCATCCTCGCAACACGCCCAGTCGTAGGCCGTCTCGCGAGTCGAACTGACCTGCGCTCCCGCAATCCCGGACAGCAGCAAGCCGACCAGCAGGCCAGTCAATCGACGCATGGAGCACCTCGAGTAGAAAAGGCCGGCATGACACCGGCCAGGGCGAGCGCGTCATGGAAGTCCGCGTTCGCAGGGGGATCAACCCGAAAACTGGTGGCGCGAGCAGGACTCGAACCTGCGGTCTCCAGCTTTATGAGGCTGGCGAGTTGCCGCTACTCCATCGCGCAAAAGCAAAAGCCCGCGCGCGGCGGGCTTGGAGGCGTGAGGTTGGGGACCCAACGCTCACACTGCCTGCCTGTATACATGGGAGGGGGCGGCGCCGCAAGAACTATTCTATTCCGGCGAAATCATGCGCGTCGTTTTTCCTGGTCGCGCTGTCGCCTAATGCTGGCGGCGAGTTGCTCGGGCTGGCGGCCGGCGAGCGCATCCTGCATGTGCTCGCGGGCGGCCGTGACCCAGCCCTGGAGCACGGCGTCGACCTGGAAGTAGCGCTCGCGCCAGGTGCGCTTCCAGTTCGATTCATCCACCTCGAGGATCTCTGCCCGCGTTTCCTGGATGACCGGGAGCCTGGCGCGGCCGCGGCACAGTTCGCATGGAGAACGCTCGCCCTTGACATCCGCGGTCGTCCCGACCCCATTGCACGCGACGCACTCCACTGACGGGACGGTCGCTTCGACCAGCGCGAGATACACCAGGTTCTTCAACTGGCCGACGCCACGCGGCAGGTTCCACTCCCCCTCATCGCACAGAGCATCCGCCTCCCGGTACAGGTAACTGGCGCATCGCGGCAGATACGCCCAGTCCCCCGCTTCGCACAGCATGCCGGCCACGTATGGCCGGTGATCGAGCCCGGCGAGCATCGCGGCAATGTCTCTCGGCTTCAGGCTGTCGAATGACCCGGGCACCCGCTCGTACTGCTGCGCGCGCGCCGTCAGCATCGCCCACGCTCGAGACTGGCGGTCGGGACGGTCGGTCATCGACTGAAGATCCGCTCGCGCTCCATCCGGCGCAGCGCATCGACCATGCGCTCCCCTGGCTTCCAAGTGTGGCCAGTGCCGAGCACTCCGCCCTTCCATGAGCCGGTGCCCTCGCCGAGTTCCCGATCGAACCGGACCTCGATGTTGCGGAACATCTTGCGGGGCCATGGCAACCATGGCATGCAGCGCACCCGATACTCGCTTTCCGTCCCGTAGACGGTCGCGATCGCCTCCTGCACTTCGCCGTTGTGGCGCAGGTAGTGATAGGGATGTCGCTCCTTCATCGGCTCGGGCGGACCGTCATACTCGCCGCGGCCGAGTTCGCGCCACCGCGTCCCGCCCGGCCGCATGAACCATGTCTTGTGGTGCTCCCAGTTCCATGGATACCAAAGCACCCTGGTCCGCTTGTTCCAGTTCAGGTGCAGCCCGTCTTCAGTGAAGCTGAATCCGTAGCCACGATCGAAGCTGTACTCGCGGATGACCCATGGCGGGATGCGCAGGTAGATCGTCACGAATACGAGACCAATGATTAGCGTGTTGTGGTCGTCGCCCCATCCGCGGAGACCAAGCGCTGGTCCATCCGGTCGAAAGGACACTTCCCCGAAAAACGTCCGAATACTCATATCGCCCTCCCATTCGTTGGGTGCCAGCCGTTCAGGCCGCGTGCACCAGCGGCTTGTGGTCGCCACCCGCTTCCGAGCCGGCCGGTACGTCGAACGCCGGTGCATCCATGACGCGATCGCCATCGGCCACCAGCCGCTTCACGTCGAACCAGTTCGTCTCCCCGAGCTTGCCGTCCGGTTGCAGCCCAGGGTTCAGGATTGCTTGCACGCAGCCGTACAGATCGAAGCAGATACTCGTCACGACCCCGGCCTGGCCCGTCACCCGGTCCTTCATCCGCTGCCCAAGCAATGCAATGTTCTCGCTGATCATCGTTCGCTCCTTTGTGGGTTCCACCCTCTGAAATGCTGCCGAGCTGCGCGACTGCGCGAGCCGGGCGGTCGAATCTTCCAGCCGCGCTCGTCCACTTCGATGAACCCGGTCTGCGCCAGGTCGCACAGCGTCTTGCCGACCGCTTCCGGCAGCACTCGCGGCCACTGCGTCCTAACCCAGCGCAACAGCTGCCGGTGTGGCAGCGGATAGCCGACCCGCGTCTCGTGCTCCACCAGGCGCCAGACCAGCACCCGGACCAGGCGCAGGGGTAGCTCACGCGGTGAGCCGGTCATGTCCACGCCTCGCCCCCGGCTGGCTGCGGGATGTCGCTCTTCTTCGCCATGAATATCTTGCGGGCGCCCTCGGCGCAGGCCGGGCAGTGCGTGCGCTTCAGCAGCCGCCCCACCTTGCCGAGATCCATCGGCAGCCAGGCCGCAACCCAGACGTGCTGGCAGGCACCGCCGCGCGACACGAAGGCACACAAACTCTGGAGACTCTGGTCGCGTGGCAGTCATTCACGGCACCCCGGAAAACTGGCTTCCGGAAATGGCCGATGGACGCGCTTGGACACCGCGAACGGATTTCTGCGGCGTGTCGCGCACCGCCCGGAGCAGGTCGGCGGTATCGCTGTGCAGGTACTTTTCGGTCATGGCCAGGGTGCCGTGGCGCATGGTCTTTCGGATCATGTCGGGGGCGACGCCCCGGGCGAACAGCCGGGCTGGCAGGCCGTGGCGGAAGGCGTGGCAGCCGGCTCTCGGCAGGCCAAGGGATGCGAGCAACGGCTGCAGCCAGTGACGGCGCACGTAGTCCGCGCTGTAGGGCGTGCCCTTGCGGGTGCTGAACAGCAGCTGCCGTGGCAACACGGCGCCGCGATATGCCGCGCAGCCGTGGTACTCGCTGAGTGCTTCCTCGAGCTCGTGGATCATCGGCACGTCGGCGCGCGAGGTCGCGGTCTTGAGCGGGGCGATCTGGCCGCGGACGGCGGCCTGGCTGACGTGCAGTACGTGGCGCTCGAAGTCGACGTGTTCCCAGGTCAGGCCGAGCGCTTCGCCGATCCTGAGCCCGCCGTAGCCCATGACAGCCCACAGCGCGCGCCGCGGCTGGGGCGAGGCCTGGAGGATCCGTTCCAGTTCGTCGGGCTTCACGTGGCGGCGGGTGGGCTCGATCGCGTTGTTCGGCAGGCGCACGTCGCGCGGATCGATCAGGCGGGCGGCGAAGCCGTCGCGGCGCGCCTGGCGCAGCAACTGCAGCGCGGTGCCGCGGATGCTGGCCACGGTTGCCCGTGCGAGGGTGCGGGAGCTGGTCTGTACCAGATCCCGCAGCCACGCGGTGTCGAGGTCGACCAGGCGGCGGCGCGCCGCGGCCGGACTCAGGTGCTGGCGGATCAGTCCGCGATACTTCTGCTGCGAGGTCGGGCGCATCAATGGCACGTGCACCCGCAGGAACTGCTCGAAGTAGGTGACCGCTAGCAGCGTGCGCCCGACCGCGACCCGCTCGGGTTCCAGCATGGCGAGGTACTGATCGGCGGCGGCGCGCGCGGCGCCATGGCTGCGCAGTTCGGTCTTCGGCCCGAGCGGGACCCGCACCTGGACCGGGGTGAGTTCGGCAGTTCCCGGGTCCGGCGTCAGCACGCGCCGGCGCAGCCACCAGGTCGGGCCGCGCAGTTCGACGTGCCCGCGCGCGTCACGGGCGCGCATCGTCGGCCTCCGGCGGGTCAGGCACCAGTTCCTCGATCCGGGCGACGATCCGGCGTGCAGTTCCCTTGAGGTCTTGCAGCTGCCGGGCAGCGCGCAGGTGTTCGCCATTCATGACAGTGCGTACCGCAGCACCGATGTGGCCCGCGTGATAGCTATCGATATCGACGCCGGATGCTTCCTTGAACTCGGCGATCGCGCGCTCGAGACGCGCGATGCGCTCGCCCTTCGATTTCGAGTCGTAGTTCAACTCGTGGCGCACCCCCTCCTGGGCGGCCTTCACAGCCGACTGGATGGCGGCCTGCATGTCCGGGCTGTCCAGCCTCGCACCAGTAGCGCGCTTCAGCATGGCGGCCAGGAACCAGCGATCGACCGGCCCAGCTTTGAGCGCCGGCGCCGCCTTCGCGATCTTGAGGCCGCGGCCGCCAGCGATCATGAGACCCCACGCTTTCGGCAGTTCGTGGTCCTCGACGATGTCATCGTTTGCCGCGACCACCCACCAGCGATCGCAGAACTTCACGAAGGCCTCGCCCTTCTCTGGTCGTGCGAGTTCGCGCAGCCAGTCCCCACGACTGACCTTGATCTCCATGCCCTCGACTTGGCAGCCCCGGCTCGGCCAGAGCCCGACCATCACGACATCGGCCGAGCGGTTTGCGTGGAAGCCAGCCGCATCACGGACCTCGTACAGCATCGCGAACTGGTCGGCCGGGAACTTGCGGCGCAGCAGCGCGCGCAGGTCCTCGGCCGTGACCGGCTTACGATCCTCAAGTGGCAACTCGCGCGCGGCCATCAGACCGCCTCCCGCTGCCAGGTACCATCTCGGCCCTGCCAGACGATCAGGAACCGGTACGGGTGCTGCTCCGCCGCGACCTTGATGCTCTTCTTGGCGTCCTCCTCGCACCAGTAGCCGTCACCCTTGCGGCCCTTGGTCTCGTGGAACTCGATCTCCCCGCCGACCCCCATCACCCGGAAGTCCGGGGTGTAGAACGTGTTGTCGGCGAGCCTGAGCTTCTCCGGCTCGAACGCCCAGTGCTTGATCTCGCCGGCGAAATGGCGGCGCACGAGCTCGAGCGCGTAGGCCTGCTCGTTGCGGTTCATCTTGCGCGGTCGCAGCTGCCCGCTCGGGCGCGGCGCCGGCGGCGGCGGGCCGCTGTCGAGTGCGGTGCTGCGCGCGATCGCGGCCAGGTTCATCCCCCGCCACGCCCGCTGGCCGCGGCGCGAGTTCATGTGCCGAACACCACGGCCGCCGCGATGCCGATCGCGACCAGCAGGAACGACACGACTACCGCAGCAAGGATGCCGCGGGCCGGATCCAGATCGTCGTGCGGCTGGCGGGTCACGTCAGCCCAGCGCTTCGAGTTGCGCGATCGCCTGGTCGACCTTGCCGAGGTCGGCGGCGAGTTGCTCGCGCTCCGCCTTCAGCAGATCGATCGCACCGGAGAACCGCGTGGCGCCGTTGCTGCCATTCTTGCGGACCCCCCCCTGGCGCTCGGGCGCCCGCGCTTTGCCTGTGCGCTTGGCCTTCAGCGTCGCCTGCCGCGCGTTGTAGCAGGGTTTGCACTTCGCCTGGTTCGCATAGAAGTCGGCGACCGGCTTGCGCTTCTCGCACTCGTTGCAGACCTTGGTCAGGTTCGCCATCGTGGTCTCCTCGGTTGTCGGTGCCGGTTGCCGCGGCGGCGCGCACGCGATCGCAGAGGCCGGCTCAGGCGGAATCAGTTCGGGGCCGGATTTCTTCTCTGGGGCGAGTTCCCACTCGCCCGGGCGCAGGATCTGCACCACGCCCGCGCGCCGCAGCACGCCGAGGTTCGACTCGATCACCTGCGGCGCCTTCTTCAGTTCGTCAGCGAGCCGCGCCACGCTCATCGCGCAACCCTTGCGGCGCAGGATCTCGACCAGTTCGTCCGGCAGTTCCATCACGCGGCCCTCGGCATCAGGCCCTTCGCCCGGGCCTGTGATTCGACCCTGCCGACCACGGTTGCGGTCCAGTAGAGATTCGGCTCGATGTTCTCGGTCGGCAGTGCGGCGACCAGCGCGCAGATCGGACAGCGCGACTCGGCGCTCGCCGTGTGCTGGCACAGGTACGAGCCGCCATGCGAGACGGCCAGCGCCTCGGCGGTCTTGCGGCAGGCGATCAGCGGATCGAACGCGGTGTGCCTCGGGCGGTGGCCGCAGATCTCGGCGGCGAACTCCTCGAACTCGTCGTGCGGCTGGTGCAGCAGGTGCCCCATGCCGCACTCGCAGACCAGCTGCTTCAGCTTCTCCCAATGCTCGCTGCAGACGATCACTTCGACCACCAGGTCGCGGCTTGGCGGCCGGTGACCGCGCAGCGCCGCGGCGCGCGCGCCTCGACGTGGACGTTCTTCAGGTCCGAAAGTCGGCGCCCGAAGATGTGCCGCCACTTCTCCCACGAACCCTCGGCGCCGAGCTCGTCGACCTTCAACTTCGCGAGTTCCGAGGTGGTGCGTCCGGGGAACAGCCGCACGATTTGCACTGCGTCGCGCTGCTGCTCGCCGAGCGCGCCCGACGCCTTGATCGCGGCAGCGGCCTGGTGGCTGGTGGTCGGGTCGGTCTCCCGCGCCCGCGGCACGTCGACCAGCGGCGGGCGCAGTCCGTGCGCCTGGCGGCGATAGGACGCGAACTCGGTGCGGGTCTCGTCACCCACCGCAGCACCCGAACGGGCACGGCCCATCGCCGCGCAGGTGGCGCTGGAAGTCAGCCTCGGTGTATGGCCGCTCTGACGGCTGCTGCGCTTGGCCAGCAATGGCTCCGACCGTCGAGGCGGCGACCGCGAGCGGCGGGACCGGCCGGTTCAGCCGGCGCGGCACGTTGCGCCCGATCGACAGGTAGCAGTCCTGCGCCCCGGGCGATAGCGGCCGCGCCCCGGCCAGCATCACCCCTCCGCCGCCATGCGCGCGATGCACGCGCGCCGCGTGGACTGGATCTCCTCCTCAGTCGGCGGCCGCGAGCCGCGCCTGGCGTAGACCCCGGACTTGA
The DNA here is from genome assembly GCA_050246385.1 of Geminicoccaceae bacterium. GTDB lineage: Bacteria > Pseudomonadota > Alphaproteobacteria > Geminicoccales > Geminicoccaceae > Benzoatithermus. The sequence goes on from JBFWWD010000177.1 coordinate 10,209, forward strand.
CCGCCCGCAGCACCCAGGAGCGCCACACGCTCGGCGTGACGGCCTGCCGGCGCTCGTCGTAGTACTGGGCGCAGGCCCCGTGCTCGATGACCGCGTCCATGTCCTTCGGGCATTCCGGGATCTGAATCTCGGACAGAGAGAGTCCCCTCTCTCTCTTTTCTGAATCTGTATCTGACTCTGTATCTGAGGGCGTTACTGAAACGTTACAGCGCCGTTGCCTGTACCTGCGCACCCTCTCGGTGCTGTTGTCCGACAGAAACTGCCGCTTGTTCCAGTTGGTCGGCTGCATCTCCTCGTCGATCAACTTGATCTCGATCAGGCGGTGGCGCATCTCCTCCCACGCCTTGCCGTCGAGGCCAAGGCTCTTGCGGATGACGTCCATGCGCTGCTGGCGGGACGCGAACGGCCGATCGAGCAGACCGCCGCACTTGAAGCAGAGCAGCATCACGAAGTGGCGCTGGTCATCGAAGGAAAGGCACTGCGCAACTGGGTCGGTCGCGAACTCGGCATACATCCGAAACCACGGCAGGCTCATCAGCGCCGACCCTTCCGGCTTCTTCCGGCGTCTTCCGTCTCGAAACCGGGCAATTCCGTCTGCGCTCCATTCGCGATGACGCGGCGGGCATATACCTTGTAGGCATGAGCCTTGCGATCAGCCCAGTCCTGCAGCACGCGGCGCGCGACCGCCTCCATGGTCGTGTCGTTGGAGACGGCCTCGGCTTCGAGTGCCGCGTGAATGGACTCGGTGATGCCGGGACGGAAATCTTTAAGCGGGAGGGTCACGCCGGAGCGGCCCTACGCTCCGAACCCCCACCGTTTGCTTGTTTTGGTTTGCCGCCGCGCCGGAAGTACGCCGCCAAGGCTTCGATCTGCTGGACACCGGGATTTTCCGTCTCACCGCTTGCGATTCTGGCAATCGTGCTGAGCGGAACACCGGACCCGGCTACGACTTGCGGCCACTCGCCCTTGCAGGCGTTCAGCCGTTTGACGACGAATTGATGGATCGAGGCGTGCATGGCCCGGATGCTATTCCCATATTTGGGAACTTGCAAGCCAGATATGGGAGCGCGAAGAAATTACGCTTGCCCTCGATGCCTCGCCACATACGCCCGCCCTACCTTGCCGCCCTTCAGGCGACGCTCGCCGATAACGTCCGGGTGCTGATGGATCGGAAACTCGGCCACCTTTCCTCGAAGGACGACCGGATCATCGAGCTGGCCAAGCTGGCAGACATTGGCCGCAACACCGTGTACCGCATCCTGGACCCTGAGGGCGCCGCAAAGGGCGGGGCCTACACTTACCCCCGACTCGACAACATCGCCGCCCTGGCTCGCGCGCTGGAAGCCAGCACGGTCGAAATCCTCACTCCCGACTTCTCCGTGCGGGTCCAGGCTCCAGACCGCCCCAAAAGACGGCCCGCCGCCTGACCCCCTGACCGACTCCGGCATCTTGCGGCTCCTGGAATCCCGGGATCGTTAGACCGCCTCGTCACGCTCCCAAATATGGTTTGACTTGTTCCCATTTTTGGGAGTATCGTCGTCTCCATGCTCAAGGAGACGGCAGTGACCACACGAAGGCTGATCCCGGTTCTCGCCCTGATTCTCTCGGGCTGCGCCACGGGCATGTGGACGCATCCGACGAAGGACCAGGAGCGGTTCAACGTCGACCGTTACGAGTGCATCAAGGACGGCGAGCAGTACGCCGCGAACCTCGGTTTCAACGGCAACCCGCTGATCGTCAACGATCGCGCCCGCGAATGCATGGTCGTGAAGGGGTACGTCTGGGTGAAAACCGCGAGCACTCCGGTCGCCAAGTAATCGCTAGCCATGACTATCCCAGACCACCTGGTCAACGTCCTTCGAGAACTCGCCCGCGAGCACCTGCTCCGGGTGCTCGGCGCCGTGCGCGTCATCGAGGCGCACCGCAGCCTCGACCATCCTGATGCGGTCGAGGCGCGCCGGCGCCTGCGGGATGCGAACGAACTGTGCGAATTCCTCGGCTGCAATCGCCGGGCGGCCGCGTGAGCAGCACGGAACACATGGCGGTGGTTCCAGATATACGCCGGTTCGCAATCCGGCAAGGCCCCGATGGCTGGCAGCGCTGGGACAACTTCGCCGAGGAATGGGATCCGCTCCCATTCCAGTATCTGACCGCATCCGTTGACGCAGCCCGCCGCTACGCCGCGGCCTTCTACGGTGTGCGCCCCCAACAAGTG
>JBFWWD010000178.1:0-12392 GCA_050246385.1 Geminicoccaceae bacterium
GCAAGCATCAGCGATCCATTCCCGTCCGAGCGCCACGACCATGGGCGCTGCGTGCGGACGGCGGTCAGCCGGGCGCACGATCTGTGCGCGCGGCGCGGGGCGAGGCTGACGCCGCTGCGCGAGCAGGTGCTCGAGCTGGTCTGGCGCAGCCATGCGCCGATCGGCGCCTACCAGCTCATGGAGCGTCTGGCGGAATCGCGCGGCCGGGTCGCGCCGCCCACGATCTACCGGGCGCTCGAGTTCCTGACCCGCGAGGGGCTGATCCATCGGATCGACAGTCTCAACGCCTATGTCGGCTGCCCGCAGCCGGGCCGGCCGCACGCCGCCTACTTCTTCATCTGCCGCGACTGCGGCGACGCGGTCGAGATCCGTGACGGGGAGCTGGCCGAAGCCCTCGCGCGCTGCGTCGCCCGGGCCCGGTTCCAGGTCGAGATGGCCACGGTCGAGCTGGCGGGCGTGTGCGCACGTTGCCGGGCGAAGGCCGACGGCTGAGGCTCACTCGTGCGGCGGGGTCCCCGTCGCCTCGGCCTCCGCATCGGCCTCGGGCGAGCAGACGAGGTGGACGATCCCCGCAGGGTTCATGATCCAGAATCCGTCCAGGTCCGGTGGCAGCTTCTCGACCTCGTCGCAGCGCACGACCCCGCTGGCGGACAGGTGCGCCGCTGCCGCCTCGGTATTCGCGGCCACCAGCTCGAGCCACATCTCGCCCTGAGCCAGATGCGGCATCCGGTCGATCCACAACCGCAGCGGGCCGAACTCGAATGCCTTGGTTCCGACCGCGTCGTAGACCATCGTCAGCGCCAGAGTGTCGCGGTAGAATGCGACGGTGGCCTCGAACGCGTGTTCCGGCACCTTGATCGCCACGTTCCGCCCGCCGGTGAAGGCAGGGGCTTCGCTCTCGCTCATGAAGCCGCCATTCCGTTTTCCGCCTCGACCCCGCGCCGCCGCCCCTGATTATGACGCGGCGGATTCCCCCACTGGAAGAAACTGCCGGTATTGGTCGACGAAATCGCAGTCGACCTGCTCACTATAGCGCTCGATCAGCCTGCGCGTCACCGGTCCGAACGGATCATCGCCGCCGACGCGGATGCCGTTGACGCTGCGTACCGGGCAGATGCACAGGCTGGTGGAGGTGAGGAACGCCTCGTCGGCCGTGTAGGCGTCGAACAGCTGCAGATCGGCCTCGTGGCAGGGAAGCTCGAGCTCGGCAGCGATCTCGATCACCGTCCGCCGGCTGATCCCGGCCAGCACGCCACGCGCCCTCGGCGTCAGCAGGCCGCCGTCCTTGACCAGGAACAGGTTGCTGCCGCGGCCCTCGGCGAGGTTGCCGGCCATGTCCAGCAGGACCGCCCAGGCGCCCGGATCGACCGCCGCGACCTCCTGATCGGCCACGATCATGTTGAGATAGTTGTTGGTCTTGGCCTGGGGCGACAGGACCTCGGGCGGGGTCCGCCGGTGGGCCGGCACGACCACCCGGATGCCGTTCCGGTAGAGCGTCGCACGCTCGCGCAGCGGCAGCGGCGTGCATTCCACGATCACCGTCGGCCCTCCAGGCGGGGGCGGCTCCCCATCCACCGCCGCGCTGCCACGGGTCACGCGCTGGGAGACCCAGTAATCCTCGGCGCGGTCGATCAGGTGCAGGTTGCGGGCGAGCACCTCCTCCGTGACGCCGCACATCTCCGCGGGGGACAGGCCGGGGTCGATACGAAGGTAGCGCAACGAGCGGTAGAGCCGCTCCACATGCTCCTTCAGCCGGAAGATTCGGTGGCGGAAGGTGCGCGTGGTGTCGAACACGCCATCCCCGTACAGCAGCCCGCGGTCGCGGAACGGCAGCACCACCCGGCTCTCGGGCAGGTAGGCGCCGTTGTGGTAGGCGACCCGCTCGTTGGCCAACGACGCCATCTCTTGTCTCCGCAGCCGCTTTGTCCGGACGCCTCGCGGCGCGCAGTCTTGGTTCCGACACCGGAGTGTGGTGATACTCCGGTCTCGGGCCGATACAAGAGCAGGGGGCATCGATGTTGCTGACGAGCGACAGGCGGAAGTCCGAGATCATCGATTCCCTGGTGGAACAGCTCGGCACGCGACTCAAGGGCACCGACTCGGAGCGCGCCCAGCAGTTCGTGCGCGCCTATTTCCGCGACGTGGCGCCGGAGGATCTGGCGGAGCGCGACCCGCTCGACCTCTATGGCGCTGCGCTGGCGCAGCTGCGCTCGGCCCAGCTGCGCCAGCCGGGCGAGGTGAAGCTGCGGGTCTACAATCCGCGGCTGGAGCAGCATGGCTGGCAGTCGACCCACACGGTGGTCGAGATCGTCAACGACGACATGCCGTTCCTGGTCGACAGTGTCTCGGCCGAGATCGGGCGCCACGGGCTGAGCATCCATCTGGTGATCCACCCCGTCCTTTCCGCCCGCCGCGACGAGGCGGGCGCCCTGCAGGCGGTCGGGACCACCCAGCAGGTGCCGGACGGGCAGCGCGAAAGCTTCATGCTGCTGGAGGTGGACCGGCAGTCGCGGCCCGAGGTGCTGGAGCAGCTCGAGGCCGACCTCCGGCGCATCGTGGGCGACGTGCGCCACGCGGTCGAAGACTGGCCGGCGATGCGCTCCCGCATCGGCGAGGTGCTGCAGGAGCTGAAGGCACCGGCCGTGCCGGTGCCCGCCGAGGAGAAGTCGGAAGCCGAGGCGTTCCTGGCCTGGATCGAGGCCGGCAACTTCACGCTGCTCGGCTACTGCAGCTACCTGCTCGAGGACGGTGCGGAGGGCGTCGGGCTGCGGCGTGTGAAGGGCGCCAGCCTCGGCATCCTGCGGGCCAAGGATGATGCCGGCCTCTCCCAGAGCTTCGCGGCGCTTCCCGCCGAGATCAGGGCGCGTGCGCTCGAGCCCGAGCCGCTCTTGACCATCACCAAGGCCAACACCCGCAGCACGGTCCACCGCGGCACCTACCTCGATTTCATCGGGGTCAAGCGGTTCGCGCCGGACGGCAAGGTGATCGGCGAGCATCGCTTTCTCGGGCTGCTCACCTCGACCGCCTACAGCATGAGCCCGCGGCACATCCCGCTGATCGACAAGAAGTGCGAGCGCATCGTCGCGCGCGCGGGCTTCCCGCCGACGGGGCATGCCGGCAAGGCGCTCCTGCACATCCTGGAGACCTACCCCCGCGACGAGCTGCTGCAGACGCCCGAGGACGAGCTGTTCGACATCGTCATGGGCATCCTGCAGCTCGAGGACCGACCACGCCTGCGGCTGTTCATCCGCCGCGACCCCTATGGGCGCTTCGTCTCCTGCCTCGTGTTCGTGCCGCGCGATCGCTACAACACGGCGATGCGCGAGCGCATGGTCCGTCTCCTCCGCGAGGCGACCGGTGCCACCGAGAGCGAGTTCCAGGCGCAGGTCTCCGATTCCAAGCTGGCACGGCTGCTGTTCACGCTGCACACGCCCAAGGGCGCGCCGGCCGAGCTCGACCGCGTCGATCTGGAGGAGCGGCTGGTCGAGCTGTCGCGGAGCTGGCCCGACCGGCTGCGCGACGCCCTTCTCGACACGTTGGGGGAGGAGCAGGGCAACCGGCTCTACGATCAGTATGCCGCCGGCTTCCCCTATTCGTATCGCGAGCGGATCGAAGCCCGGTCGGCCGTTCCGGACATCCAGAGCATCGACCGCCTGTCGCGCGGCGAGGTGGGTGATCTCGCCATGACGCTCTACCGTCGGCTCGAGGACGAGCCGACGGTGCTGCGTTTCAAGCTGATCCGTCGCGATCAGCAGGTGCAGCTGTCCGATGCCCTGCCCGTGCTGGAGAACATGGGCCTGCGGGTGATGAGCGAGGATCCCTCGCAGATCGACGATCGTGACGACCACCGCTACTGGCTGCACGATTTCTGCCTCGAGCCCACGATCGGCGGCACCGTCGACGTCGACGAGGTCCGCGAGAACTTCCAGCAGCTGTTCTCGGGCGTTTGGTCCGGGCGGATGGAGAACGACGGCTTCAACCGGCTGGTGCTCGCCGCCGGCCTGAGCCCGCGCCAGATCGTGACCGTCCGGTCCTACTGCCGCTACATGCTGCAGATCGGCACGCCGTTCAGCCAAGCCTATGTGGAGCAGACGCTCGGCGCCAATCCGGGACTGGCGCGCGACCTCGCCCTGCTGTTCGACGCCCGCTTCGACCCGGCCCATGGCGAGCGCGGCATGGAGCTGCAGGCCGGCATCGAGGACCGCATCCTGGATGCCCTGAACCAGGTCGCGAGCCTCGATCAGGACCGAATCCTGCGTCGCTACCTCGAGCTGATCAAGGCGACCTTGCGAACCAACGCCTGGCAGACCGACGTCACCGGCAATCCCAAGGACTATGTCTCCTACAAGTTCGACCCGTCGCAGATCCCGGCTTTGCCGGCGCCGCGTCCGGCGTTCGAGATCTTCGTCTACGCCCCCTGTGTCGAGGGCGTACATCTGCGTGGCGGCAGGGTGGCGCGCGGCGGCCTGCGCTGGTCCGACCGGCGGGAGGATTTCCGCACCGAGATCCTGGGCCTGATGAAGGCGCAGATGGTCAAGAACGCGGTGATCGTGCCGGTCGGTGCCAAGGGCGGCTTCGTCCTCAAGCGCCCGCCGCCGGCCAGCGACCGGGCGGCGTTCATGGAAGAGGGGGTGCGCTGCTACAAGGTGTTCCTGCGCGGCCTGCTCGACATCACGGACAATCTGACGGTCGAAGGCGTCGTTCCGCCGCGTGACGTCGTCCGCTACGACGGCGACGACCCCTATCTGGTCGTGGCGGCGGACAAGGGCACCGCGACCTTCTCCGACTACGCCAACAGCGTCAGCCAGGAGTATGGTTTCTGGCTCGACGACGCCTTCGCCTCGGGCGGCTCGGCCGGCTACGACCACAAGAAGATGGGCATCACCGCCAAGGGTGCCTGGGAGTCGGTGAAGCGGCACTTCCGCGAGCTCGGGCTCGATACCCAGACCCAGCCCTTCACGGTGATCGGCATCGGCGACATGTCGGGCGACGTGTTCGGCAACGGCATGCTGCTGTCCGAGCAGATCCGGCTGGTCGCCGCCTTCGACCATCGCCACATCTTCCTCGACCCCGATCCAGACTCCGCCAGATCCTTCGCCGAGCGCCGACGCCTGTTCGACCTGCCGCGCTCGAGCTGGGACGACTACGACAGGACGCTGATCAGCAAAGGCGGCGGGGTCTGGCCGCGCAGCGCCAAGAAGGTGCCGATCTCCCCTGAGGCGCGCGCGGCGCTGGGCATCGAGGCCGAGAGCATGAGCCCGGCCGAGCTGATGCACGCCATTCTCAAGGCGCCGGTCGACCTGTTCTGGAACGGCGGGATCGGGACCTACGTCAAGGCCAGCACGGAGACCCAGGCGGAGGCGCAGGACCGCCTCAACGACGCGATCCGCGTCGACGGCCGCGACCTGCGCTGCCGTGTCGTCGGCGAGGGCGGCAATCTCGGCTGCACGCAGAAGGGCCGGGTCGAGTTCGCGCTCAAGGGCGGCCGGATCAACACCGACTTCATCGACAACTCGGCCGGCGTCGACTGCTCGGACCACGAGGTCAACATCAAGATCCTGCTGCGCGCGGTGATGGATGCCGGCGAGCTCACGCTCAAGCAGCGCGACGAGCTGCTGGCCTCGATGACCGACGAGGTCGGCGAGCTCGTGCTGCGCGACAACGTCCTGCAGAACCTCGCCTTGAGCATGAGCGAGGCGCTCGGGCAGGAGCTGCTCGAGCCCCAGCTGCGCTCGATGCGCACGCTGGAGCGGCAGGGCCGGCTCGACCGCGAGGTCGAGAACCTGCCGAGCGACCGGGAGCTGGCCGAGCGGCGCAAGGCCGGCCAGGGCCTGACCCGGCCGGAGCTCGCGGTGCTGCTCTCCTACGCCAAGATGACCCTGTATGAGGACGTGCTGCGCACCGAGCTGCCGGACCGCGCCTATCTGACGGCCGATCTGATCAAGTACTTCCCGCGCCCGCTGCGCCGCCGCTACGCCGAGGCGATCGCGCACCACCGGCTGCGGCGCGAGATCACCGCGACCTGGATCGCCAACAGCGTCGTCAACCGCGGCCTGGCGACGTTCGTGTCCGAGATCGAGGGCGAGACGGGCGCACCACTGGAGGAGGTGCTGCTCGCCTACGCCACGGTCCGCGACTCCTTCGGCCTGCTGCGTGCGTGGGGAGCGATCGAGAACCTGCCGACCAGCGTGTCCGGGGAACTGCAGACCCGGCTGCTGGTGGCGGTGCGCGACGTCGCGCTTCGGGGTACCCGCTGGTTCATCTCCCAGGGCGGCCGGCCGTTTCGGATGGGCGAGACGGTGGGGCGGTTCCGACCCGCGATCGATGCGGTCAATGCCGGCCTGGGCGGGGTGATCGGCGAGCGGCATTCGGCGGAGATCGACGGCTTCCGGGCCCAGATCGAGACAGCCGGGGGCGATCCGGCCGTGGCGCGCCAGATCGCCAGCCTGCCGTTGCTCCTGTCGGCCTGCGACATTGTGCGCGCGGCGCCGGCCGGCGTGGACGAGGCCGGGCTGCTCGCGGCGGCCCGGGTCTACTTCGCGCTCGATGCCGCACTCGACCTGCCCTGGCTGCGCCGGGAGCTACGGACGGCACCACGGCGCGGACGCTGGGAGCGGCTGGCCCTGACCGGCCTCGAGGACGATCTCTCCTCGCATTTGCGGGCACTTACGCAGGCCGCGGCGGTCGGTGGGGTGCAGGGAGACGATCCTGCCGCGACGGAAGCGAGCGCTCAGGCGTGGCTCGATCACGAGGTTCCGCAGGCGCGACGCTACCGCGCCCTGATGGAGGAGCTGCGCCAGATGTCGGAGCCCGATCTCGCCGTCCTGACCGTGGCGGTCCGCACGCTCGCCGAGCTTGTGCCGAGAAGCTTCGATACCTAGCTAGCCGAAATGCGCCGACGCGGCGCGAGGACTTTTGCGTTCATGCCGTCGTGTCGCTATGGTCCGCGGCCGTTGCCGGGCCGAGTGGTGGCTGGAACTCAAGAGGAGGCGGGCGGCCGCGAGGCCGGTCCGCGACGCGGGAGCCGATAATGCAGCAAACCGATCTCTCGAAAGAGGGCGAGCTGTTCTTCCGACAATACCTCCGCTCGCCGCGCTCGGTGGGATCGGTCATTCCCTCCTCGCGCGCTCTCGGCCGTGGCGTGGCCGCGGAGACCGCCTGGGCGCCGGGCCAGCACGTCGTCGAGCTCGGCGGCGGCACGGGCTCGATCACGATGGGCCTGATCGAGCGCGGCATTCCGCGCGACCGGCTCTTCGTGCTCGAGCTCGACACGGCGATGCACGCCTACCTCAAGGAGCGCCTGCCGGGCGTGAACGTGGTCCAGGGCGATGCCACCCGACTGGACGAGATCCTGGTCCGCCACGGCATCGACGACGTCGCGACCGTGATCTCCGGCATCCCGATGGTCGGCAACCCGATCGAGCTGCGCCGGGCGATCGTCAGCCAGGGCATGAAGGCGGTCCGGGCCGGCGGCTTCATGCTGCAGTACAGCTACTCGCCCGTGGCCCCGATCCCGGCCGCGGATTTCGGCGTCAAGGCGCGCCTGGCCCGCTACGTGATGTGGAACTTCCCGCCGGCCTCGGTCTGGAAGTACACCAAGCTGCCCTGATCGCCAGCCAGCGAGCCCGCTGACAGCGGGCCTTCTTGCCGCTATGCAGGCCGGACAGAGGTCGAGGGAGGCCCTGAACGGATGGCGGCGATCGCTGACGAGGCCGGGCGCGCGGGCTGACCGATGCGGCTGCCCGCCCTGGCCGAGCTGGACACCTTCCCCAAGCTCCTGCTGCACAACGCCGCGAACTGGCCGGACGAGCCGGCGATGCGCGAGAAGGACCTGGGGATCTGGCATGTCACCAACTGGTCCGGCTATCGCGACCAGGTCTGCCTGATCGCGCTCGGGCTCACCCAGCTCGGCCTGCGCCGCGGCGAGGCGGTGGGGCTGATCGGGCGCAACCGGCCGAACTGGGTCTGGGGCGAGCTCGCCGTCCATGCGCTCGGCTGCATGAGCCTAGGCATCTACGAGGACGTGCTCGCGGCCGAGGCGGGCCATCTGATCGCCGCCGCCGGTGTGGGTGTGGTCCTGTGCGAGGACGAGGAGCAGGTCGACAAGCTGCTCGAGCTCGATCCTCCCGGCGTGCGGCTGATCGTCTACCACGACGAGCGCGGCATGGGCCGCTACCAGGACCCGCGGCTGGTGTCCTGGGAGCGGCTGCTCGCCGCCGGGCGCGAGCTGCTCGCGCGCGAGCCCGGTCGGTTCGAGGCCGAGATCGCCGAGGGCCGGGGCACGGACGTGGCGATCCTGTGCACGACCTCGGGCACCACCGCCGGGCCGAAGCTCGCGATGCTGCAGCACGGCCCGTTCCTCGGTCACATCGCCGCCTATCTGCGCGCCGATCCGCGCGGACCGACCGACGAGTATGTCTCGATCCTGCCGCTGCCCTGGATCATGGAGCAGGTCTACGTCGTCGCCATGGCGCTCCTGTGCCGGATCCGGGTCAGCTTCCCCGAGAGCCGCGCGACGGCGATGCGCGACCTGCGCGAGATCGGTCCCACCCACATCCTGCTCGCCCCGCGCGTCTGGGAGCAGACCGCGGCCGACCTGCGCGCCCGGCTGATGGACGCGGGCGGGCCGACGCGGCGGTTGTTCGCCTGGGCCGAGCGCGCGGGTACCCGGGCGCTCGAGCGGGGCCGCCGGCACCGGCTCGCCGATCTGCTGGTGTTCTCGGCCCTGCGCGACCGGCTGGGGTTCTCGAACCTCAAATCGGCGGCGACCGGCGGGGCGGCGCTCGGGCCGGACACCTTCCGCTTCTTCCTCGCCATGGGCGTGCCCCTGCGCCAGCTCTACGGCCAGACCGAGGCCGCCGGGGCCTACACCCTGCAGATCCATCCCGAGGTCGACTGCGACAGCTCGGGCGTGCCGTTCGACGACACCGAGCTCAAGGTGCTCGACCCCGACGCGGGCGGGGTGGGCGAGATCGTCACCCGCCATGCCGGCCTGTTCCTCGGCTATTTCGGCGACGAGGCGTCGAGCCTGGATGCGGTCGACGCCGACGGCTGGCTGCGCACCGGCGATGTGGGCTTTCTCGACCCCAAGGGTCGGCTGGTCGTGATCGACCGCATCAAGGACATCGCCCGCACCTCGAGCGGGGCGCGGTTCAGCCCGCAGTTCGTCGAGAACAAGCTGAAATTCTCGCCCTTCGTCGGCGAATGCGTGGTGCTGGGGCAGGGCCGGCCGTTCCTCGCCGCGATCTTGTGCCTGCGCTACTCGATGGTGGCGCGCTGGGCCGAGGCGCGCAAGATCGCGTTCACCACCTACCAGAACCTGGCCGAGCACCAGGACGTGCTCGACCTGCTCGCCGCCGAGGTCGCGAAGGTCAACGCCGGCCTGCCCGAGGCGCAGCGCCTGCGCCGCTTCGTCTCGCTCCACAAGGAGCTCGACCCGGACGACGGCGAGCTCACCCGCACCCGCAAGGTGCGCCGTGCCGTGATCGACGAGCGCTACGGTGCCATCATCGCGGCCATCTATGACGGCCGGGAGCGGGTGCGGGTCGCGACCGAGGTCACCTTCGAGGACGGGCGCAAGGGGCGGATCGAGGCCGATCTGGTCATCCGCGACCTACCGGCGGCACCCGCGCTGGACCGGGCCGCCTGAGATGGCAGGCGCCGGCGAGATCCTGCTGGCGGTGGACGACATCTCGCTCAGCTTCGGTGGGGTCGCAGCACTGAGCCATGTCAGCTTCGACATCCGCAAGGGCGAGATCCGCGCCATCATCGGCCCGAACGGCGCCGGCAAATCCTCGATGCTGAACGTGGTCAACGGCTTCTACCAGCCGCAGCGGGGCGAGATCCGCTGGAAGGGCGAAGCACGCCGGCACATGACGCCCTATCTCGCCGCCAGCTCGGGCGTTGCGCGCACCTTCCAGAACATCGCGCTGTTCAAGGGCATGAGCACGCTCGACAACATCATGGCCGGGCGCTCGCTCCGGATGCGCGTGGGCTTCCTCTGGCAGCTCGTCCGTTTCGGGCCGGCGCTGCGCGAGGAGCTGGACCATCGCCGGCGGGTCGAGGAGATCATCGATTTCCTCGAGATTGCCCACATCCGCCGCACGCCGGTCGGCAGGCTGCCCTACGGCCTGCAGAAGCGGGTCGAGCTGGCGCGCGCGCTGGCGATGGAGCCCGAGCTGCTGCTGCTCGACGAGCCGATGGCCGGCATGAACCTCGAGGAGAAGGAGGACATGTCGCGCTACATCATCGAGCTGAATCGGCAGCTCGGCACCACGGTGGCGCTGATCGAGCACGACGTCGGCGTGGTGATGGACCTGTCCGACCGCGTCGCGGTGCTCGACCACGGCCATCTGATCGCGGACGGGACCCCGGACGAGGTGGCCCGGGACCAGGCGGTGATCGACGCCTATCTCGGCCTCGCCCGCTAGGCCGGCCGCCTTGGACCTCGCCTATGCCGTGCTCGTCGATCCCTTCGCCCAGATGGCGGCGATGCCGGACTTCCTGTTGCAGGTGCTGTGGGAGGGGCTGGTCTCGGGCATCCTCTACGCGCTGATCGCGCTCGGCTTCGTCCTGATCTTCAAGGCCTCGGGCGTGTTCAACTTCGCCCAGGGCATCATGGTGGTGTTCGCCGCCTTGTCGCTGGTCGGCCTTCATGCGGCCGGCGTGCCGGCCCATCTGGCACTGCTCGCCTGCCTGCTGATCATGCTGGCGCTGGCGGTGGCGATCGAGCGCTGCGTGCTGCGGCCCTTGGTCAACCAGCCCGAGCTGATCCTGTTCATGGCGACGATCGGGCTCACCTACTTCCTGATCGGGCTCGGCGAGCTGATCTTCGGCGGCGAGCCCAAGGTGATGATCACCGAGGAGCTCGGCCTGCCGACCGGCTCCTACGAGTGGGAGGTGCTGGGCGGCCGGGTGATCTTCCAAGAGATCGACATCGCCGCCGCGGTGATCGCGGCCCTGATGGTCCTGGGCCTCGGCCTGTTCTTCCAGCACACCCGCATCGGCCGCGCCCTGCGCGCCGTGGCCGACGACCACCAGGCGGCACTGTCGGTGGGCATAGCACTCGAGCAGATCTGGGTCGTGGTCTGGTTCGCCTCCGGCGTGGTGGCGCTGGCCGCCGGGATCATGTGGGGCGCCCGCTCCGACGTCAGCTTCGCGCTCCAGATCATCGCGCTGAAGGCGCTGCCGGTCCTGATCCTGGGCGGCCTGACCTCGATCCCGGGTGCGATCGTCGGCGGCCTGATCATCGGCATCGGCGAGAAGCTGGGCGAGATCTACTGGGGGCCGCTGGTCGGCGGCGGCATCGAGGGCTGGCTCGCCTACGCGATCGCCCTGGTCTTCCTGCTGTTCCGCCCGCAGGGCCTGTTCGGCGAGCGGATCATCGAGCGGGTGTGAGCGGAAGGCAGCTACTGATTGAAATCAGCGCTGACGCTGCATACGCTGAGCCCTTTGCGGTCGTTCACGATGCCCTGTCCCGCCTAGCCAGCGGCCGAGTTCTGCCGCTGGGAGCGGCGGCACCAGGACGTCCGCCGATTTCGTCCATCCGCCTGAAGGAGGACACGCCAGCCGGAGGCGACCGCATGCGAAGCGCCGAGTGGGGACGTGCCACGTGCGACCATGTCACCCGAGATGGCCCCAGCGTTCCCGACGGATATCGGCCACCTGATCCCGTCATTTTCCGTCGGCAAGACCGGACGAGTAACGCCCCTCTCAAGCAACTGGATTGAAATGCTTCTTTGCAGCCCCGATCAGCTTGTCAAAAGCAGGCTTCGCCTCACGACAGCGGTCAAGCGCAGCCCGGAGCGGCGTCAGCGCGTCTTCGATAGCGTCATTCTCGATCGCTCGCGCCAGTTCCTTGGCTTCGATCCGGACAGGCAAGAAAAAGCACCCCTTGTCATCCTCATAGGAAAATCCCGTCTGTCGAATCGATTCGATGTAAGGTGGTGCAAATCGCTTCCATTTCGCCACTGTCGCACCGATTGCTCCCGCTCCGTATCTCCATCGCCAGCCGAGTCTGCCCGTCCCCGCGCTACAAAGCCGTGTCAAATCAAAATAGTCCAGCTCCGGGTTGGTTGAACAGTCATCTCCTTGACCTCTGTTGAACTCGTACCAACACTGGTAGTCTTCGTCAGAGTTGCCGCCTTCCGGATTCCAATCAGGCGGACATACCCAGAGTTCTTCACTTTCGCTCCAGTCGTATTTACCTCGCCATCTCATTCCTACTGCCCATTTCCGAGTAGATGATTCAATTACTTTCCATATCATCGGCTCCAATTGATATGATAGATATTCTACTGCAGCGTCAAGGTCGCCGATAAGTTGCAGAATAAGAGTGCCCACGTTTCCGTTGTCGACCGGCGTGGCCTCAAAATTGGCTGACATGATGTGCG
>JBFWWD010000179.1:0-12360 GCA_050246385.1 Geminicoccaceae bacterium
ATCTCGGCCGGATGGTCGGCCACAAGATCGGCGGGACCACCGAGACCATGCGCCGCTACATCAATGTGACCGAGCCCCTCGCGGGCGAGGTGTTCGCGAACCAATGCCATCCGAACGGCGCGACGGTCCGGCTTGCCGACCATTTGCGGCTGGGCATCGAGACCGAGATCGCCGTAACGCTGGGGAAGGATCTGCCGCCCCGACCGGCGCCTTACGCGCGGGACGAGGTCGCCGACGCGGTGGCGAGCTTCCACGCCGCGATCGAGGTGGTCGACGACCGCTATGAGGACTTCGTGAACATCGGCGGCCCGACCCTGGTCGCCGACAACGCGTTCGATGCCGGCAGCCTGCTCGGCGAGCCCGTCCATGCGTGGCAAGGCCTCGATCTCGGAGCCCTGGCCGCGCGCACCTTCCGCAACGGCGAGCTCCTCGCCACCGGCCGCAGCGACGCGTTGCTCGGCCATCCGCTCGACGCCGTGGCCTGGATCGCGAACCGACGGGCACGGCTCGGCTGGGGCGTGGCGGCGGGGACGTTCATCAGTCTCGGCACGATGACGCCGGTGGTCTGGGTCGACGAGCCCGCCAGGTTCCGCATCGAGGTGGAGAGCCTGGGTTCGGACGACATCACCGTGGCCTGAGCCGGGTCGAGGTCAGTTTTCGGCGGCCAGGCCGTCGCGGTAGCGGCGCCAGTTCGCGACGTAGCGCATGCTGCCACGACGCATGCGCTCGGCCTGCTCCGGGCGCACCTCGCCGACCACCTTGCCGGGCACTCCCATCACCACGGAATTGTCCGGTATCACCTTGTTCTCGCCGATCAGCGCCTTGGCCGCGATCAGGCAGTTCCTGCCCACGCGTGCGCCGTTCAGGACGACCGCACCGATCCCGATCAGGCTGCCCTCGCCGATCTCGCAGCCGTGCAGCATGGCCATGTGGCCGATCGTGACGTGCGGGCCGATCACCAACGGCGTGCCGGGGTCGGTGTGACAGACGGTCCCGTCCTGCACATTGCTGCCGCGCCCGACGATGATCGGCTCGTTGTCGCCGCGCAGCACGGCGCCCCACCAGACCGAGGCGTCGGCCTCCAGCCGCACCTTGCCGATCACGACCGCGGTCGGCGCTATCCACCAGTCGTCGTTCTCGGTCTCGAGGCCGGTGCCGTCCAGCCGATAGCGCATGGCTCACTCCTTCCCGATCGGCACGCAGAACCGACCGTGTCTCTCGCATCGCGATTGCAGAGCCGTTCATGATCGCGCCCCGATGGCGCTTGCGGCCGCCCTCACTCGGTGCCACCAAGGCCACGCTCGGAGCACCCAAGAAAGGGAATTCGTCATGCGGGTCCTGTTGGTCGCAGTCGTCGTGGCGGTGATCGCCTTCTTCGGTTACCGCATGTACCAGGATCAGACGGCGCAGCAGGCGGTCGAGCAGGCCGCCGAGACCGCCAGTGAGGCGGCGACGCAGGCGGCCGACGCCGCCAAGCAGGCCGCCGATGCCGCGCAGCAGGCAGCGGGTCAGGCGGTGCAGGCCGCCGGCGACGCGGCGAATCAAGCAGCCTCCCTGGTGGTCGGCGGGGTCGATCTCGGCACCGAGCTGAAGGGGATGCTGGACAAGGTCAGCACGACGCTCGGCGGCATCACGGACAAGGCGACGGCCGACGCCGCCCTGCCCAACCTCGACGAGCTGAAGGTCAAGGTCGACGGCATGACCGCCCAGGTCGACCAGCTGCCCGCCGAGGGCAGGAAGGCACTGGCCAGCCTCGTCAGTGCCGCCTTGCCGTCGCTCAAGGAGCTGACCGCCAAGGTCGGTGCGGTGTCCGGTGCCGAATCGATCAAGCCGGCGCTCGATGCGATGATCGCCAAGCTCGAGGCCTGGGCCCAGGCCCCGGCCTGATCGCGGGCCGATCAGCCGCCCAGCGGAGGCCCGACGATCTCGGCGCCATGCCGCTGGGCGAGCTCGGCCAACCTTGCCGGATCGGGTCTGCCGTGCGTCATTGCGGCGGCGAGCTCGGAAAAGAACGCCTCGCCCTGCAGCGCGGGCGTCAGGACGAACAGCAGCCGCGCCGGCGTCGGGCCGATGTTGCGGAACGCATGCGTTACGCCGGGCGGAACGATCGCCGAGGCTCCGGCTGCAGCAACGTAGCGCCGCCCTCCCACCACCAGCTCGTACTCACCCTCCACGAACCGGAACAGCTCGGTCTGCCGGTGGTGGACGTGCAGTGGCGGGCCCTTGCCCGGTTGTGTGGTCTCCTCGAGCATCGCGAGCTGCCCATCGGTGGCGGCGGCCGGTGCCAGAACGCGCTGCTCGATGCCGAGGTCCGCGAGAAGAATCCGCAATCCATCGGATGGCGCGAGAAACAGTCCTTCGGCCATGCCCACTCCTTCCCGCCTCAGGTATCGCGCCAGTGATGGCAGGCGACATCGTGCTCGCGCACCACCGTCTCCACGGCGGGCACGACCTCGGCGCAGATCTCGGTCGCCCGAGGACAGCGGGTGCGGAACACGCAGCCCGACGGCGGTCTGAGAGGCGAAGGCAGCTCGCCTTTCAGCACAATGCGCCGGCGCGATCGCTCGAGCGCCGGGTCCGGGATCGGCACCGCCGAGATCAGGGCCTGGGTGTAGGGATGGCGCGGCCGGCGGTAGATCTCGTCCCGCGGCGCGATCTCGGCCATCCGGCCGAGATAGAGCACCATGATCCGATGGCAGATGTGACGGACGACGGCGAGATTGTGGCTGATGAAGACCAACGACAGGCCGAACTGCCGCTGCAATCCCATCAGAAGGTTGACGATCTGGGCCTGGATCGAGACATCCAGGGCCGAGACCGGCTCATCGCAGACGATCAGCTTCGGCCGCAGGATCATCGCTCGGGCGATGCCGATCCGCTGACATTGGCCGCCCGAGAATTCGTGCGGATAGCGGTTCAGCATCTGCGGCAGCAGGCCCACCGCCCGCATCATCTCCTGTACGCGCGCCTTGACCTCGGCCTGGCCCAGGCCGGGTTCGTGCGTGACCAGCGGCTCGGCGATCGACTGTCCGACCGGCATGCGCGGATCGAGGCTCGCGAGTGGATCCTGGAAGATGATCTGCAGGTCCCGCCGGTAGCGGCGCATCGCGCCCGAAGCGCGGCCGGCGAGGTTCTCGCCCAGCCAGATGACCTGACCACCGCTCGGGGGAATGAGCTGCAGCACGGCCCGGCCGAGCGTCGACTTGCCGCAGCCGGATTCGCCGACAATGCCCAGGGTCTCGCCTGGCGCGAGATCGAAGGAGACACCGTCCACCGCCTTGAGGGGCAGAAAGCGCCGCCGCAGCATGCCGCCTGCCGGGATGGGGAAATGCACCTTGAGATCGCGCACGCTCAGGATCGGCGCGCTCACGACAGATGCTCCAGATGGCAGGCCTTGGCCCGGCTCGGGCCGCAGGGGGCGAGAAGAGGTCGCTCCGACCGGCAGCGGTCGAACACGTGAGGGCAGCGCTCGGCGAACACGCAGCCCGGCGGCAAGGATTGCAGGTTCGGCGGCTGGCCGGGGATGGTGGCCAGTTCGGTCGCCGTCACCTCGTCGAGGCGCGGCATCGAGCGCAGGAGACCCTCGGTGTAGGGATGCCGCGGATCGCCGAAGAGATCGCCCACGTCCGCGATCTCGACGACCCGGCCCGCATACATCACCATCACCCGCTCGCACATCCCGGCGACGACGCCGAGATCGTGGGTGATCAGGGCGATCGCCATCCCCAGCTCGCGCTTGAGCCGCGCCAGCAGCTCCAGGATCTGGGCCTGCACCGTGACGTCGAGCGCCGTCGTCGGCTCGTCGGCGATCAGCAGGGCGGGCTCGCACAGCAGCGCCATGGCGATCATCACCCGCTGCCGCATGCCGCCCGAGAACTCGTGCGGGTACATGTCGAAGCGCGCCGCAGCCCCGGGAATGCCGACCAGCTCGAGCATGGCGATGCCGCGGCCGCGAGCCTCGGCCTCGTCGATGCCCTTGTGCTCGCGCAGGACCTCGGTCATCTGCCGGGCGATCGACAGGTAGGGATTGAGCGAGGTCATCGGGTCCTGGAAGATCATCGCCATCTCGTCGCCGCGGATCCTGTTCAGCCGGCGCGCCGGCAGATTCAGGATCTCCGCGCCACGATACCTTGCGGACCCGGTCGAGCGGCCGTTCTTGGCGAGCAGCCCCATGATCGAGAGGAAGATCTGGGTCTTGCCCGAGCCGCTCTCGCCGACCACGCCCAGGCTCTCGCCCTCGCCGATCGCGAAGCCCACGGCGTCTGCCGCCAGGACTTCCCCATCCGGTGTGGTGAATCGGGTGGTCAGACTGTCGACCTCGAGCACGGCGGTCATCTAAGCTTCCATGAGCAGCACCCGGTACCGCGAGAACTGTCGGTCGCTGGTCACCAGAGTGAGGCCTTCCAGGCGCGCCTGGGCGATGAGCATGCGGTCGAAGGGATCGGCGTGATAGGGCGGGAGTGCAGCAGCTTCGAGGCCATGGCGGCTTGTCACGGGCAGCTCGAGGAAGCTCTGCTCCTCGATCGCCTCAAGCATCTGCGAGTCGTCGAACTCGAGCTTTCCCTTTGCACGCTTGATGGCGAGCTCCCATAGATTGACTGCACTGAAGTAGACCTCGCTATCCGGATCGTCGATCGTTGCAAATGCTTGTGCGCTCAATGCCTCTGGCTCGATGACATACCAAAACAATGCATTTGAATCGAGCAGCAGCCTCATTCGCCTTCGCGCCCCCTAACCGCAGAGCGGTCCTTGGTAACCTCGTCGAGCACGGACGGAAAGCGAGGATCACCCTCGTAGAACAGGCGCTCAAGCTCAGGATCCGGTTCCCAGGCGTCCGGCGCAGCCCAGGCCTTGCCGCGCAGAAGGCCGGGCTTGCGGCGCCGCTTTACCGGCTCGATCGGTATGATCCGTGCCACCGGCTTCCCCGCTTTGGCAATGATCACCTCCTCCCCCCGCAAAACTGCGTCGAGCAGGCTGGAGAGGTGAGTCTTGGCTGCATGGACGTTCACCGTGCGCATGATCCCCTCCTGGACTTAGCTAAGTCTAGTCCAGAAGCAGTGACCGGTCTAGCGATCCTTGGGATCGAGCGCATCGCGCAGGCCGTCGCCGATGAAGTTGAAGCAGAACAGGGTGACGCCGAGGAAGATCGCGGGATAGATCAGCATCCAGGGCGCGCTCTCCATCTGGCCGGCACCCTCGGAGATGAGGACGCCCCATGAGGTGTACGGCTCCTGCACACC
The DNA here is from genome assembly GCA_050246385.1 of Geminicoccaceae bacterium. Taxonomy (GTDB): domain Bacteria; phylum Pseudomonadota; class Alphaproteobacteria; order Geminicoccales; family Geminicoccaceae; genus Benzoatithermus. Next base: position 5,241 of record JBFWWD010000179.1, read on the forward strand.
GAGGCCGAGGAACGAGAGGAAGCTCTCGGTCATGATCACCTCGGGCACGGTCAGCGTGACGTAGACGATCACCGGACCGAGCACGTTCGGGATGATGTGGCGGAGCACGATGCGCCAGTTCGAGACGCCCGCGGCATGCGCCGCCTCGATGAACTCCTTGCGTTTCACCGACAAGGTCTGACCGCGGACGATCAGCGCCATGGTCAGCCACTGCACGGCGCCGAGCGCCACGAACAGCAGGATGATGTTCCGCCCGAACACCACCATCAGGATGATGACGAAGAACATGAACGGCAGCGAGTAGAGGATGTCGACGATGCGCATCATCATCTCGTCGGTCTTGCCGCCGAGGAACCCGGAAACGGCGCCGTAGACGACTCCGATGACGAGGCTGACGAGGGTTGCCGACACGCCCACCGCGAGCGAGACCCGCGCGCCGTACAGCACCCGCACGAACAGGTCGCGGCCGTTATTGTCGGTGCCGAACCAATGGGCGTTGGCATAGTCCGGCGGCATGCCGATCCGGTCCCAGTAGATCTCGTCGAAGGGATGCGGACTGAGCCAGGGTGCGAAGATCGCCCCGAGCGCGATCAGCGCCAGCAGCACCATGGAGACGACGGCGGCCTTGTTCCGGAACAGGCGCCGACGGGCGTCCTGCCACAACGATCGACCTTGGACCTCGCCTCCGCGAGCCAGCAGTTCGGCCTCGGCAGTGGCGGCCATGTCAGTCGTGCCTCACCTTGGGATCGAGGAGGCCATAGACCAGATCCACGAGAATATTCAGCAGGATGATCAGCGCGGCGTAGACGATCACGACCCCCATCACGACCGTATAGTCCCGGTTGAGGGCTCCCTGCACGAAATAGCGACCGATGCCCGGGATGCTGAAGATTGTCTCGATCACCACCGACCCGGTGAGCAATGCGGCGATCATCGGGCCGAGATAGGACACGACCGGGAGCATGGCACCAGGCAGCGCATGCCTGAGCACGACCAGCCGCTCTCGCAGACCCTTGGCGCGGGCGGTGCGGACATGATGGGCGTTCAGCTGCTCGATCATGGCACCGCGGGTGAGCCGCGCGATGCGAGCGACCTCGGGCAGAGCGAGGGAGAGCACCGGGAGGATCAGGAACAGGGGCGCACCGCCACCCCATCCCCCTGCCGGCAACCAGCCGAGATACACGCCGAAGATCAGCGTCAGGAGCGGCGCCATGACGAAGCTCGGAATGGCGATACCCACCATCGCCAACGACATGACGCCGTAGTCGGCCCAGCTATTGTGGCGGAGGGCTGCGACGATGCCGGCTGCCAGGCCCAGGGCGAGAGCCAGGAGGACGGCGAAGCCGCCGACCTTCAGGCTCGCCGGCGCTCCTTCGAGCAGCAGCTCGCCGACCGTGAAGTCCTTGGTGCGGTAGGATGGGCCGAGATCGCCGCGGACGACGCCACCGAGATACCGCAGATATTGCTGCCAGAGCGGCTCGTCGAGATGGTAGACCCGCTCGATGTTGCGCAGGATTTCGGGCGGAATCGGCCGCTCCTGGTCGAACGGCCCACCTGGTGCCAGGCGCATCATGTAAAAGCTGAGCGTGATGATGATCAGCAGCGTCGGCACGCCAATGGCCAGCCGACGCGCCAAGTGCCGGCCCATGGCCTAGCCTTCGAGAGCCATCCAACGCGTGCGGTGGATGTGCTTGGTATTGTCGACGTATCCCTGCAGTTTCTGGGACACCAGTGACTTCGATACATAGTAGTAGATGGAGATCCATACGTCGTCATCGATGGCAATCTTCTCGGCCTGATGCATCAGCGCCATCCGTTGCGCCTGATCGCGGGACGCGCCCTGCTCCAGCATCAGTCGATCGAATTCCGGATTGCTGTATTGGCTGTAGTTGTTTGGCCCGGTCCGTGTCTCCATCAGATAAAGGAAATTCTGCGGATCGTTGTAGTCGGCAATCCAGCCGGCGCGGGCGATGTCGAAATTGTGCTGCTTCAGTTCGTCGTAGTGCACCTTGATCTCGCGGTTGACCAGCTCGGCTTGAACGCCGATCGCCTTCCACATCGCCTGTGCCGCGACGGCGATCCGCTTGTGGTCCTCGGACGTGTTGTATGAGAGCTCGAAGCGCAACGGGTTGTCCGGACCAAAACCGGCCTCTTCCAGAAGCGTCCTGGCCATTTGCTGGCGCTCGGCAAGGGGCAGCTTGGCCCATTCCGGCTCATAGGGCTGACCGTACTCGCCCGTGCCAGGCGGCACGACACCGAAGGCCGGCAGCTCTCCGGTCTTGAGGACCTTGTCCGTCATGATGGCGCGATCGATCGCCAGGGTGAGGGCGCGGCGCACCTTCGGATTGTCGAACGGAGCCTTCTTGACGTTGATCGGATAGTAATAAACTCCCAGATAGGGATGTATCCGCGTCTCGTTGGGTAGCTCTCGCCTCAAGAAATCGATCTGCTCCGAGGCGAATTCGTCGACAAAGTCGATCTCACCGGCTCGGAACCGCTTGGAAAGCTCGTTTCTATCTTCATCTGGATAATAGATGATCTTGTCGATCTTGACGTTTTCTGCATCATAGAAGTTGGGGTTCTTTTCGGATACGATCCGCGCGTTGGGCGTCCATTCGATGACCCGATAGGCTCCGTTGCCGACGAGATTGCCCGGCTTCACCCAGTCGGCGCCGAATTTGTCGATCACGTGCTTAGGCACCGGGAACGACGTGTAGTGCGTAAGCAACTCGAGAAAATAGCCGGTCGGATTTTCGAGCGTAACCTCGAGCGTCTTGTCGTCAATCGCTCGTACACCCAACTGGGTCAGATCCTTCATCTCACCCGAATTGATCTTCTCCGCATTCTTCACCGGGTACATGATCGACGCGTACTCGGCGGCAGTCGCCGGGTCGAGCAGGCGCCGCCAGCTGTAGACGAAGTCCTCGGCGGTGACCGGCGTGCCGTCGGACCATTTGTGGTCCCGGATCTTGAAGGTGTAGGTCAGGCCGTCGTCGCTGATCGTCCAGCTCTCGGCGGCGCCTGCGATCGGGGTCGCGTCGGCGGCGTCCGTCAACAGGCCCATGAAGGTGTCGCCGACGATGAAGTTTTCCCACGTCCCGGACACGCCGTGTGGATCAAGGGTCTTCGGCTCGCCCATGGTCGCCATGCGGTAGACCATCTCGGCGCGCGCGGCCGATGCGGTGCCGAACATTCCGAGCGACAGGGCGGATGCAGCGAAGATCGCGGCCAGTGTCCGTCTGCGCATTGCGGTTCCTCCGCGACGAAGAGGCATATGCGGCCCTGGAGCGGGCCCACTGACGGGGAAGCTAGGACCGGGGACCCCAGGCGGCAATCGCGAATGAGCGCAAGCGGTCTGGTGCTCGCGGCCGACCTCGCTATGGTCGAGCCCAAGGGAGCAACAGAAACCCGACGCCATGCCTCGCCCCCATCCCGCATTCGCCGTCGCGCTCGCCCTGATGTGGCCGTGGCCGGTCTCGGCCCAGTCGCCCGGCACGGAGGTCGCCACACCTTCCTTCGACGAGGTTCAGGCCACCATCCGGCGCATGCAGGAGAAGCTCGACCGTCTCGGCTCGGCAGCCTCGGAGCGCGATCAGGCGCTGCAGTTCCTGCAGCGACAGGTGGAGCAGGCCACGGGGGAGATCGCGGGCACCGGCAAGACCTACGATGCGCTGCGCGGTGAGGCGGCCACCCTTGCCGACAAGGTACAGGACCTCAGCGCCGACCGCGACAAGCTGCGCGGCGAGGTCGGCGCTCGCGGCGAGGCGATGGCGTCCCTGGAGACGCAGCTGAGCACCCTGATCGAGAACCTTCGCGCCGCGTCGGAGCGCGAGGCGACGCTGCAGACCAAGGTCGCCGCCATAGAGGCCACCGCGGCGAAGTCCCAAGACGAGCTCACGACCAAGGCCGCCGAAGCCGAGACGCTGCAACGACGGGTCGCGGAACTCGAGGCCAGCCTCGGAGAGAGCAGCACGCTGGCGGCGAAGCGCGGCAGCGCGGTGGACGAGCTCGAGCGCGCCCTCGCCACCGCTGAGGAAACGATCACAAAGACGAAGGACGGGGCAACCGCGGAGGCGACCTCGCTCAAGGCGCAACTGAACGCGCTCGCTGTCCGCCTCGACGCCGCCTCGAAACGCGAGACGACCCTGCAGAGCAAGGTGGCCGCGATCGAAGCCACTGCTGGAAAATCCCAGGAGGAGCTCAGGGTCAGGGCCGCGGAAGCCGAGGCGCTGCGACAACGGGTGGCAGAGCTGCAGGCCGGCGTCGCCGAGAGCGGCGCATTGGCGGCACGGCGGGGTAGCGAGGCGGAGCAGCTCAGGCAGGCTCTCGCCGCTGCTCAGGAGACGACCGAGCAGGAGAGGCAGCAGGCGGCGGCGGAGACGGCCTCGCTCGAGGCGCAGATGCGCACCCTGGCCGACAGCCTTCAGGCCGCCTCCGAGCGCGAGACTGTCCTGCAGGGCAAGATCGCCGCAATGGAGGCCGCTGCCGGGAAATCCCAGGAGGAGCTCACCGGCGCGGCCTCGGCGGCCGAGGCGCTGCGACGACGCGTGGCGCAGCAGGAGGCCGAGCGACAGCAGCTCGCTCGTGATCTGGCCGGTGCCCGGGCTGCGGCCGAGGAGGCGAAACACAAAGCGGCGGTCGAGATCGCCAGCGCCCGGGGGGTGGCGGCGGCGTTGCTGCGGCAGGTGGAATCGCTGGGCCAAAACGTGACCGAGCTCAACGATCAGCTCACCGCGGCAGAGACGACGGTCGACCGTCAGCGCGAGCAGATCGACGGTCTCGACAGCCGGCTGAACGCGGTGCTGGCACACCGCGTCGAGGAACTGGAGCAGTATCGCTCGGAATTCTTCGGGCAGCTCAAGCAGGCTCTCGGCGACCGCCCGGACCTGCGCGTGGTGGGCGACCGGTTCGTGTTCCAGTCCGAGTTGCTGTTCGATTCGGGCTCGGCACGGCTCGATCCGGAGGGGCAGGCGGAGCTGCGTGCCCTCGCGCGGACGCTTCAGGACGTGGCGAGCCGGATCCCGCCCCAGCTCGACTGGGTGCTGCGGGTCGACGGGCACACCGACAAGCAGCCGATCCGGGACAGCACGTTCCACTCCAACTGGGAGCTTTCCACCGCACGTGCGATCTCGGTGATCCAGTTCCTGGTGGCGCAGGGCATCCCGCCAGAGCATCTTGCCGCGGCGGGATTCGGGGAGTACCGGCCCATCGACCCCGCCGACGACGAGATCGCCTACCGGCGCAATCGGCGGATCGAGTTCAAGCTCACCGAAGGCTGAGATGCCCCAGCACCGCATCATCCTCGACTGCGACCCGGGCCAGGACGACGCGGTCGCCATCCTGCTCGCCCTCGCATCGGCCGAGGAGATCGAGATCGCGGCGATCACGACGGTCGCCGGCAATGTCGGCCTGACGCTGACGACGCAGAACGCCCTGCGGGTGCTGGCACTCGCCGGACGGCCGGACATTCCCGTCCATGGCGGCTGTCCGCGGCCGATTCTGCGCCCGCTCGAGACGGCGGAATATGTTCACGGCAAGTCGGGGCTCGACGGCGCGACGCTGCCCGAGCCCACTGCCTGCGTCGCCGAAGGTCATGCCGTCGACGTCATCGTCGACGAGATCATGCGGCAACCCGCCGGAACCGTGACTCTGTGCCCGATCGGTCCGCTCACCAACGTGGCGCTGGCGATCGTCAAGCAGCCAGAGATCGCGTCCCGGTTGAAGGAGATCGTCCTGATGGGCGGCTCCATGGAGCTGGGCAACGTGACCGCGGCCGCGGAGTTCAACATCTTCGTCGATCCGCATGCCGCACGCGTCGTCTTCGAGAGCGGAGCCCCGATCGTGATGCTCGGCCTCGACGTGACCCACAAGGCGCTGGTGACGGACGAGCGGCTTGTCCGCATCAACGCGATCGGCACGCCGGTCGCGCAGGCTTGCGCAGGCCTGCTCGACTTCTTCAACCGCTACGACAAAGAGCGCTATCATATACCGGGCGCACCGTTGCATGACCCCTGCGTCATCGCTTACCTGCTGCGACCGGAGCTGTTCCGCGGCCAGCGGCGGCGTGTCGAGGTCGAGACCGAAGGCACGCACACCTCGGGGCGGACCGTCGTCGACTGGTGGTGCCGCTCGCCGAGCCCGGCCAACGCTCTGGTCATCAACGACGTCGACGACGAGGGCTTCTTCGCGCTGCTGACGGATCGGCTGGCGCGGCTTTGACGACAGAAACTGAGGGGGATCTCGTGCTCAAGGCAAACCGAGCCGCCACGGCGGCACTCGCCGCGTCGCTCATGATCACGCCATGGATCGTTCGCGCGCAGGATTCCAGCCCGCCGGCCGATCCAGGCGCCCTGACCGGCCTGCAGGACACCGTCCGCTCGCTCACCGAACAAGTGAACGCGCAGCGGGGCGAGCTGGACGATCTGCGGGCCCAGCTGGCGAAGAGCCAAGCGGCCGTGCAGGAGGCCCAGAACGCAACCGCGGCGCGCGACGCGAGCCTGCGCACCGCGCAAGACAACCGGTCGGCGGCCGAAGCGAGGGCCCAGGATCTGGAGCAGCAGCTGCAAGGCCTGCGTGATGAGCTGGCCGCCAAGAACGACGCGCAGCGCACCCTCTCCGAGCAGGCGGAATCGGTCGCCGCAACCGCCGCGGCCCAGGAGACGAAGCTGGGCGAGGTGGAGGCGAGCCTGGACAAGCAGCGCAAGGAGCTGCTCGCCGCGCGCAACGATGCCACGTCCGCCCAGCGCGAGGCCGCCGAGAAGGACAAGCAGATCCAGGCTCTGGCCAATGCCGGCCGGGAGCTGGTCGCCAGCGCCGAGGCTCTGGAAGCGGACAAGAAATCGCTCTCGGAGCAGCTCGCGACGAGCAATGCCAGCACCGACGGGCTGCAGCATGAGGTCCAACAGGGGAGAAGCGAACTGCTGGCGGTCCGCAACGACCTGAGCTCCGCCGAGCGGGAGCTGGCCGAAAGAGACAAGCAGATCGCGGCGCTGACCAGTGCCGCCCGGGAGCTGGTGGCGGGCAACGAGGCCCTCGAGGCGGACGAGGCGTCGCTCGCGGACCAGCTCACGACGAGCCGGAGCGATCTGCAGAGGCTGCAGGGCGATCTCCAAGCCGCCAA
>JBFWWD010000180.1:0-12339 GCA_050246385.1 Geminicoccaceae bacterium
TCGCCGTCGGCCACGAACTTCTCCTCGTCGGGCTTGGAGTGGACGAACAGCACGTCGCCGTCGCCGTTGCGCGCGTTCTTGATCGCCTGACCCGTGCCGACCGCGACGACGCGGACCTCGATTCCGGACTTGTCCGTGAACATCGGCAGCAGATGACCGAACAGTCCGGACTGCTCGGTCGAGGTGGTCGACTGGACGACGATGAACTTGTCCGCGGCGCGGGCCGCTGCGGGAAGCAGGGCGAGGGACAACAGGGAGGCGAGGACGAGACGGCGCAGCATGACTTATTTCCTTCCCTTGATCAGATGACGATCTGGCCGGCGAGATAGGCACGGGCCGGTCCGCTGGCCGGTTGGCGAAAGAACTGCTCGGCCGGCGTCTGCTCGGCGATCCGGCCGTGATGGACGAAGATCACCTCGTCCGCGAGACGTCGGGCCTGGCCGACATCGTGCGTCACCAGGACGATCGAGGTGCCGCGGGCGTGGGCGGCTGCGACCAGCTCCTCCACGGCCAGGGTTGAGGCGGGATCGAGGCTGGCCGATGGCTCGTCGAGAAACAGGATCTCCGGCTCGACCATCAGGGCGCGTGCCAGCGCGAGCCGCTGCTGTTCGCCGCCCGAGAGGACGCGGGCGGGGCTGCGGGCAAGGTGGCCGAGCCGGCCGAGGCGCAAAGCTCCGCCAACGCGCAACGCCCGGTCCCAGGCAGGCACGCCGCGCGTGCGCAGCACATAGTCGAGATTCTCCTTGACGCTCCGGCGCAGGAGCACCGGCCTCTGGAACACCATCGCCTGGCGGAGGCGAACCTCGCGATCCATGGCGCGGTCACGCCAGCGGATCGTCCCCGCCGTGGGCTCGATCAGCCCGTGCAGGAGCCGCAGGATGAGGCTCTTGCCGGCGCCGTTGGGGCCGATCACGACCGTCCGCCGTCCGGCGGTCAGGACGAGGTCGATCCCGTCGATCAGTCGCCGGCCACCGATCTCGTAGACGAGACCTTGCGCCCGCATCGGCAGGATCGAGCTCGGCACGGGCGGCGGCTCGACCAGGTTCAGCCGGCGGGACGGCTCAGGCATAGGCCGAGCGGACCGCGCTGCGGCGCAAGGCCAGCACGCCGGCATTCACGACGATGGCGAGGCTGATCAGGATCAGGCCCAGGGCGAGCGCCAGCGCCAGGTTTCCACGTGACGTCTCGAGCGCGATCGTCGTCGTCATCACGCGAGTGACGTGGTTGATGTTGCCGCCGACGATGATCACCGCACCCACTTCGGCGATGGCACGTCCGAACCCGGCGAGCGCAGCGGTCATCAGGCTGTAGCGGCCGTCCCAGAGCAGCGTCATCACCGTGCCCGCCGGCCCGACGCCGAACGAACGCAGCTGCTCGGCATACTCGCCGTGGAGGTCCTCGATCACCTGTCGCGCCAGGGCCGCGACGATCGGTGTCACCAGGATCGTCTGCGCCATGATCATGGCGGCGGGCGTATAGAGGAGCTGAAGCACTCCGAGTGGGCCGGAGCTGGAGAGCAGCAGATAGACCACAAGGCCGACCACGACGGGCGGCAGGCCCATCATCGCATTGACCAGCACGACCAGTCCGCCGCGTCCGGGAAAGCGCGCGATGGCCAGGACCGCGCCCAGCGGCATGCCGATCAGGCAGGCGAGCGCGACCGCGACCAGGCTCACCCGCAGCGACAGCAGGACGATCTGTGTCAGCACCGGGTCACCCGAGACGATCATCCCGGACGCCAGCGCGAAAGCCTGCCCGATATCGCCCACGTCCGTCCTCGCAGTGCAATCCTTGCCGACCCGGCGGCACGAAAGAGCACAGAATGCACCGGCTAGCCAGTCGCAACGCTTTGATCCGCGCCATGTTCTCCGCGGCGCGCGGCTATCCTCGACCGTCGGGGTACGCTATCGACGGCGCGTGGGCGACGGAGGGTTCCGGTGGCGAAGCAGCTTCTGCATCTGGTGATCGGCGGCGAGCTCAAGGATCCGACCTCGACCGAGTTCGCCGATCTCGCCAAGGTGGACATCGTCGGGCTGTACCCGAACTATGCCGAGGCCCTGAAGGCTTGGCGGGGCAAGGCGCAGGCGACGATCGACAACGCCCATATGCGCTATTTCATCGTTCATCTGCACCGCCTGCTCGACCCTGCCCGCCCGGCCGAGCCGAAGCAGGAGTAGCGCACCGACGCAAGATCCGGATTGCGGGGCGGCGGTCACTGACGATCCTGCGGCGTCGGTGGCGGTGACGTTCCGCGCCACACTCCGGAGCAAGCGATGCGTGCGATCAAGGCCGCCATGGCCCTTCTCCTATGGTTCGTCTCCGAGACCCACGCCGGCGAGGCCCAGTTGCGAGGCTCTTTTTCCGTCAAGGCGGCCCTGCAGATTCCCAACGTCAGCGGGCCTTCCTGGGAGGGAACCCGCATCCTGTGTCTCGGCGGCGAATCGGGGCAGCTGCCGGTGCCGATCCTCAGCCCCAACAACCCCTTCACTGGCTGCGAGGCCCGCGATCTCGAGCGCTCGGCCACGCAACTGCGATACCGGATCGTCTGTCCCGGCCGCGATTCCGCTCGGGCGCTGGCCCGGTACCAGCTGTCGGCGGACGGGTTTCGTGGTGAGGTCGCGATGCTGCTCGGCGGCAAGAACATGACCTTGAGCGAGCATCAGGTCGGCCGACGGCTCGGCGACTGCGCGCCCGGCACCGCCGCGGTGGGCCCATGAGCGCGGTCGACTGGGCCGGCGTGGCGGCGGGTCTCGACGAGCTCGGCTGCGCCGTGATCGAGGAATTGCTCGCGAAGGAGGCCTGCCGGGAGCTGGCGGCGCTCTATGCCGCGCCCGGGCATTTCCGCAGCCGGATCGTGATGGCCCGGCACGGCTTCGGGCGCGGCGAGTATCAGTACTTCGGCTACCCATTGCCGGAGCCCGTGGCAGGCTTGCGTGAAGCGCTCTACCGGCCCCTGGCGGCCGTCGCCAACCGCTGGAGCGGTGCGGCAAGCTATCCCGACACGCTGGACGAGTTCCTTGCGCGCTGCCACGCCGCCGGGCAGGTGAGACCGACGCCTCTCCTGCTGCAGTACGGGCCCGGCGACTTCAACTGCCTCCACCAGGATCTCCATGGCGAGCACGTCTTCCCCTTCCAGGTCGCCGTGCTGCTCTCAGCCCCGGGAGAGGGTTTCACCGGCGGCGAGTTCGTGCTGACCGAGCAGCGGCCGAGGCAGCAGTCGCGGGTGGAGGTGGTGCCGCTCCGCCAGGGGGACGCGGTGGTCTTCCCGGTCAACGAGCGCCCGGTTCGGGGCACGCACGGAACCTATCGGGTGCGGATGCGCCACGGCGTCAGCCGGGTGCGGAGCGGTCGGCGCCATACCCTCGGGCTGATCTTCCACGACGCCCGCTGAAGCAGGCTACGCCGCTTCGGGCAGCAGCCGCGCCGGCGACAGGGCGGCGGGATCGATGGCCTCGAGACCGTCCGGCGCGGGCTCGTCGCAGATCAGCGCGGCGGACAGGGCCGCCAGTGCCGGTGCGGTCTGGATGCCGTAGCCGCCCTGGCCGGCCAGCCAGAAGAAGCCCGGAGCGCGAGGATCGAAGCCGGCGACCGGCGTGCGGTCCGGCGCGAAGCTGCGCAGGCCGGCCCAACGGCTCTCGATGCGCCGGACGGAAAGGTCGAACGCGGTCTCGATCCGGTCGACGCAGATCGCGACGTCGAGCTCCTCGGGCTGCGCGTCGCAGGGCGGGGTCGGCGTCTCGTCGGCGGGCGAGCAGAGCAGGCGGCCCGCATCCGGCTTGACGTACCACTCCTCGGCAATGTCGCCGATCATCGGCCAGGAGGCGACATTGCCCGGCGCCTGGACGATGATCGCGGTCCGGCGTAGCGGCTGGATGCCAAGTGGCGCCAGGCCCACGGCCTCGGCCATGCCATCGGCCCAGGCCCCTGCAGCGTCGACGAGGACGTCGCATCCGATCTCCCCCTGACGCGTCGCGAGATGCCAGCCATCGCCATGCCGAGCGGCCGTGACGAACTCGGCCGAGCAGCGCAGCTCGACCCCTCGAGCACGGGCGCCACGCAGGAACCCGGCGTGGATCGCGGCGACGTCGAGGTCGAGCATGGTCGGGTCGAACATCGCTGCCCCGATCTGCTCCGGCCGCAGGATCGGGACCCGCGCGAGGCACTGGTCGCGGTTCCAGGTCTCGACCGCTGGCACGAAGGCGCGGGCGTGGCCGGTCTCCTCGCGCAGCAGGTCGAGCTGGTCCTCGCGGGCGAGCACCATGATGCCCAGCGGGCGGGCGAGGGGGCTCTGCGAGAAGTCCGCTGGCGGCTCGCGGTAGAAGGGTGCCGATGCCGCGGTCAGCGCCCTGATCGTGCGGTTGCCGTAGGAGCTGTGCAGGGTCGCGGCCGACCGGCCGGTGCTGTGATAGCCCGGCTGGCTCTCGCGCTCGAGCAGCAGGACGCGCCGATGCGGCGCCAGATGCCAGGCGAGTGACGCGCCGGCCATGCCGGCGCCGACGATGACGACGTCGAAACGATCCATGCCGAATGTTCCGGTCAGACGGGAATGCCGAGCTCGGCAAAGCCGAGCCAGGGAACCAGATCGCCCTCCTGAACGGACTCGCGCGCGTCGTCCAGCTCGATCAGGCCCTGCGCCGCCACCATCGAGGTGAGCATGCCCGACCCCTCGCGCGCGATCCGCTCCGCGGTCGGACCGTTCGCGTCGTGCCGCAGTCGACCGCGCAGATACTCGCTGCGGCCCGGACGTTTGGTCATCGCGAAGCCGGCGGGCAGGGGCAGCCCCGCCGGAACCTCCCAGGCGAAGCCGGCGAGCCGGCGCAGCACCGGGCGGGCGAACAGCAGGAAACAGACCATGGTGGCGACCGGATTGCCGGGCAGGCCGATGAACACTGCCTTGCCGAGGCGGCCGAATGCGAGGGGCCGGCCAGGCTTCATCGCGATCTGCCAGAAATCGAGTCGCCCCAGGGCCTGCACGGTGCGGACGATATGGTCCTCGTCGCCGCGCGAGGCGCCGCCGGAGGTGAGCACGACATCATGCTCGGCGCCGGCATCGAGGAGGGCGCAGCGCACAGCCTCTTCCTCGTCCGGCAGGACACCGAGGTCGGTCACGATGACCGGCAGGCCGCGCAGCAAGGCGGCGAGGATCGGGCGGTTGGCGTCGAATACCTGGCCATGCCCGAGGCTGGCTCCGGCCTGCACCAGCTCGTCGCCACTGGAGAACAGCCCCACCCGCAACGATGCGTGCACGGTCAACGTGGCGAGACCCAGCTCGACCGCCAGCCCGAGCTCCTGCGGGCGGAGCAGCGTGCCCGCTTCGAGCAGCCGTGCGCCCGCGGCGACATCCTCGCCGGCGCGACGCCGGTTGGCGCCAGGCTCGAGCCCCGGCGGCACCAGAATGGTGTCGCCGTCGACGTCGGCCTCTTCCTGCAATACCACCGTGTCGGTACCCTCCGGCATTGGCGCCCCGGTCAGGATGCGGACGGCGGCGCCTGCGGCGAGCGGACCGGTAAAGGGGTGGCCGGCTGCGGCACGCCCTTCGGCGCGGCGGAGGCTGGTGCCACTCTCACCCATGCCCGGCCGGAACGCGAAGGCGTAGCCGTCGACGGCGGCATTGTCGAAGGCGGGCACGTCGCGCGGGGCGACCAGTGGCGAGACGAGGCTGCGGCCGGCCGCAGCCGTCAGGTCGACCTGCTCCGTCCCGACCACCGGAGCGGTCCGCTGGCGCAGCAGCTCCTGGGCGGCACGCACGGCGATGCGCTCGCCGCCATAGGCGAAACAGTCGTCGGCGAGCCGTCTCACCGTGAGCCCGCATGCCGCAGGACGAACTCGGCGATGGCCGGGATGTCGTCGAGCGGGAACTGAGGCACGGCAATTTCGGGCAGCGTCTCGTCGGTGGCCACCGCGACGATGGTCGCGTCCTCGACGGCCAGCAGCGGCGTGCCGCGCTCGCGCCGATGCACCTCGAGCTTGGGGTGGGAGAACCGCTTGAAGCCCTCGACCAGGATCAGATCGACCGGCGTCATCTTCGCCAGCAGCTCGTCCAGTCCCGGCTCGGACGCGCCACGCAGCTCGTGGATCACCGCCCAGCGCCGGGCCGTGGCGAGCACCACCTCCTCGGCGCCGGCCTGGCGATGGCGCCAAGTATCCTTGCCGGGCTGGTCGAGATCGACCTCGTGATGGGCGTGCTTGACCGTCGAGATCCGGTATCCTTCGGCCGTGAGGTGGGCGACGAGGCGCTCGACCAGCGTCGTCTTGCCATTGTTCTTCCAGCCCACCACACCGAAGACACGCATACCGCCCGCCGCCGCGATCCACTACCGTCGCGCAATGTGCAGCGCCGGGGGGCGAGCGACAAGGAGAGGCGGTCGGAATGACGGCAGAGCAGACACTGGATGCCCGCGGCTTGTCATGTCCCCTGCCGGTGCTCAAGGCGCGCAAGCGGCTGCTGGCGCTGGCCCCGGGTGACCGGTTGCGGGTGCTGGCCACCGACCCCAAGGCGCCGGGCGATTTCCGGCTCTACAGTGCCGAGAGCGGTCACCGGCTGATCGAGGAAAGCGAGCGCGACGGCGCGTTCGAGCTGGTGCTCGAGCGCGGCGCCTAGCCGAGGCTGGGAACGCCGTGCAGGGTGGCAGTTCGCAGCCAATGCACGACGGCGGCGCGGGCCTGCTCGTCCCCCGTCCCTTCGCGCAGTGCCCCGCGGTAAACCGCGAGCTGATGGTCCGCGCTGGTCCCGCCGGCAACGATCTCCCTGGCCCGCTCGAGCTCCGCGAGGCAGCCCAGCTCGGCCGCATCCTCACGCAGCAGTGAGATCAGCTCCTCGACCAGATCGCTCATCGACTTCAGGCACCCGGCCGCGAAGTCGGCGAGCTCGGCCTCGCTTCCCCACCGCTGGGCGCGCCACTTGTTTTCCTCGATCAGGATGCGTCGGTATCTGCGCCAGCACTGGTTGCGGGTTCGCAGCCGCCAGAGATGGCGCAGGAGCGATTGGTAGATCGCCGCGATGGTGAGCGCGTCCTCGACCTCGGTGCAGATGTCGGTGATGCGCAGCTCGAGCGTGGGATGCTTGGCCGACGGCCGGACGTCCCACCAGATCATGGTGGGGTCCTCGACGAGCCCGGTCCGGGCGAGGGTCTCGACCAGGCGCTCCCAGTCCCACCAGCTCTCGAGATGCTCGGGCGATCCGGATCGTGGCAGCTCGTCGGCAACCGCACGACGGTACGCCTTGAGGCCGGTGTCGTGCCCGTTCCAGAACGGCGAGCTGGTCGACAGGGCCAAAAGGTGCGGCAGGAAGTAGCTCACCTGATTCATCAGATCGATGCGCAGGTCGTCGTCCTCGACCGCGGCGTGGACATGCATGCCGCTGATCACCTGGCGCCGCGCGAGCACCTGATAGTCTTCGGTGAGCGCCTGATAACGCTCCTTCTCGGTGCTCCGCTGCTCCGACCAGACGGCGCTGGGATGGGTGGAGGACGCGAGGATCGCCATGCCGTGCTCGGCCGCGACCTCGGCCACGGTGCGGCGGAGACGATGGAGCTCGGCCCGTGCCTCGCTCACGCCCCGGCAGACGCGCGTGCCGACCTCGACCTGGCCCTGCAGAAGCTCGTGGGTGACGTGTTCGCCGAGTCGGGCACGGCAGGCGGGCATGAAAGCCGGATCCTGTTTGGCCAGGAGCTCGCCCGAGCGCGGATCGACCAGGAGATATTCCTCCTCGATGCCGAGCGCCAGGCTCGGAGTGGCTGAGCTCATTCGAGCCTCCTGACCGTCCGGTGGACCGCGAAGCTGAAGCTCAGCTTTTGGCGAGGGGAATGGTTCCGCGCTGTCTCCCGGGCTCAGCCGAGCGGAGAGCCACCCATGGCATGGCGCCAGGAGATCAGGCCGCCGCCGCGGTCGAGATTGTCGCCCTCGTAGATCCTGTAGAGGGCAGGATTGCTCAGCTGCTCATGCAGAGAATCGTGCAGGATCCGGGCGTAACGCACGGCGCGTTCGTGATCGGCGATCTCGTCCTGGCGGACCTCGAACATGATGTGGGGCAGGCGGGTCCGCTGGGCGTGGAACTGGACCGTGAAACCGAACTCCCGCACCCCTGAGTAGGGCTGATTGTCGCCGACGACCAGATCGCCGCGCGCCTCGAGCGCCGCCAGCACCGGCGCGGAAAGGCGGCGGTCGCCGCGCCACAGCACGCCCACCTGCCACGGCCGGTCCACGCCGTTCATGCGCGGCGTGAAGCTGTGGATCGCGATGATGACCGGTACTCTGCCGGCTCGCCGGAACTCCGCGATGCGGCGGGCGACGGCACGGTGGTAGGGCAGGAACCAGCGCACCGCCCGATCCACCTGGGTCTGGATCGGCAGATCCTGATTGCCTGGGACGACGCACCCGTCGCTGATCTCCGGCATCGAGGTCGGGGTACCGGGCCGGCGGTTCGGGTCGATGACCAGCCGCGACAGATGGTTCAGCAGCGCCGGGGCATCGAGCAGGCGCGCCAATTCACGCGTCATGTCGGCCGCGCCGATATCCCAGCCGATGTGCTGCGCCATGGCCTCCTCGCTCAGTCCGAGCCGACCGAGTTCCTCGGGCACCTGACGCCCGGCGTGATCGCACAGGAGGAGCACCGGCGCGCTTCCGCCGGGATTGCAGCGCTCGACGTAAGTCGCTTCCGGGATCTGAACAGAACGCATGACCACACTACGCCACGGCCAGCGTGAATTGGGAAGACATCGGTGCTACTGTGACACCCTTGCACCAGATATGAGCAGGTCAACCGTTCTTCTACGTACGGGTGAGCGGAATCGTGGACTCGAAGGCCGAAGCACAGATAAAAGGCTGGCCGTGACTGCGTGGGACGGTCTGGTGCACAGCGTAGTGGGCCGAAATTGATCTCGCGGCGCGTTTTTGCAGCCGGCGCAGCATGCGTGGCGGTTGGCTCCGGCGGTGCGGCCCTGGCGGCGGCACCGTCGGGCAAGGCCGACAGAATCGTTGTCGCGAAGGGCGATCGTCGGCTGTTCCTGTTGCGCGACGGCGAGATGTTGCGCAGCTACCGCGTGGCGCTCGGCTGGCAGCCGGTCGGCACCAAGATCTATCAGGGTGACGGCCGGACTCCCGAGGGCAGCTATCGCATCAGCGCGTTCAATGGACAGAGCCGGTTTCATCGGTCCTTGCGGATATCCTATCCCAACGAACACGATCTCGCGGTAGCTCGGGTCCTCGGCCAATCGGTCGGCGGCGACATCATGATCCACGGTCTGGCGCCGGAGCGTAGCGCCTACGGCTCCAACCATTGGCGCTTCAATTGGACCAATGGCTGCATTGCCGTGACAAACAGGGAGATTGACGAGATCTGGCAGCGGGTGGAGATCGGGACCCCGATCGACATCCGGCCATGATCCCGACGAGATCCAAAATGCCGACCTGCCCGGTACGATCGGAACGCGAGCAGGCTCCGGCGGATCCAGTCGGGCCGGTTCCGGTGCCATACTGCGACGTCGTTCCGCGGCTGCGGACAAGGAGAGACGAGATGAAGATGATCCGGATACTCGCCCCTGTGGCGGCGGTCGCGGCCCTGGCCGCCTTGGGCGGCTGCGCCACCAAGGGCGACGTCGAGCAGTTGCGCTCGGAGATCGCCGGCCTGCGCTCCTCGATCGAGGCGGTCGACGCCAAGGCGACCCGCGCCGAGGCCACCGCGCAGCAGGCCGCGGCCGATGCGTCCGCCGCGGAGGCGTCCGCCAACGCCGCGAGCCAGAAGGCCGACCAGATCTTCCGCGCCGGCCTGCGCAAGTAGTACCGCGAGGCGGGGTGCGGATCGTTCAGCGCCGCGCCCCGCCAGGGCCCGCGAGATCTCCGAGGCGCCCATCTTGACAGCCGGCGCGACACGCCAAGGTTCAGTCCATCGCCTCGGGCGCCGGGGCCGTTCTTCGCGAGGTTGAGCGTCGTGCGAGGGTTTTCCCGCAGGTCCCTGCTTGTCGGTTCCGCAACCGTTGGCGCGGCCGCGTTTTTCCCGACACCACCCGCACGGGCCGGGCTGCGCACCGGAGACGTGATCGGCGAGCCGAGCTTCTATCTGACGCACGGCGGCGAGACGCTGCTCGACGTGGCGCTCGAGCGCAATCTCGGCGTACCTGAGATCTCGGCGGTCAATCCGGGCGTCGATCCCTGGGTCCCCGGTACCGAGACACTGGTCACGCTACCGACCCAGTTCATCCTGCCCGACGCGCCGCGGCGCGGCATCGTGGTCACTTACGGCGACCTGCGCCTCTACCATTACCTCAAGGACGGATCGGTCGAGACCTACGCCATCGGCGTGGGTCGCGACGGCTTCGAGCTCAAGTTCGGCCAGACCAAGATCGTGCGGAAAAAGGAGAAGCCGACCTGGTATCCGACGGCGTCGACGCTGCGCGACAAGCCTGAGCTGAGCACGGTCGTGCCGCCGGGGCCGGACAATCCGCTGGGCGAGTATGCCCTCTATCTCGGCTGGCCGACCTACCTGATCCACGGCACCAACAAGCCCTACGGCGTCGGCCGGCGCGTGAGCCGGGGCTGCATCCGGATGTATCCTCGAGGCGTCGAGCGGCTGTACGCCGAGATTCCCGTCGGCACGCCGGTCACCGCGGTGAACCAGCTGGTGAAGGCGGGCTGGCAGGACGGCGAGCTCTATCTCGAGGCACAGCCCGATTTCGCGCAGCTCGACGAGCTCGAGGCGACGCAGAGCATGAGCCCGCGGCCGCCGACCGGGGAAGACCGGCAGATCATCCGCGAGCAGGCGGGAGACGAAGCCTGGCGGATTGACTGGGAGCTCGCGGACGCCGAGCTCACGCGCCGGCGCGGCATGCCAGTCCAGATAACCCGCAGCGGCGCCGCGGTCGCGCCTGCGCCGAGTGCCGCTCGGCCCGACGCTCCTACGGCGTCGATCGGCGGGATCTACTGAGAACTCCAGGGGATATCCCCAGGAACATCCTCCGTTCTGGCCCGCATTGATCGGCTTGAGGCCCGCCTCAACGTGTTGAGTGGCGGACATATGGTCCGCTCAATGCACACCTCCGCGCTTGTCCACAGGGCTGTGGAAAAGAAAGATGGCCCGGGGGCGAGCCCCCGGGCCGAGTGTGGAGGAGAATACAAGAAGAACGCCCCGCTTGCCCGACGGGACGTATGCGTACCCTCAGCTACAACCTGTGGTTGAGCCGCAGGTATCGCATTTCAGGCAGGTGCCGTTCCGCACCAGCGTGAAGTTGCCGCAAGCGGAGCAGGGGTCGCCCACATAGCCCTTGAGTCGGGCCATCTGGACCTGTGCCGCACGGCTGTTCGTGTTGCCCGCCGGCAGCTCCGACCCCATCGTCGCGCCGCCGGCCGAGCCGGATCTGGTCATGGCATCCACTACCGCACCACCGCCCGCGAGCAGACGGAGATTGCCGCGGACGAAACCGGTGGAGGCGATCTGACGTACCGCTTCGGTTCCCATATCGCCCTCCGACACGCCTTTGCCAAGAGCGTCGTGACGGACGTCGGCCGGCTCGACATTGGCGAGGTCGGTACGCTCGAGATAGGAAATCGCCAGTTCCCGGAAAATATAGTCCAGAACCGACGTCGCCATCTTGATGGTATCGTTGCCCTGCACGATGCCCGAGGGCTCGAAGCGGGTATAGGAGAACGCCTCGACGAACTCCTCGAGCGGCACGCCATACTGCAGGCCGATCGAGATCGCGATCGCAAAGCTGTTCATCAGCGAGCGGAAGGCGGCACCTTCCTTGTGCATGTCGACGAAGATCTCGCCGAGCGTGCCGTCCTCGTACTCGCCCGTCCGCAGATAGACCTTGTGGCCACCGACCACCGCCTTCTGCGTGTAGCCCTTGCGCCGGCTGGGCAGCTTGCGGCGCTCGTGCACCCAGCGCTCGACGATGCGCTCGGTGACCTCGACCACGCGCTGAACCTGCGGCCTGTCCTCGGCCTCGCCCTCCTCGACATCCTCGGGCAGCATCGCCGCCAGAGGCTGGCTGAGCTTCGAGCCGTCGCGATAGAGCGCCAGCGCCTTGAGGCCCAGCCGCCAGCCCTCGAGATAGGCCGCCTCGCAGTCGCGGATGGTGGCCCTGCCAGGCATGTTGATGGTCTTGGAGATCGCACCCGAAATAAACGGCTGCGCCGCCGCCATCATGTGAATGTGGCTGCCCACCGACAGGAAGCGCTTGCCCTTCCGGCCGCAGGGATTGGCGCAGTCGAACACCGGCAGATGCGCTTCCTGCAGGTGCGGCGCGCCTTCCACCGTCATGGCGCCGCAGCAGTAGGTGTTGGCAGCCTCGATCTCCTCGCGCGAGAAGCCTATCGCTCGCAACAAATCGAACGACAGATCAT
>JBFWWD010000181.1:0-12279 GCA_050246385.1 Geminicoccaceae bacterium
TGAGTCAAAAGCTCATGATTGATTATATCGAGTCAGGTAAATTTATATGGCGAGATAAAAATAGTGTCATTTATGATGTAGATTCGCTTGCGGAATTTATAGTGAAGGAGTTACTCGGGAGAGTGGATGCCAAATCATAGCATGATGAAGGTAAAGCGCTTGGTCCTTGTGCCTGTGACGTTGCAAAGTTAAGCTGTGGTGTGGCCGCCCAAGAAGGGAGTCATTGGCTTGCGCTTCATGCCCCGGCCAACCCATCGCGGTCTTGCGGAACTCTGACGTAGCAGGCAAATGGGGACGGGCATCGCCTAATCTGTGGAGGTCGGAATTGGCGAAGCAGTTCGCGCGTCTGGAGCCTGCCCATCGCGCGTTCATCGAGCGGCAGCATCTGTTCTTCACCGCCACCGCCGCGCTGCAAGGGAGGATCAACCTCTCGCCCAAGGGGCTGGACAGCCTGCGCGTGCTGGCGGACGACAAGGTCGCCTATCTCGACCTGACCGGCAGCGGCAGCGAGGCCTCGGCCCATCTCCTGGCCGACGGGCGGATGACGATCATGTTCTGCGCCTTCGCCGGCCCGCCCTTGATCCTGCGTCTCTACGGTCGCGGCACGGCGCATCGCCACGACAGCGCGGCCTATCGCGAGCTGCTGCCGCATTTCGGCGCGGAGCCGCTCGGCGCGCGCCAGATCGTCGCCCTCGACGTCGATCTGGTGCAGACCTCCTGCGGCTTCGGCGTGCCGCTCTACGACTACGAGGGCGAGCGGCCGAGCCTCGCGCGCTGGGCCGAGAACAAGGGGCCGGAGGGGCTCGAGGCCTACCGGCGCGAGAAGAACGCGGTCAGCATCGACGGGCTGCCGACCGGGTTCTGAGCTTGGCTGGAGCATGTTCGGCGTGACCGAACACGCTCCAGCTTTCCAGAGGCCTACCGGCCTTCGGCCTGCTTGAGGCCGAGCTTCTCCGCTCAGCGCGGAAAAGCTCTACCTGCCCAGTCCCGTCGGCACGTAGCTCTGGGAATCCGTGATCAGCAGCCGGTCGATGCGGATGCCGTCCTCGCGCGGCGCCAGCGCAAGGGTGTGCTTGCCCTTGGTCAGGTTCAGCAGAAGCGACGGCCCGCCCGGGGCCGTGCGGACATCGACCCAGTGCCATGCCTTGCCGCGCTGGATGCCCTCCCATAGCCGCCAGGAGCCGCTATCGACCCGCAGCCAGAAAGAATCGTCGCCGGCCGTCGGCGCGATGACGCGCGCCCAGATCCGGTATGTCCCGGCACGCGGCACGGTGAAGCCGTAGCTCAGCCGCCCGGCGGAAGGCACCTTCGCGAGGCTGTTCTTGCCGTTCTTGATGCGGACATCCCTGCCGCCGCTGGCGGCCGCGTCGCTCCCCTTGAAGAAGGGCCTGCTGATCGAGGCGCCCTCGGCCTCCTTCCACAGCATCACCGCGTCGGGCGGGCGCTTGTTGAACTGCTCGTACATGATCAGCACGGCGCCGAGGCCGTGCCAGTCGTTCATCGGCCGGGTGCGGGCATAGTAGTAGGCCGCGTCGCCGACGCCCGTGCCGATCACCGTGTCGGCGAGGTTGGTGAGCCCGTCCGGTCCCAGCGACAGCTTGGTGAGCACACCCTGGTAGCCGCGCATGGCGGCGTCCTGGTAGCTCGCCGGCAGGAAGCCCGCCTCGATGCCGCGGCTCAGGGTGTAGGCGAACATGGCCGAGCACGAGCTCTCGAGCCAGTTGGCCGGGTCGGAGCCCTTGTCGACCACCTCATACCACAGTCCGGTCGCCGCGTCCTGGTAGCGGGCGATGCCGCCGGCGATCAGGCCGAGCCGCCGCAGGAGCTCGGCGCGGTCGGGATGGCTGGCGGGCAGGAGCTGCAGGACCTCGACCAGCGCCACCGCATACCAGCCCATGCCGCGGCACCAGACCTCGGGTGAGAGGCCGGTGGTGGGATCGGCCCAGGGCGAGGCCCGGTTCTCGTCGTAACCGTGGATGATCAGGCCCGTGCCCTCCTCCAGCAGGTGACGGCCATAGATCAGGAGCTGTCGCGCGGCCTCGTCGGCACCGTAGGTCGCGTCGCCATAGGCCTGCCCATATTCGAGCACGAAGGGCAGGGACATGTAGGTCCCGTCGGCCCAGAGCTGGTTGGTGAGCCCCCAGCGGTGCCAGAGCCCGCCGTCGCTGGTGCGCGGCCAGACGTCGAACCGCTGCCGCAGCTTCTGCGCGGCGAGCTTGTACTTCGCGGTGCCGGTGATTCGGTGCAGGATGATCATCAGGCGGCCGGGCAGGAGCTGGTCGAGCTCGTTGCTCAGATTGACCGGAGTCTTCCACCCGCCGTCGTCGTACATGTTCCCCGACGCATCGACGTGCGTGTCCGCCCAGCGCTTCAGATAGTCGAGATAGCGCGTGTCGCCGGTGCGCAGGTGGAGCTGGTACAGCCCATACAGGAACAGCGCCCGCGGATAGCGCCAGGGGAGCGTCTTGGCGTCCGGGAAGCGGCTGATGGTCGAATCGGCGAGGGCCTTGCCCCAGTCGGTCGCCGCCGCGGCCGGGCGTGCGCACAGAATTCCGATCCCGATCAACGCCGCCAGAGCAGCGACGAGCAACGGTCGATGGCCGCGATCCCTCAGATGAAATGCCATCCCCACACCCCTGGCAATCCGGGTCAAAATCTATCGCCGAGCCAGATCAGCATAAGGCGGAAAAATGTCCACCAGGGATTGGGCGGCTAACCGCTGTCGAGCGCGTGCTCAGCCGCCGAGGCGGGTGCGGACCTCGGCAGGGATCGGCTCGGAGCGGATTCGCCCGGGCTGCTCGGGATCGGCGATGCTCCAGACCCGCGTCTCACGCCCCTCGACGGCCAGCTCGCCGCCCCTCAGCAGGCGGTGCGCGACCGCGAAGCTGCTGCGACGCAGCTCCTCGATCCGGCTCTCGACCACGACCTCGTCGCCGAAGGTGCAGGGGCGCAGGAAGCGCGTGTGCAGGTCGACCATCGGGCAGCCGACCGTGCCGTAGTGGGCGAGGATCGCCCCTTTCTTCCGACCCAGCGCGGCGGTGAACAGGGCCCAGGTGCAATTGTCGAACAGGGCGAGATAGCGCGGGAAGTAGACGATCCCGGCGGGATCGCAGTCGCCCCATTCGATGGTGAGCGCGTGCCGGTTCCCGAACACCGTAGCGCCTCTCTCCTGCGGTCAGCCGGCCAGCACGGCCACCCCGCGATGCGTCGCTGCCGTGGAATCGCCCGGCTCGGTGCCGGCCCGGAATGCCGCCAGCAGCTCCGCCTCCCGGGCCTTGGCGTGGTGCAGGAAGCGCTCCTTGACCGGGCCGAAGCCGCGGATGCGGTCCGGGATCGCGGCGAGCTCGACCGCGGTCGCATGGTTGTCCGGCGTCAGGGCCGACAAGAGCTCGAGTATCAGCGCCTCGTAGTCGAGGACGAGCTGCCGCTCCCGGCGGCGCTCGGCCGTGCGGCCGAAAGGATCGAGCCAGGTGCCGCGCAGGCGCTTCAGCCTCGCCAGCAGGCTGAAGGCCCGCAGCATCCACGGGCCGAAGGTCTGCTTCTCGGGCTCGCCAGTGAGCGGGTCCGGCCCGGCAAGCAGCGGCGGGGCGAGGTGGAACTTCAGTTTCCAGTCGCCCTCGAACATCGCGGCGACGCGGGCGAGGAAGTCGGTGTCGGCGTAGAGACGGGCGACCTCGTACTCGTCCTTGTAGGCCATGAGCTTGTGCAGGTTGCGCGCCACCGCCCGGGTGAGCGCGTCGCTGCCGGGCACGCGCTCGGTCTCGACCTTGCGCACATGCTCGACCAGCGAGCGGTAGCGTCCGGCATAGGCTGCGTCCTGGTAGGCGGTGAGATAGGCGACGCGGCGCTCGATCAGCTCGTCGAGGCTCGTCGACAGGCGCCGCTGGTCGGGCAGCGCGTCGCGCGGCGTGGCGAGCGCCTCGACGGCGGCGAGGTCGTGCGCTGCGCGGCGGCCCCACTGGAAGGCGGCGCTGTTCAGCGCGACCGCGGCGCCGTTCAGCTCGATCGCCTGCAGGATGGCGGCCTCGCCCAGCGGGACGAGGCCGCGCTGCCAGGCGCAGCCGAGCATGAACATGTTGGTCGCGATCGCGTCGCCCATGAGTGCGGTGGCGAGGCGGCTGGCGTCGAGGAACCAGGCGGCGTCGGGGCCGACCGCGTCGAGGATCTGCTCCTCCATGGCCAGGGTCGGGAACTCGGGGTCGCGGAAGCGGTCGAGGTCGCCGGTGCGGGCCTGCTCGGCGACCGTGCGCACGAACTCGCTGGTGACGGAGGAGTCGCTGTTGACCACCGCGCGGGTTCGGCCCTGCTGCATCTTGGCGAGCGACTCGTCACTGACCGAGACGACGATGTCGCAGCCGATCACCGCGTCCGCCTCGCCGGCGGCGATGCGCGGCGCCCAGAGCTGGCCGGGGTCGGCGGCGAGGCGCACATGCGACCAGACCGAGCCGCCCTTCTGGGCGAGGCCGGCCATGTCGAGTGCCGTGACGCCCTTGCCCTCCAGATGCGCCGCCATGCACAGGATGGCGCCGATCGTGACCACGCCGGTGCCGCCGACGCCGGTGATCAGGATGCCCCAGGGCTGCGCCAGCTGCGGCAGGATCGGATCGGGCAGGGCCGGGAGGTCGTCGCCGTCGCCCAACGCCTTGCCCTTGCGCAATCTGCCGCCCTCGACGGTGACGAAGCTCGGGCAGAAGCCGTTCAGGCAGGAATAGTCCTTGTTGCAGTTGGACTGGTCGATCTCGCGCTTGGTGCCCCATTCGGTGACCACAGGCAGGACGGAGACGCAGTTCGACTTGTTGGAGCAGTCGCCGCAGCCCTCGCAGACCAGATCGTTGATCACCACGCGACGCGCGGGATCCTCCAGGCTGCCGCGCTTGCGGCGGCGACGCTTCTCGGCGGCACAGGTCTGGACGTAGATCAGCGCGGTCGTGCCCTTGGTCTCGCGCAGGCTGCGCTGGACCGCCTCGAGCTCGTGCCGCGGCCTGACCCTCACGCCTGCGGGCAAGATGCCCAGCTTGCGGGCCTCGGCCTCGTCGGCGACCACCTCGATCCGCTCCAGGCCCTCGGCGGCGAGCTGGCCGACGAGCTGGGCGACGCTCAGCGCCCCTTCCAGCGGTTGGCCGCCGGTCATGGCGACGGCGTCGTTGTAGAGGATCTTGTAGGTGATGTTCACCCCGGCGGCGACCGCGGCGCGGATCGCCAGGATGCCGGAGTGGAAATAGGTGCCGTCGCCGAGATTGGCGAAGACGTGCGGCGTCTCGGTGAACGGCGCCTGGCCGATCCAGGCGACACCCTCGCCGCCCATCTGGCTGAAGGTCTGGGTGCTGGCGCCGTAGATCCAGGTCGCCATGTAGTGACAGCCGATCCCGGCCAGCGCCCGGCTGCCCTCGGGCACGCGGGTGCTGGTGTTGTGCGGGCAGCCCGAGCAGTAGTGCGGCACGCGCGCGATCGCCAGGCGTTGGCGGGCGAGGGCGGCCTCCTTGTCGCGGATGAAGGCGAGGCGGCGCTCGATGATCTCGCTGGTGTGGAAGCGGGCGATCCGGCCGGCGATGACCTGGGCGATCATCGCCGGAGTGAGCTCGGAGGCCGCGGGCAGGAGCCAGCCGCCCTGCGGCAGGGACCATTCGCCCTTCTCGTCGAACTTGCCGACGACGCGCGGGCGGACGGCCTCGCTCCAATTGTAGAGCTCCTCCTTGAGCTGATACTCGATGTGCTGGCGCTTCTCCTCGACGACCAGGATCTCCTCGAGCCCCTCGGCGAAGTGCCGGGTGCCCTCGGATTCGAGCGGCCAGGTCATGCCGCACTTCATCACCCGCAGGCCGATCTCGGCCGCGAGCCGCTCGTCGATGCCGAGATCGTCCAGCGCCTGGCGGACGTCGAGATAGGACTTGCCGGCGGTGATGATGCCGAGCCGCGGCCGCGGGCTGTCGATGACGATGTGATTGAGCCGGTTGGCGCGGCAGTAGGCGAGGGCGGCGTAGGCCTTCTGCTGCTGCATCCGCGCTTCCTGGGCCAGGGGCGGATCGGGCCAGCGGATCGACAGGCCGCCGGGCGGCATGACGAAGTCGCTCGGGATCGCGGTCTCGACCCGCTGCGGGTCGACGTCGACCACGGCCGTGCTCTCGACCGTGTCGGTGACCGCCTTGAAGGCCACCCAGCAGCCCGAATAGCGCGACATCGCCCAGCCATGGATGCCGAGGTCGAGATAGTCCTGCACGCCGGAAGGATTCAGGACCGGGATCACCGCGGCGGCGAAGACGTGGTCGGACTGATGCGGCAGGGTCGAGGACTTGGCGGCATGGTCGTCGCCGGCGACCACCAGCACGCCGCCGAGCCGGGAGGTGCCGGCATGGTTGCCGTGCTTGAGCACGTCGAGGGAGCGGTCGACGCCGGGGCCTTTGCCGTACCAGAGCGCGAACACGCCGTCCTTCTTGGCACCCGGGAACAGCCCGACCTGCTGCGAGCCCCAGACGGCGGTGGCGCCGAGGTCCTCGTTGATGCCGGGCTGGAAGACGATGTCCTGCTTCTCGAGGAACTTGCGTGCCCGCCACAGCGCCTGGTCGAGCCCGCCGAGCGGCGAGCCGCGGTAGCCCGAGATGAAGCCCGCTGTGTTCAGCCCGGCTGCGCGGTCGCGCTGACGCTGCAGCATGGGCAGGCGCACCAGCGCCTGGATCCCGGTCATCAGCACCCGCCCGCGCTCCAGCGCGTAGCGGTCGTCGAGGCTCACCTGCGCCAGGGCCATGGCTCACTCCGCCTGACTGACCTGCTCCAGGGTGGAACCGGCAGCGCGCGGGCGCAAGCGGCGTGCGTGGGTGGGCGGATGAGGAGATTGCCGGTGCCGAGGGCTGAGCGCCTCGGGTCATGGCCTCGGTCGGCCATGCGTCCGGCGAGCGGGACGAGGAGGATCAGACGATGAAATCGGAAAGCTGAAGGTTCGAGACATGCTCGACGTTGAGGTAGATGCTCTTGCCGAAGTAACCCGAGAAATCCAGCTCGAGACCGTCACCGTCGTCGAAGACGTTGACGTCGGGCGCACTGAGCTCCCCATCGTTGTTGTCGTCCAAATAGTCGAACAGCTGGGTCTTCAGATTGCCCAGCTGGATCTTGTCACCCTGCCCGCGGGCGAAGTCCCAGATCGTGTCGTATTGCGCCAGGGTGCTGTTGTTGAGCTGAAAGCCGAACTTGTCGCCGCCACCGCCGCCGGTCAGCTCGTCGTTCCCGAAGCTTCCTTTCAGGACGTCCTTGCCCGCGCCGCCGAACAGGAAGTCGTTGCCCGACTCGCCGTTGAGCGTGTCGTTGCCGTTCTCCCCGTACATGCGGTCGGAACCGCCGCCGCCGAACCCCTTGTCGTTGCCACCCTTCAGGTGGAAGACGTCGTTGCCGGGAGTGCCGAAGCGCGTGTCGTTGCCGTTGGTGCCGTTGATGTTGGCCATGATCAAGCTCCGTCATCGAGGCATTCGGACCCAGTGCCCGAAAGCCGAGGTTATCATGAGCAAATGAGCATCAACGCACGGTGGGCTTCCGCACAATCGCGACGGAAAATGAACAAATCGCAATTGTCCTCTCGATTTCTTGAGCTTGGCAGTAATTGGCAGGCCGTATGTGCAGTACGTGCGATCATTTCCGGGCAGCAACCTGCCCGGCGCAGCGGCAGGCACCGTGCCGAGGTCGGAACTTGCCGGGGTCGATCGGGTTCACGATGGCGGCACGGGAGCAGGCAGCCGGAGACCGGACGACGAGCTGATTACGGCTAACGCTGGTACCGCATCGACGGCCTCGCCGACCTGCTCCACCGCACCCAGCAGTAGGCGCGACTACACGTCCAGGTTCACGACCTTCAGCGCATTGTCCTGGATGAACTTGCGCCGCGGATCGACCACGTCGCCCATCAGCGTCTCGAACAGCTCGTTCGACGCCTGATCCGCCTGACTGGCCTTGACCTGGAGCAGGGTGCGCTTCTCGGGATCGAGCGTGGTTTCCCAGAGCTGCTCCGGGTTCATCTCGCCCAGGCCCTTGTACCGCTGAATCGCCAGGCCCTTGCGGCCGGCGGCGAGCAGCGCCTCGACCAGCCCGGCGGGGCCGCTCAGCGGCACCTCGATCTCCTTGCGCCGCAACACCGCACCTGCGGCGATGGCCGGACCCATCTCGGCGAGCAGGCCGGCGGCCCGCCGGGCATCGGCGCTGCGGGCGAGGGCGGGATCGAGCCGAAAGCGCTCGCGGCGCTCGCCCCTGGTCTGATGGAAGACGAGCTCGCCCGCCTCCGAGCGGTGTGCCTGCCAGCCGCTGCCCGGGCGGCTGAGGCGGCGGGCCACCTCCTGGGCGAGCTGGAGGGCGGCGGCGGAATCATCCAGGGCGTTCTCGACGAAGGCCCCGGACATCGCCAGCGCCTCGACGAGCTCGAGCGGCAGACGGCGGGCGAGATGGGCGAGCAGCGTGCGGCAGGCGCGGGCACGCTCAACCAGGGTCTCCAGGTCCTCGCCGGTGACCAGCGTGCCGCCGGCGGCGACGATCGCGGCCTCCTCCACGCTCTCCTCGATCAGGAACGCCTCGAGTGCGGCATCGTCCTTGAGGTAGCGTTCCTTCTGGCCGCGCTTGACCCGATAGAGGGGCGGCTGCGCGATGTAGAGGTGGCCGGCCTCGATGATCGCGGCGAGGTGGCGGTAGAAGAAGGTGAGCAGGAGGGTGCGGATGTGGGAGCCGTCCACGTCCGCGTCGGTCATGATGACGATCTTGTGGTAGCGCAGCTTGGCGAGGTCGAAATCGTCGCGGATGCCGGTGCCGAGCGCGGTGATCAGCGTGCCGATCTCCTGGCTGCCCAGCACCTTGTCGAGCCGCGCGCGCTCGACGTTCAAGATCTTGCCGCGAAGCGGCAGGATCGCCTGGAAGCTGCGGTCGCGGCCCTGTTTGGCCGAGCCGCCGGCGCTGTCGCCCTCGACGATGAACAGCTCCGACTTGGCCGGGTCGCGCTCCTGGCAGTCCGCGAGCTTGCCCGGCAGGTTGGCGATGTCGAGCGCACCCTTGCGGCGGGTCAGCTCGCGCGCCTTCCTCGCCGCCTCGCGCGCCGTCGCGGCCTCGACGACCTTGCCCAGGATCACTCTGCTTTCGACCGGATGGGTTTCGAGCCACAGGGCGAGGCCCTCGGCGACGACGTTGGAGACGACCGGCGTGACCTCGGAGCTGACCAGCTTGTCCTTGGTCTGCGAGGAGAATTTGGGGTCGGGCATCTTGACCGACAGCACGCAGGTCAGGCCCTCGCGCATGTCCTCGCCGGTGAGCGTGACCTTATCCCGCTTCAGCGTGCCGCTTTCCTCGGCATATTTGTTGAGCGCCCGGGTCAGCGCGGCGCGGAAGCCCATGAGGTGCGTGCCGCCGTCGCGCTGGCGGATGTTGTTGGTGAAGCAGAGCATGGTCTCGTGGTAGCCGTCGTTCCATTGGAGAGCGACGTCCACCGCGACCCGGTCGCGCTCGACATTGATCACGACCGGGGGATGCAGGGCCTCCTTGGTGCGGTCGAGATAGCGCACGAACGCCTCGACCCCGCCCTCGTAGAACAGCTCCTCGACCTTGGGCGGATCCTGCCTCAGATCGCTGAGCCGGATACGGACGCCGGAGTTGAGAAAGGCGAGCTCGCGCAGGCGGTGCTCAAGGGTCTCGTAGGAAAATTCGGTCTGGGAGAACACCTTGATCGACGGCATGAAGGTGATCTCGGTGCCACGCCGATCGTTCTGCGGCCCGACCACGGCGAGGGGCGCCGCGGGCTCGCCGCCGTCGACGAAGCGCATGAAATGCTCGTGGCCGTCGCGCCAGATGCGCAGGTCGAGCCAGTCGGACAGCCCGTTGACCACCGACACGCCGACACCGTGCAGGCCGCCCGACACCTTGTAGGAGTTCTGATTGAACTTCCCGCCGGCGTGCAGGACGGTCATGATCACCTGCGCCGCCGAGACGCCTTCGCCCTCGTGGATGTCGACCGGGATGCCGCGACCATTGTCGGCGACCGTCATCGAGCCGTCGGCGTTGATGGTGACGTCGACCCGGTCGGCATAGCCGGCCAGGGCCTCGTCGATCGCGTTGTCGACGACCTCGAAGACCATGTGATGCAGGCCCGAGCCGTCGTCGGTGTCGCCGATATACATGCCCGGCCGCATGCGCACGGCCTCCAGGCCTTCGAGAACCTGGATCGATCGCGAGTCGTAGACGCTCTCGGCCGACATGGCGGGTTCACTCATGGGGCGTCAGCGCTCCGTCGACGACATGGAAGAAATGGGCGCTACGCGCCAGGGCATCGAACAGCCGGGCCTCGGTGCCGGTCAGCCAGCACTGCGCGCCAAGCTCGCCGAGCACGGCGAGCAGCTCCGAGCGGCGACGGGGATCGAGATGCGCCGTCACCTCGTCCAGCAGCAGCATCGGCAGATCGCCCCAGCGCCGCAGCCGCAGCCGCGCCTGCGCCAGGAGAATGCTGATCAGATATGCCTTCTGACGGCCGGTCGAGCAGCGGGCCGCCGCCTCGCCGCGCCACGCGTCCGTGGCCACGAGGTCGCTGCGGTGCGGCCCGACGGCGGTGCCGCCGGCCTGCGCATCCTCCTCGCGCGAGCCGGCCAGGGTCTCGGCCAGGCGCTGCTCGACCTCGACCGCAGGCTCCTCGTCGAGCCATTCCTCGAGCTCGCCGTCGAGCACGAGGTGCGGGCGCGGAAAATGGTGCGGCGCCTGGGCCAGCTCGCCGTCGAGCTCGGAGACGAGCTCGCGGCGGGCGGCGGTCACCGCCACGGCCGATTCGGCCATCCGCTTCTCGATCGCGGACAGCCAAGCCGGGTCGCGCCTGCCGGCGCGCAGAAGGTGCGAACGCTCGCGCGCGGCTCGCTCATAGGCGGCGACACGCCCCGCGTGCGCGGGATCCAGGCTCAGGACCAGGCGGTCGAGGAAACGGCGGCGGCCGCCGGCACTCTCGGCGAAGAGCCGGTCCATGGCCGGGGTGAGCCAGAGCAGGCTGACATGCTCGCCCAGCGCGTTCTGGCCGCGCAACGGCCGGCCGTCCAGGATGGCACCGCGCCGCTCGGCCTCACGCTCATGGCTGGTCTCGATCTCGCAGGGACCCTCATGCCCTTCGAGCAGCGCGCGCAGCCGCCATGGGCCGGCCCCCTCGCGGTCCATCTCGGCGAGCTTGACGCCCCGCAGACCGCGGCCGGGGCTGAGCATCGAGACGGCCTCGAGCAGGTTGGTCTTGCCGGCGCCGTTCTCGCCGTAGAGCACGACGGGGCCGGGCTGCGGCTCGATCGCCGCGTCACCATAGTTGCGGAAGTCGTGCAGCTGGAGCCGCTTGACCGCGATGGCTCGGACCGGACCGGCGTCGGCGTCGGAATCGGGATAGAGGGAGAATTCGTTCATACACGCATGGGCATCAGCACGTACAGCGCCCCGGCGTCCGCAGGATCGCGCACCACGGTCGGTGCTGCCGCGCTTGCCATCTCAAACCGGACGAGGTCGCCATCGATCTGTTGGAGCATGTCCAGTATGTAGCGAGCGTTGAAGCCAATTTCGAGCGACTCGCCGGAAAAGTCGACGTCGAGCTCCTCGACGGCACGGCCCGTGTCTGCGCTCACGGCGCTGACGGTCACGGTGCCCTCGGCGAAGGCCAGCTTCACCGCCCGGGCCTTCTCGGTCGAGATCGTGGCCACGCGATCGACGGCATCGCCGAACGCCTTACACGCCAGCGACGCCACCTTCTCGTTGCCGCTCGGGATGACGCGCTCATAGTCGGGGAAGGTGCCGTCGATCAGGCGTGAGACGACGACCGCATTCTCGAACGCGAGCTGGATCCGGGCCGGCGACACGCCGACGCGGACCTCGCCACCGACGCTGTCGATCAGCCGGCGCACCTCGGTCACGGTCTTGCGCGGCACGATGATCGGCGGGATGTCGGCAGCGCCCTCGGGCAGCGGCACCTCGACACGCGCGAGGCGGTGGCCGTCGGTCGCCACGCCGCGCAGGGTCGCGGTGGCCCCGCCCTTGGTGGCATGCATGTGGATGCCGTTGAGATAGTAGCGCGTCTCCTCGGTCGAGATCGCGAACCGGGTCTTGTCGATCAGCCGTGCCAGGTCGTCGGCGCCGATCACGAAATTGACCGCGAGCTCCTCCTGGCCGATCGCCGGGAACTCGTCGGCCGGGAGGGTCGGCAGGTTGAACACCGACCGCCCGGCACGGATGGTGAGCTCACCGCCGCCGTTCTGCTCGATCCCGACCTCGCTGCCATCCGGCAGCTTGCGGACGATGTCGAACAGC
>JBFWWD010000182.1:0-12233 GCA_050246385.1 Geminicoccaceae bacterium
TATGACGGAAGCTTCTTCCATCCTCCCGCCGCTCGACCGGGTCGACCGCCGCATCCTGGCGCTGCTGCAGCGCGACGGCCGCCTCAGCAACGCCGAGCTGGCGCGCAAGGTGAATCTCAGCCCGGCGAGCTGCCACCGCCGCACCCGGCGCCTGCTCACCGAGGGCTTCATCCAGTCGGTCCGCGCCGCCGTGGCGCCGGAGCGCGTCCAGCGCGGCACGCTGGTGCTGGTCGGCGTGGTCCTCGACCGCTCGACCCCGGACAGCTTCGCCGCCTTCGAGACGGCGATCGGCACCCTGCCCTCAGTGCTGGACTGCCACCTGGTCGCCGGCGACTTCGACTATTTCCTCAAGATCCGCGTGCGCGACATCGCCGACTTCAACCGCCTGCACGGCGAGCGCCTGCTCGTGCTGCCCGGCGTGCGCCAGACCCGCACCTTCTTCGTCATGAAGGAGATCGTCGACAACGCGCCCCTGGAGTTCTGAGCGCGGTCCTGGCAACCTCGCCGAAAAGGAGATCGCACGCCATGGCCAAGGCCTACTGGGTCGCCACCTACCGCTCGGTCAGCGACCCCGACGCGCTCGCCGCCTACGCCCGGCTCGCCGGCCCGGCCATCGTCGGGGCCGGCGGGCGTGTCCTCGCGCGGGGCATGCCGGCGCAGCTCTACGAGGCCGGGCTGCAGCAACGGACGGTCGTGATCGAGTTCGCCAGCGTCGCCCAGGCCCAGGCCGCCCACGACAGCCCCGCCTACCAGGAGGCACTGGCCCTGCTCGCCGGCACAGCCGAGCGCGACATCCGGATCGTCGAAGGGGTGTAGGTCACGGCGGTAGGCTTATCCCAGCTCGCTGCGTTCGCGCCGCAGCGGCTGGAGATTCACATCCGGTGTGGCAACCTCTGCGATGACACCAGGGGACGCCGCCGCAACTTTATTGACAGACCTGCGAGAGCGCGTGAGAGTACTCGAAGATATAAAATACGGGGAACGCCGATGTTCAGGCCGATGCTTATTGGTTTTCTTACAGTTCCGGCGCTTTTGATCTCGGCGAGTGCCGGTGCCATTTGTCCATACGATTTAGACTGCTTGGATAATCCCTACGGAGCAGGAAGTCCATATAAACCAGAGGGATTGATGAATCCATATAGTAGATACGGCAGTCCTTACAGCAATGATAGCTGGACTAATCCATACGCTACAAATGCCCCAAAAATATATGATCAGGACGGAAACTATCGTGGTCGTCTTTCAGACAATCCATTTGACTCAGAATCGACGTCAAATCAATTTGGCAGATACGGTAATCCCTACTCTCCAGATAGCATCAACAATCCTTTTGGTGCAGGCAATCCCTACTCGGGGAAAGAATTGTACGTTGTTCCCGACCAATGAATGTCACTATCTAAGCGGAATCGGTCCGTTCTAGGTCGAATCCGTGGCGCTAGGCTTGTTTCAGAACACCCGCATGAGGTCGGGTCTGATTCGGCATCTGAGCGCCAGCTTTACCCGCACCAATGCCCGCACACTCTATGCCCGCAGCTCCCTCAACTGCTCAGCTTGGTAGCCATGAAGGGTGTACGCGCTCTGCCGGATCTGGAAATCGCGGTATGACGGAGCTGAGTAGGTACAAGCTGCTCTCGCCTGTCTCCGCTGGCGATAGTGACGATCTTCTTGCTGGCAAGTCGCCGGACGATGCTTTGCGGCGAATGCAGGCGCTGCTTGCGGATTGGCTGCGCATGGAAGATGTGGTGGTGTTAACCGGCGCTGGCACGTCTTTCAGCGCGGCTGACCGCCTGATGGCTGGAAGGCGTGCTGCCAATCTCGAGTGCCTCGTTCTTGACGCCGTTCACCGATGTGCGCTGACGCCGGAAGCGGCGGCTATAATTCGGCACCGGATATCTCTCTGGCCAGATGAGCCGGATTGGGGACCAACAGGGTTCGGGGAGTGGCTCAGCT
Source organism: Geminicoccaceae bacterium (assembly GCA_050246385.1). Lineage (GTDB taxonomy): Bacteria > Pseudomonadota > Alphaproteobacteria > Geminicoccales > Geminicoccaceae > Benzoatithermus. The sequence goes on from JBFWWD010000182.1 coordinate 1,951, forward strand.
ACCTCTTCAATGCTTCGGAACTTTCCAAGCCCAAAAACTCTCCAATCAGGGCGGTAAGCTGGAAGGGCAAGGACGCTACCGGGGCAGACCACGGCGTCAGTCCCGACGTAGAGACGATGGAGACGCTGCGAACGCTCATTCAGCGAGCGATATTCGCCGAGTGCGCGCTCGAGATTGATCGCCGCGAGCTTTCCGAATTAGACGCGAGAAGACCTCCGGCCACATTCCGTTTCTGGCCAAACTGGCGGTCCGCGATACTAATCTTGGCCGAACCCATCTCTTCACCTTGAATTACGATACGCTGTTTGAACAAGCTATGGAGGACCTGGGAATCCAATATTTCGATGGATTCTCCGGGAAAACGAACGCTCGGCTCGATCCGGCGGTCTATGGCCTTGATATTTACTACCCCGGCGATGTCGCGGAGGGTCGTGTTCGCCGTTTTGACAAATTCCTCCAGTTTTATAAACTTCACGGCTCAATTCATTGGCAGACCGATAAAAGCGGAATCATCCGCGCGCGTCACCGCGATCTTGGGAGACGGTACTTGCGGCGGGTGAGGCCATTGTGTTTGGGAGTGCCCTGCACGTTCCTGCCCGCGTTCAGGTTAAACTGCCCAAGTATGAGCCGTGGAGCGCAACGGCGACGCCCTATATCGAAGCGCAACGGCGGCGCCCTATATCGACTGGCGACGACCGACGCGTTCCCCCTGGCCGATGTTGTCGCAAACTGGGGATTGAATGTCGCTGAGGTGTCCTCTGGCGTCAGTCGGTCTGCCCCTGCTGCGCCACAAGAATCGTCATCTTGCGAAGAGGATGACGACATCCGACTTTGACTTGAGTTCGCCGATCATACGATCTCGATGCTAGCCTGCAGTTCGTTACCCGAACAGGAGGCTCGGGACTAATGGGGTGGACGCCCCCCCGACGGCATCGCTGTGCCAAGGTGGTGTTGTCGACTGACCACCAAAGGAGGCGTCCGTGGAACAGGCTAGCACGATCGGACTGGATATCGCGAAGCACGTGTTCCAGGCGCACGGAGCTGATGGGTCGGGCACCGTCCTGTTCCGCAAGCGGCTCCGGCGAGCTCAGGTGCTGGCGTTCTTCGCGGCACAGCCGCCGTGCGTCGTGGCCCTGCGCCGCCAAGGCACGGGCGAGGTAATGCGCCCCCGCGCAGGCCTCCATGCCCACCAGGCACGGCCCCTGGTTGGCCAGCCATTCCACCAGCCTCGCCCGGTCCAGCCTGCGCCGCTGCACCACCTTGCCGCCCGCATCCATCGCCACCGCGTGCAACACGGTCTTCGCCAAGTCGATCCCGATCGTCGCGATCATCGTGGACGTCCCCTGCGCTTGTGCCTCTGTCCACCAGGGACCGTACAACCGGCCCCGCAGGGGCGGACCATCCCGTTACTCGCGCGCACGCACGGACCCGAGCCCGGCCGTGCGCGGCGCCGCCTCAGCCCGCCTCCACCGGTTCGGCCGCGCGCTGCGCGCGGTTCATCTCGGCCCGCTGCTGGGCCATCTCCTGGAGCTTGGCGCGCAGCTGCGGATAGCGCGGCAGGAGCGAGCGGAAGTCGCGCTGCGCCAGCACCGCCAGGTTGCAGTAGTCCAGGGCGGTGACGTCGGCGGAGCGGCGCCCGCCGGTCAGCAGCGCCATCTCGCCGAAATAGTCGCCGGGACCCAGCCGGACATGCCGGTCGCCGACCGCGACCTCCACCGCCCCGGCCTCGATGAAGTAGGCGGCCTGGCCGCGCGCGCCGGCGCGGATGATCCGCTCGCCCGGCGAGGCGGTCTGGTGGCGCAGCAGCAGCAGCAGGTCCTCCCACGCCTCCGGCGGCAGGTCGGCGAACACCGGGAACCGGCCGACCAGCTCGCGGATCTGGATGCGCCGCGCGTCCTCCCGCTGCGCCGTGCGCCTGGCCAGCGCCGCGAGATCCTGCTGCAGTGCCGCCAGCCGCGGCTGGCCGAAGCCGGCGAACCAGCGGCCGATCCGGCGGCTCGCCGCGCAGGCGGCCTGCAGCCGCTCGCTGGCCGCGAACGCGAGCGGGTTGAGCGTGATCGACAGGAGAGCGCCCGCCAGGATCAGGTCGCGGCCCTCCGGCGGCAGCACGCCCATGGCGATGCCGAGACCGGCCAGGATGAACGAGAACTCGCCGATCTGGGCGAGGCTGGCCGACACGGAAAGCCCGATCGCGGGCGGGAAGCCGAGCGCCAGGACCATGGCGAGCGCCGCGATCGACTTGCCGACCAGGATCACCGCCAGCACCGCGAGCACGGCGAGCGGCTCGCGGACCAGGATGGTGGGGTCGAACAGCATGCCGACCGAGACGAAGAACAGGATGGCGAACGCGTCCTGCAGCGGCAGCGAATCGGTGGCGGCGCGGTGGCTGAACTCCGATTCGCTCAGCACGACCCCTGCGAAGAAGGCGCCCAGCGCCAGCGAGACGCCGAACAGGATCGAGGAGCCGTAGGCGATCCCCAGCGCCACCGCCAGGACGGTGAGGGTGAACAGCTCGCGCGAGCCGGCGCGCGCGGCCTGCTTGAGCAGCCACGGCACGGCCTTGGGGCCGAGCAGGACCGCGAGGCCGATGAACGCCGCCACCTTGAGCAGGGTGAGGCCGATGCCGACGAGAAGGCCGATGCCGTGGCCGGCGGGCTCGCCGTCCAGATGGCCGCCGAGCATCTCGGCCGAGGCGGGCAGCAGCACCAGCGTCAGCACCATCGCGAGATCCTCGACGATCAGCCAGCCGACCGCGATCCGCCCCATGGCCGAGGTCAATGCGTTGCGCTCCTCGAGCGCGCGGAGCAGGACGATCGTGCTCGCCACCGAGAGGCTGAGGCCGAAGACCAGGCCGGCGCCGAGGCTCCAGCCCCATGCCAGCGCCAGGGCGGCCCCCATCGCCGTGGCGATCACGATCTGGCCGATCGCCCCGGGAATGGCGATCCAGCGCACGGCCATCAGGTCGCCGATCGAGAAGTGCAGGCCGACGCCGAACATCAGCAGCAGCACGCCCATCTCGGCGAGCTGGCCGGCGAGCTCGGAGTCGGCGACGAAACCCGGCGAGAACGGGCCGATCGCCACGCCCGCGAGCAGATAGCCGACCAGCGGCGGCAGGCGCAGGCGGTGCGCGACGAACCCGAGCACGCATGCGACCACGAACGCCATCGCCGTCGTCGAGATCAACGGGATGTCGTGGTGCATGCCTGTCCCCGGCCGGAGCGTCGCTTGACCCGGACCTGACTGGCGGTTTCGCGAACGGATGGCAACCGCCGCGACGGCGGCGCTATTTCCAGCGGCGCCCGCACCGCCGTCTGGCACCTTGATGCATGGCTGCTATGCTCGGGCCGAGCCCATCGCACGGGCGGTGCATTTTGATGGGGGGGACGCCCGTGGATGCGGCACTGCGCCTGAGCGCCGGCATCGATCGGCTGAACACCGCGATCGGCCGTTCGGTCTACTGGCTGATCCTGGTCGCGGTGCTGGTCTCCGCGATCAACGCGATCGTCCGCAAGGTCTTCGACGTCAGCTCGAACGCCTGGCTGGAGCTGCAATGGCAGCTGTTCGGCGCGGTGTTCATGCTGTGCGCCGCCTACACCTTCCTGAAGAACGAGCATATCCGCATCGACATCGTGAACAGCCGCCTGCCCAAGCGGGTGCGCGACTGGATCGACCTGCTCGGCCACCTCCTCTTCCTGATGCCGCTCGTGCTGATCATGCTGTGGGACGGCTGGCCGTTCTTCCTCGCCTCATGGCACCAGAACGAGCAGTCGCTGAACGCGGGCGGCCTGCCGCAATGGCCCGCCAAGCTCCTGATACCTCTCGGATTCTTCCTCCTGTTCCTGCAGGGCATCTCGGAGATCATCAAGCGGATCGCGGTCATGCGGGGCCGGATCCCCGATCCGCACGGCGAGGAGCCGGTGCAGACCGAGGAGCTGATGGCCCGCGAGATGGGCGGTCTGCCCGCCGAGCAGGAGCGCTGAGGTGGAGGCGTTCCTGATCCACAACATGGCGCCGATCATGTTCGGCTGCCTCGTGATCCTGCTCCTGCTCGGCTACCCCGTCGCGTTCGCGCTCGCCGCCAATGGGCTCGCCTTCGCGGTGATCGGCATCGAGCTCGACCTGTTCCCGACCAACTTCCTCCAGGCCCTGCCCGAGCGCGTCTACGGGGTGATGAACAACGACACCCTGCTCGCCATCCCGTTCTTCACCTTCATGGGCCTGATCCTGGAACGATCGGGCATGGCCGAGGATCTGCTCGACACGATCGGCCAGCTGTTCGGGCCGGTGCGCGGCGGGCTCGCCTATGCGGTGGTCTTCGTCGGCGCGCTGCTGGCCGCCACCACCGGCGTGGTCGCCGCCTCGGTGATCTCGATGGGCCTGATCTCGCTGCCGATCATGCTGCGCTACGGCTATGACCGCCGGCTCGCCACCGGCGTCATCGCGGCCTCGGGCACGCTGGCCCAGATCATCCCGCCCTCCCTGGTTCTGATCGTGCTCGCCGACCAGCTCGGCCGCTCGGTCGGCGACATGTACTCGGCGGCCTTCGTTCCGGGCCTGGTGCTCACGGGCTTGTACGCCGGCTACGTGCTGTTGATGACCATCATGTTCCCGAGCTCGGCCCCGGCGCTGCCGCTCGAGGCGCAGACGCTGCGCGAGCCGGAGACGCTCGCCAACCCGCTCACCCTGCCGGTGGCGGCCGCGGCATCGGCCTTCTTCGGCTGGCTGATCGGCGGTGCCCTGGCCGGCGGCATCGCACCGATGCTCGGCCTGGACCCGTTCGTCGTCCGCCTGATCTGCACCGCCATCCTGGCGGTCGCCCTTTATCTGCCGATGCAGGGCGTGGTGCGCACGCTGACCGTGTCGCTGGTCATCGTGGTCGCGATCGCCACCACCGTGGCGTTGTTCGCCATGGACTATACCGACGTGAAGGCGGGGGCCGACTATGTCGTGATCGCGCTGTCGATCGGCGTCGTGGCGGCATTCCTGATCGCAGCGCTCAACCGGCTGGTCGGTGCCCGGCTCTTGTCGAAGCTGGCCGAGCAGGCGGTGTTCGTCATGGTGCCGCCGCTGGCGCTGATCTTCCTCGTGCTGGGTACGATCTTCATCGGCGTCGCCACTCCCACCGAGGGCGGTGCCATGGGCGCCACCGGCGCCCTCGTCCTCGCCCTGACCAAGCGCCGCCTGTCGTTCGATCTGCTGCGGCAGGCCATGGATTCGACCGCCAAGCTCTCCGCGTTCGTGGTCTTCATCCTGGTCGGCGCGCGCGTCTTCTCCCTCACCTTCTACGGGGTCGACGGCCACAAATGGGTCGAGGAGCTGCTGGTGGCGCTGCCCGGCGGCGAGGTCGGCTTCCTGATCTTCGTGAACGCGCTGGTGTTCTTCCTCGCCTTCTTCCTCGACTTCTTTGAGCTCGCCTTCATCATCGTCCCGCTCTTGGCACCCGCGGCGGAACGGCTCGGCATCGACCTGATCTGGTTCGGCGTCATCCTGGGCGTGAACATGCAGACCTCGTTCATGCACCCGCCCTTCGGCTTCGCCCTGTTCTATCTGCGCTCCGTGGCGCCCAAGGTGCCCTACGTCGACAAGATCACCCGCAAGCGAATGGAGCCCGTGACCACGGGTCAGATCTACTGGGGTGCCGTGCCCTTCGTCGTGATCCAGGTGGTCATGGTCGGCCTGGTGATCGCCTTCCCGGGCATGGTGATGCACTACAAGGGCGCAGGATCGGGCGTCGACCCGAACTCCATCCAGAACCTGGATATCCCGCAGATCGAGGGCCTGCCACCGCTCGATCTTGGCACGGGCGGCTCTCTGCCGGGCCTCGAGCCGCCGGCGCAGGGTGGCGGCCTTCCCGGCCTCGAGCCGCCCGCCCCGCTGCCGGGACTCGAGCCGCCGGCGCAGCCGGGCACCCCGCCCGCGAACTGAGGTGGCTCAGACCAGCCGCGCCTTGCCGATTCAGGCTGCGACCGCGAGGGAGGCCGTGTCGGCCATCGCCGCGCGCTCGCCTTGGGACGGATTCTCCACCATGGCGGCGAAGGTGGCGGCGCCGCCGATCGGGCCGACCATGGCCAGGAGGCCGACCGCGAAGGTTTCCGGCTCGCCGCAATGCGCGGTGCCCAGCTCCGATGCCGGCCCTTCCGACCGGCCTCCCGCTCGGCTCAGGTCTTCGAGCGGCTCCGGATCGAGAAGGTGTCGAAGCTGTACTCGGCCACCTGCCACCAGAGGAAGCTGTCGTCGCGGAACGGCTCCAGCGATTCGTACAGCTTCTTGAATTCGGGATTGTTGGCGGAAGTCTCGGCGTACACCTCCAGGGCAGCCTTGTAGGAGGCGTCCATGATCTCGGGCGAGAAGGCGCGCAGCTGGGCACCGACGGCGGCCAGCCGCTTGATGGCGGCCGGATTGACCGCATCGTAGCGGGCCTGCATGTAGGTGTTGCCGTGATGCGCGGCGTTGAGAGCGATCGCCTGGTAGCTCTTGGGCAGCTCGGCCCACTTCGCGGTGTTGACGAAGACGTGCAGGCTCGGGCCGCCTTCCCAGAAGCCCGGATAGTAGTAGTAGGGTGCCACCTTGTAGAAGCCGAGCTTCTCGTCGTCGTAGGGCCCGACCCATTCGGCCGCGTCGATGGTGCCCTTCTCGAGCGCCGGATAGATGTCGCCGGCCGCGATCTGCTGCGGCACCAGGCCGAGCTTCGCCATCACCTGGCCGCCGAAGCCGCCGATGCGCATCTTCAGCCCGCTCAAGTCGGTGACGGTCTTGATCTCCTTGCGGAACCAGCCGCCCATCTGGCAGCCGGTGTTGCCGCAGACCAGACTGTGGATGTTGTACTTGGCGTAGAAGGCGTTCATCAGGTCCTGCCCGCCGCCCTCGAACAGCCAGGCATCCTGCAGCCGGCTGTTGAGACCGAACGGGATCGCCGTGCCGAAGGCGAAGCTGGGGTCCTTGCCGACATAGTAGTAGGAGGCGGTGTGGCAGCACTCGACCGTGCCGTTGGTCACCGCATCGGCGGCCTGCAGACCCGGGACGATCTCGCCCGAGGCGAAGACCTGGATCTGCCATTTGTTGTCGGTCATCTCGGCCACGGCCTTGGCGAACACCTCGGCCGCGCCGTAGATCGTGTCCAGCGACTTGGGAAAGCTCGAGGTCATCCGCCACTTCAGCTCGGGCGCGCTCTGCGCGATCGCCGGCTTGGGGAAGCTGGAGGCCGCCGCAGCGACGCCGGTCGCCGCTGCGGCCGCCGTCCCGGCCAGCACCTTCCGTCGATTGGTCATCTCAGCCTCGCCTTTGGACGCATGTTGGTGCAACGCGCTTATGAGCAGCCCGCATGGCTGGGTTCCTACAGGCTTGCGGCTAGGCCGGCAATTGCCGCGCGAGCAGGTGCTCGGCCATGGCCGTGCGCGTTGCGGCCATGGCCTCCTCCAGAGCGGCGAGCAGGCCGACGACATCGACCGCCTCCCCGCCATCCTCGATCTGGCCGGCGAGCGCCGCGATCCGCGCAAGGCCGAAGCTGCCCGAAGTGCCGCGCAGGCGGTGCGCCTCGCGCCTGAGCGCTCCGGGGTCCCCCGCGACGGCTCGCAGCCTGCCGCAGCTCTCCTCGGCACCCGCCATCCCGCGCTGCAGCAGCTGTGTGAGGATCTCCGGCGGCAGATGCGCGGCCATGCCGTCGATCACCGCCAGGTCCAGCAAGGCGGCATCGGCTTCCGTGTCCGTCGGCTCGGGCTTCGGCTCGACGGCCGGCCGACCGTCGAGCGCGGCGAGCGCCGAGAGCAGCTCCGGCCAGACGATCGGTTTGCCGAGCACGCGATCCATTCCGGCGCGAAGGCAATGGTGACGCTCCTGGTCCATGACATTGGCGGTGAGGGCGAAGATCGGCACCGATCCGGCGGGTGGCGGCAGTGCGCGGATGTGGCCGGTCGCCTCGATCCCATCCATCATCGGCATCTGCACGTCCATCAGCACCACGTCGAACCGTTCGGTGGCTGCCTTCTGGACCGCCTCGACGCCATTGCCGGCCACGACCACCTGGTGTCCGGCCTGGACCAGCCCGGCGCACAACAGGTCCTGGTTCACCTCGACATCCTCGGCGACCAGGATGCGCCGTGTCGGAGTAGGACCGGGCTCCGGTGGAGCCTCCCCCGGCGGCTCGACATGCCCGATCTCGAGCGGCAGCTCGAACCAGAACAGGCTGCCCCGGCTCGGCTCGCTCTCGACGCCCACGCGGCCGTTCTGCAGCCTCACCAGCTCGCGGCAGATGGCGAGGCCGAGGCCGCTGCCGCCAAAGCGGCGCGCGGTCGAGGCGTCGAGCTGGACGAACGGCTGGAACAGGGTGTCCAGGCGGTGCTGCGGGATTCCGATCCCGCTGTCCCTGACCTCGAAGCGCAGAGCCTGCCCGACACCTGCGGCGGAGGTGACGGCGACGGCGACCGTGACCCCGCCGCTCGGCGTGAATTTGAGACCGTTGCCGACCAGGTTGAGCAGGATCTGCCGCAGCCGTGTCGGATCCCCCACCAGGGCCGGGGGCACCTCGTCCGCGATCATGACCCGAAGCTCCAGCCCGCGTTCGATTGCCACCGGCGACATGATCGAGCGCACCTGCTCGATCGTGTCCGCGAGCTCGAAGTCGATCCTCTCCAGCACCAAGCCACCCGCGCCGAGGCGCGAGAAGTCGAGCACGTCATTGATCACGTTGAGCAGGTGCCGCCCCGAGGCCTGAATGGATTGGACGTATTTGCGCTGATTCGGCAGCAGGGGCTCGGTCGCGAGCAGATCGGCCATGCCCAGGACACCGGTCATCGGAGTCCTGATCTCATGGCTCATCGCCGCCAGGAAATGCGCCTTGGCGCGTTCACCGAGCTCGGCCTGGGTCCGGGCGGCCTTCGCGGTCGCCACGGACGCGCGCAGGCGCTGCACATGGTGATGCAGCTGACCGATCAGCCAGCCGGCACTCGCCGCCATGATCAGCACGAGCGCTGCTGCCACCTGCAGCCGCCGTGACCAGGGCCGCAGGATGTCCGTGAGCGGCTGGCCGGCCAACACATAGAGCCTCGGCACGGGTATGGCGGCCTTCGTCACCATGAAGCCCGCGACGTCACGCCAGCCGCCCTCCGGCTCGTCATCGACCCCGCCGTCGAGCAGGAAGGGCGGCCTGGATGGCGCCTCGCGCGAATCCGGCCAGTGGGCCTGATCGAGCGCGAGCACGTCGCCGGCATGATTGACCAGCGCTACGGTCTGATTTGGCTGGTCCGCCAGATCGGCGAACGCCCGGGCGAAGGGCGGCCAGCTCGCCACCGCTGCGACGACGCCGGCAAACCGGCCGGCGCCGTCCCGCACGCCCCAGCTCACCACCGTCGCCAGATCGTGAGGCGGCACCCGCACGCGGATGGGCGCGCTCATGTGCATGCCGGCGCCCGCGGCACCGCGGTGGTGGCGGAAATAGTCGCGAGCGCTGACATCGAGACCCAGGCCCTCGGGCCTGCGCGTGAACCGCACGAGGCCAGCCGCATCGACGATGACCAGGCGATCCAGCGCGTTGAGTTGCTCTAAGCGATGCGCCTGGCCCCTCAGCCAGTCATACACCCCCTCCAGATCGCGCTCGCCCCGCGCGTACTCGTCCACCGCTTCGGAGACCATCAGGTCGAGGATGCGGAAATCCCGCTCGACCAGAGCGACCGCGGGGGTGCTGATCGCCTGCAGGTCCAGATACGCCCGCTCGAGCTCGTCGGTGCGGTCTGCGACCAGCAGCACGGCGGCGGCCGCGGCCGCGGCGGTGCCCACCACCAGGCCGGCCAGCACGCCCACGGTGCGCGGTCGCAGCCCCGCCAGCCAGGCTTTGAGACGACGGCGCACGAGGACGGGCTGCAACCGTCCCGCCACGACCCTCACCGCCATCGAACCGCATCCTCCAGCGCTCGAGCAATGCAACCCCTAGACTGCATGCGCCGGTGAGAATGAAGACGTATGGTAGGGACTGCAACTCGCGCCGTACTGGGAGACTGGCCGCCGCGGCAGAGCGGATGAATGGGCGCAGGATGCGGGAACGGTTCGCGCGGCACGGCTCGGAGCGCCCAGACGCCCGAGCCGTGCCCCCGCTCAGCCCTTCTGGCTGGCGCGGGCCCGGATCATGAAGGTGTCGTAGGTGTACTCGGCGACCTGCCACCACAGATAGTGATCGCTGCGAAAGGCGGCGTAGCTGTCGTAGATCCTCTTGAAGTCGGGATTGCTCGCCGAGGTCTCGGCATAGACCTCGTTGGCGGCATTGTAGCAGGCGGTCAGGATCTCGGTCGAGA
>JBFWWD010000183.1:0-12044 GCA_050246385.1 Geminicoccaceae bacterium
GCTCGAGCAGACGCGGGTCGATCTGCCGCCGCGTGAGATCTCGCCAACGCTCGAAGTAGCGCTGCCACGTTCCGGCAACCTCATGCGGATCGCGAGGCGGGATGAAGCGGGTAAACACCGTCGAATGTGCGGCCCAGCGAGCCAGCTCGGCGACGACCGGGCGCACCCGCTCCATCCACGGTGTGTGCCAGGGCGTGTCCTCGGCGAACAGGTTCTGCATGTCGACGCACAGATGTGCGGTCGAGCGGGAGAGCGGTCCGAACCTGAGCGACGCGGCCATGAGCAGGGATGCCGTGGGACGGGTTACCGTTCAGGCGCCGGTGCCATGCCGCACCCCGCTCAGGCACTTTCCAGGTTGGCCTGCTCCTCGGCCAGCTCGGTCAGCTTCACGTCGGTCGCCTTCTCCTCGGCCAAGGTCGCGTCGAGCAGGTCGGCCGCGTCGTCCAGGCCGGCGAGCTCGGCCCAGCTCCGCAGGGCGCCGTAGCGCGCGATCTCGTAGTGCTCGACGGCCTGCGCCGCGGCGATCAGCCCGGCATCCAGAGCCGGACCGCCGGCGAACGTCTCCATCACCTCCTGCCCCTCGGCGATGATACCCTGAATGGCCTTGCACGGTTCGGCCTGCGGCTTCTGGTTCAGCAAGGCGAACACGTCGTCGAGACGCCGCACCTGCTGCTCCGTCTGCGCACGATGGGCCTCGAACGCCTTCTTCAGCTCGGCATGCTCCGCCGCCTGCGCCATCTTCGGCAGGGCCTTCAGGATCTCATGCTCGGCGAAGTAGACGTCCTTCAGCGTGTGAAGGAGCAGGTCCTTCAGATTCTTCTCGGCCATTCATGCTACTCCCGGTTCCGCTCCGCGGACGCGCGGAGCCGGCGCGGTCGGAATGTCTGGACTGCGACACGGTTCCGCACCGGCCGAGCGGCCCGCGTCCAGCGCAGCACCCGCTCAAGAGCTCAGTATCGGCGGAATCTGCCCGGCCGGCATGGGCGATGTCTCGCCGGCGGCCGGCTCTGTCGTCGTGGGCGCCTCGCCCGAGTCGGAGCCCGCCTGATAGCGTGGGGCATGGTCCGTGGTGTCGAACCAAGCCACCCGCTCGCGGCAGTGAGTGTGCTTCCGGGGCGGGAATTCCGCCGGATTGTCGAACGCGCCGAGATAGAGATCGATCTGCTCCGCGGCATCGTCATGCTCGTAGGCCAGCGGGCTGCCGCAACGGCCGCAGAAGCTGCGCACCACCGGGGGCGACGAGCGGTATCGCACGCGTTCCTTCCCGCTCCACTCGACGGCGTTCCTGGGAAAGCTCACGAACGAGGCGGCAGCACTGCCCGTGTGCCGGCGGCAGCTCTCACAGTGGCAGTAGTTGGCCGTCAGCGGCTCCGTCAGCGTCCTGAAGCGAATCGCACCGCAGAGACAGTGCCCAGTGGCGATTTGCGTGGCCATGACCGGCTTTCCTTCCACACGGATCCGAACAGTTGGGTCACTTGAGCAAACTTCCTCGCCCAGAATCCGCTCCCAGACCTGCCGAACCGGAACCCCTTTTCACCGGGTAGGGTTCGTGAGCGTATAGGCAGGGTACATGCGCTGCCATCCGGGTCCGCTCTGGAGGATTTCTTGAACACTGTCCGAGCAGGTTCTCCGCTCGTCCTCAGCCGTGCATGCGGGCTCAGAGCGCGGCCTTCAGCGATCCTTGGCGCACAGGCATGAGCTTCCACTCCATCTACCGCCAGGGCTTCGCTCGCGTAGCCGCCTGCACCGTACCCGCGGCGCTGGCCGACCCGTCCGCGAATGCCGCCGCGATCCTCTCCGCCGCAGGGCGGTGCCACGACCAGTCGGTGGCGGTCGCGGTCTTTCCCGAGCTCGCCGTCTCGGCCTACGCCATCGACGACCTGCTGCTTCAGGACACGCTGCTCGATGCGGTCGAGGTGGCGATTGAGGAGTTGGTGGCGAGCTCGCGCGAGCTGATGCCCTTGCTGCTGGTGGGAGCACCGGTCCGCCATCGGGCACGTGTGTACAATGCGGCGCTGGCGATCCATCGCGGCCGGCTGCTCGGCGTCGTCCCGAAGATCCACCTGCCGAACTATCGCGAATTCTACGAGCGGCGTCATTTCGCGTCGGGCGACGGCACGGAGGGCGGCGAGATCAGGCTCGGGCACCATGCGGCGCCGTTCGGGCCGGACCTGCTGTTCGCGGCGGCCGATCTCCCTGGACTGGTGGTGCATGCGGAGATCTGCGAGGATTTCTGGGTGCCAGTGCCGCCGAGCGCTCTCGCGGCACTGGCCGGAGCCACGGTTCTCGCCAATCTCTCGGCCAGCAACATCACCGTCGGCAAAGCCGACACGCGGCGCCTGCTCTGCCTGTCGCAGTCGGCGCGGTGCCTGGGCGCCTACCTCTACTCCGCGGCGGGCACCGGCGAATCGACCACCGACCTCGCATGGGATGGTCAGGCAGCGATCTTCGAGGTCGGTGCCGAGCTCGCCGCGACCGACCGTTTTCCTTCCGGCGAGCGGCTGGCGGTCGCCGACATCGATCTCGACCTGCTGCGCCAGGAACGTCTCCGGATGGGGACGTTCGACGACAACCGCCGGCGCAACACAGCCGGTCATGCCTTGCGCACCATCACTTTCGAGCTGGCACCACCGTCTGGCGATCTCGGCCTGAAGCGCCACGTCCCGCGCTTTCCCTTCGTCCCGGACGACCCGGCGCGCCTCGCCCAGGACTGCTACGAGGCCTACAACATCCAGGTTTCCGGTCTCGTCCAGCGGCTGCGCGCCAATGGCAGCGAGCGCCTCGTGATCGGAGTGTCGGGCGGTCTCGATTCGACCCAGGCGCTGATCGTCGCCGCGCAGGCGTTCGATCTCCTGGGTCTGGCCCGCGCCAACATCCTGGGCTTCACCATGCCGGGATTTGCCACGGGCGATCGTACCAAGAGCAATGCGATCAGCCTGATGCGGGCGCTGGGCATCACCTGGCAGGAGCTCGACATCCGTCCGGCCGCCAGGCAGATGCTGGCCGATATCGGGCATCCTTTCGCCCGGGGCGAGCCGCTCTACGACGTGACGTTCGAGAATGTTCAGGCCGGGCTGCGGACCGACTATCTGTTCCGACTCGCCAATCACCACGGCGGCTTCGTGCTGGGGACCGGCGATCTGTCGGAGCTGGCGCTCGGCTGGTGCACCTACGGCGTCGGCGATCAGATGTCGCATTACAACGTCAATGCCGGCGTGCCGAAGACGCTGATCCAGCATCTGATCCGTTGGGCCATCGCCTCGCGGCAGTTCGCGCCTCCGGTGGCCGAGACCCTGACGGCGATCCTGGCGACCGAGATCTCGCCGGAACTCGTCCCGGCCGATGCGGACGAGCCGATCCAGAGCACCGAGGCCAGGATCGGTCCCTATGAGCTGCAGGATTTCAATCTGTTCTATGTGCTCCGCTACGGCTTTCGGCCATCGAAGATCGCCTTTCTGGCGACGCACGCGTGGCGCGACGTGGCGCGGGGAGAGTGGCCACCCGGTTTCCCCGAAGAAAAGCGCCGTGCGTACACGCTGGCGGAAATCCGCAAATGGCTCGGGGTGTTCGTCAGCCGATTCTTCGGCTTCGCCCAGTTCAAGCGGTCCGCCATGCCGAATGGACCCAAGGTCGCGGCCGGCGGCTCTCTGTCGCCGCGCGGCGACTGGCGCGCGCCGTCGGACGGCAACGCACGGATCTGGCTGGACGAGCTGGAGCGCGAGGTGCCGCAGAGCTGAGCCGGGGGCAAGTCGATCACCGCCGTCGGCGGGCTCTGCGCTCCCCTCTCAGCCGGTGGCGCCGCTCGTGCCCGGTTGCCGGACGCGGAGATTGTTCATCACATAGTCGACGCCGCCCACGTCCTCGGCGATCTCCTCCGCCCGACGCCGAGCGGCGCGGCTCTCCACGGTGCCGGTGAGCGTCACTTCCGCGTTGGTCACCTGGACCTGCATCTCCGTGGCGACCAGAGACCCGGTCTCGGCGACCAGGCTGGGGACCAACACACAGCGCGCGGCGTTGAGCAGCCGGCGCTTGCGTGCGAACCCGACCGGGCCGAGGTGCCGTCGCCACCGGCCGAGGCGAGGGGTGATCTCCTGCGCGAAATAGGCCTCGTGCTCGGAATAGGCGAACACCTCGCCGCCGAGGAGCAGCGGCATGCCGGCAGCCTCGGCCGCGGCGAGGGCGTGATGGAAGCCCTTCTCCGGGCAGATGCGGCCGAGCGCCAGGGCGAAACCACGGCGCGCATGACGCCCCGCGAGCATCTCCGCGTCGACGCCGTTGGGAATGTCCGGCAGCAACGGCAGGTCCGCGGGTGCGGTCCTGCGCTGGCCGGCCGACACGCAATGAAACCAGGTGTCCGGCCGACCGGGGCGCAGCGCCGCTGCGGGATACCAGTCTATGGGCAGGTGGAGCGTGACGAGCGCCGGAGGCCCGGGCGGCGGCAGATAGTCGAAGAAGTCGATGCCGTGGAGGTGCACGAGGTCGACCGGATGACGGCGGAGCGTATCGAGGATGGCGGATCGACAGCACGCGCGGCTATGCGCACGGACCGTTTCGTTCAGCGGCCGGGGAGCAGGCGGCAGCTCGACGACAAGACCTGATCCCCGCGAGCCGTGACCGCCGATGACGATCGAGCGGTGCCCGGCGGTGACCAGCGCGACATCGATCTGCGCCAGCACCTGCTCGGCACCCCCGGCGGTGTCGCGCCCGACGGGTGCCAGCGGATAGCCGACACTGAGGACCGTCAGCATCAGAGCGGCTCCGACAAGCCACACCGTGCCAGCGTCGCCGCGGCGAGACCGCGCCAGCGCCGGCCGTCCAGATGGCGGATAAAGCACTCATAGTAGGGCGGCCAGGGGTGCGGCGGCGCCGTGAACCGATAGCGCGGGGCATGACGAAAGCGCTCACTCTCGGTTCCGAACTGGCGCAGGACCCGGCGCTGGGTCCTGAAGCAGTCGAGCACCCGGCGCTTGTGCGCCCGCTCGCCGGGCCTCAGGCGCAAGGTCACCTCGGCCACCCGTGCCGGCAGGAACGACTGTCGCCATGCGGCCCGAGCCGTCGGCGTCGTGATAACCGGCGAACTCGATCAGCTGGGGTGAGCCGCCGCCGTCCCGGTCGCGGCACAGGATGTGTGCGGCGAGCGCCACGGCATCGTGGTCCGGATGGCCGCCCTCATAGGCGTGGGTGACGATCGCCGCAGGCCGGAGGGCGGCACAGAGTTCCGTCAGCGCGCGCAGCAATCCCGGCACTTCCTGCGCGACGTCCTGATCCGTCAGACCGAGCCGATGGACGCGCTCGCGCTCGATCCCCTGCATCGCCAGCGCCCGATCCGCCTCCTGTCTGCGGGCGGAGGCATAGTCCTCGCGGGATGCAAAGCCGAACCGCTCGGCATCCCCCGGGTCGCGCGGGGCGCCGTCGGTCGCGTAGAGGATGTGGGCCAGAGGGAGCCGGGACAGCCTGCTGCCCGCCGCCAGCACCTCGTCGTCCGGGTGAGCGACGACGAACAGCAAAGGCACCTTCGCCAGCGCGTGCTCGGGATGCTGCAGCTCATGCAGAACATCGAGCGGCGGAGCCATGTCAGACGCCCGGCGCGTACCGCCGGATCATGTTGCCGCAGAACTCGGCGAACTCGGCAGGATCGACGGGTGGGCTCGTGTAGTGTGGGCTGATGCCCTTGTGCTCGGGCGTGAAGCAGAAGGTGACGGTGACCTCGAACTCCTCGAGCGCCAGCATCTGCCGGTCGAACCAGGCCAGCGCGTTGGGGCGGTAGAAGTCGGCCCAGCTCAGACCGGTGCGCAGCTTTCTTACGCCCAGCTCGCGTAGCCAGCGCACCGCATCGTCCAGCCGGTGGTCCTCGAAGTGGAACCACTGGCAGATGCCCAGTTCGGGCGCGAACTCGCGGAAGTGCGGGAGCGCCAGCTTCGGCGAGCCGTCCTCGCGCAGCAGGCCCATGTAGAAATGCCGGTAGTAGGACGAGCCCTCCGCCTCGCGATGGCGGGTGGTCGCCGGCCAAGCGCGCGGGAGGTCATAAAGGCTGTACCAATGGATCACCGGCGCGCGGCCGATCAGCAGCTCGGCGGTGCGCTTCAGCCCGAACACCTGGACCTCCTCCGCGCCGAAGGTGGAGATGCCGACCTCCGACACCCAGATGGGGAGTTCGGTCACGGCCTGGATCTCGGCGAGCTTCGCCGGCCATTCGTGGATCTGCCAGTGGTTCCAATCCAGCGGGAAGCCGTGGACCGCAACCGCATCGATCTCGGCGCTGACGCCCTTGCCGGTGAGGTTCTGGATGAACAGCGGGTCGATCGGCGACATGCCGCCCAGCACCCTGGTCAGCCCTGGGCTCTCGGCAGCGATCGCCCTGGCCGCGAGAACCGTCATCTCGGCGAAGATCGCCCAGTCCGGATCCTCCTCGAACGCCCAGTGCGACTTATTGTTCGGCTCGTTCCAGAGCATCACCGCATCGATCATCGCCGCTCGCCCCTGGCGGGATAGACTGCGTAGGGGCCGTCGGGCCCGTGCTCGATCTCGCGACGGCGGCAGAGGAACACCTCGTGCTCGGCGCGCTCGAGAACGTCAAACCCGGCGCTGCGTAGCATGGCCTCGACCGCGGCGCGATTTGGCACCCACCAGTTGGTCGGATCGTCGGCATAGCGGTGCTCGACGAAATGCAGCTTGGGATAGCCCGGCCGGTCGAACTTGGCGTCAGCGAAGAACGGGTAGTCCTCGGCGACCGGCTCCACCTCGTCGCTGCCGCGCTGCATCGACTGGAAGAGCAGGAGATCGCGCGCGACATGCGCGTGAATGAGGTCGAGGGCGACCAGCTCTGGTACGTGTCCGACACCCGCGCCCTCGGCGAGGCCACGGGCTGGCAGGCGGGCGTCGGCCTTGACGAGGGGCTTGAGCGGCTGGTGGCATGGCTCGCCGACCATGTCGTGAGTCCGTCCGGACTCCGCCGTGAGGTGCCGGCATGAGAGTAGCACTCGTCAATCCGCGTTGGACATTCGAGGGCAGCATCTATTTCGGCTGCCGCGAGCCGCATCTGCCGCTCGAGCTGGGCTGGTGCCGTCAGCTTCTCGAGCTCGAGGGTCATCGGACGCTCCTGGTCGACGGTCATCTGTTCGACCTCGCCGATTTCGCGATCCGTGACGAGGTCGCCGCGTTCCGGCCCGATCTCGTGGTGATCACCACCGCCCCCACCTACCTGTTCTGGCGCTGCGCGCCGCCCGAGCTGCGCGTGCCGCTCGCACTGATTCGCGCGCTGGAGGGCGTCGCGCCCCGCATCGTCGCGGTCGGGCCGCATGGCTCGACCACCCCCGCCGCAGCCTTGCGCAAGCTGAACGTGGACGGCGTGGTGATGGGCGAGTGCGAGGAGGTCGTCGCACGCATCGCCGGCGGCGACTGGGATGGCCTGCCGGGGCTGGCCCGCTGGGAAGGCGACCAGGTCATCGTGCAGGGTGGACCCCAGGCGACCGGCTTCGCCGCGATGCAGGCGCTGACCTGGCCGGACGAGTGGGTCGCCCGGCACCATCACCACCATCATCGGTTCGACGCCGATCCCATCGGGCCGGGTGCGGAGGTCGAGGCGTCGCGCGGCTGCCCCTACAGCTGCACGTTCTGCGCCAAGGAGAACTTCCGCGACCGGTACCGGCGCCGCGACGCCGCAGCGGTCGCCGAGGAGGCGACACGCCTGCGTGAGCGGGGTGCGGAGTACATCTATTTCATCGACGAGATCTTCCTGCCGAACCGGCCGCTTCTGGAGGCGCTGGTCGGTCAGGGGCTGAAGTTCGGCGTCCAGACCCGCATCGATCTGTGGAAGCCCGACATGCTGGAGTTGCTCGGCCGGGCCGGCTGCGTCTCGATCGAGGCGGGCGTGGAGAGCCTGACCGAGGAAGGCCGCGAGCATCTCGCCAAGAACTGCCGACTATCGACCGAGGAGCTGGCCGACCGGCTGGTCGAGGCGCGCCGTCACGTGCCGTTCGTGCAGGCCAATCTCCTGGAGATGCCGCAGGACGACGAAGCTCTGGTCCAGCGTTGGCGCGGCAGGCTGCGAGAGGCGGGGGTCTGGGCGAACGATCCCGTGCCCTTGTTCCCCTATCCCGGCTCACCCGACTACCGCCGGCTCTGGGGCCTGCCCGACGACCATGCCTGGGAACGCGCGGTCGACCACTATCTCGGCACCTTCGCCGAACTCAGCGATCTCCAGGACGTGCGGCCGCGCCGGCTCCACGAGCTCGAAGGTGCGCCCGCATGATGCCGTCCCGGGTGTTGATGACCACCGATGCCGTGGGCGGCGTGTGGACCTATGCGCTCGAGCTGACGCGCGGCCTGAGCGAGCTCGGCGTCGAGGTGATGCTGGTCGTGCTCGGCCCCCCGCCGAGCCCGGCACAGCGCGCGGAGGCGCTGGAAATTTCGGGTCTCGTCCTCGTGGTGTCACATCTCGAGCTGGAATGGCACGATCGATCGGGGCCACTTTCACCATCCGCGTGCAAGCGGTTGAAACGCCTCGAGCGGGTCTTCGCGGCCGATCTCGTGCACTGCAATGGCTTCCGCGAGGCGGCGGCAGGCTTCACGGCGCCGGTCGTCCTCGCCGCCCATTCGTGCGTTCGCACCTGGTGGCAGGCCTGCCGCGGCGGAGCCCTGCCCGCAGACTGGGACGCCTACTCGCTCGGCGTGCGGCAGGGGATTGCGGCTGCATCCCGCGTCGTGGCGCCGACAGCGGCTTTCCTTGCCGACTTAGAGGTGGCCTGGGGTCCGCTCGAGCAGGCCGTCGTCATTCACAACGGCGTCGACCTGGATGCGACGCCGCGTCCGAGGCGCCGATCCGCGGTGCTCGGCGCAGGTCGCCTGTGGGACGAGGCCAAGAACGTCGGTGCTCTCTGCCGTGCTGCGCCGGGATTGCCCTGGCCGGTCCTGCTGGCGGGCGAAGCGCCGCCGAATGCGCCCAAGGGGCCGGCAAGCTGGCTCGGGAAGCTGGCGCGCCCGGCCCTGACCGAGCTGATGGCGGGCACCGCGATCTTCGCGGCTCCCGGCCGCTACGAGCCGTTCGGCCTGGCGATTCTCGAAGCTGCCGGCACCGGTTGCGCGCTCGTGCTCTCGAACCTTCCCAGCCTGCTCGAGCTCTGGGCTGGCGCGGCGCGCTTTGTGGCACCCGGCGACGAGCAGGGACTGCGCCGGGAGCTGCTGGATCTGATCGACGATCCGGAATCGATGCAGAGGTTGCAGCTGGCCCCCCGGAAGCAGGCGGCCCGGTACACCCGCTCGCACATGCTGGGCGGCTACTCGGCGGTCTATCGACAGCTCCTCGACCGGGCTGACAGCCGGGCGTGCGCGGCATGAGGATCGTGCTGTTCTGCCATTCCCTGGCCTCGTGCTGGAATCACGGCAATGCGCATTTCCTGCGGGGGATCGCTCGCGAACTGACCATCGGTGGTCACGAGGTCCGGGCGTTCGAGCCCGCCGACGGCTGGAGCCGCCGGAATCTCGTGACGGACCATGGCCCGGCCGCGGCCGACTCCTGGCGAAGCTGCTATCCGGAGCTGTCGTCCGAGAGCTACGGAGGTATGCCCGATCTCGAACATGCGCTGGACGGGGCCGATCTGGTTCTGGTCCACGAGTGGAACCCGCCGGAGCTGGTCGCAGCAATCGGCCGACACCGGCGGCGTGGTGGCGACTACGTCCTGCTCTTTCACGACACCCATCACCGGGCGGTCAGCGATCCGGGTGCGATCCGGTCCTTCGCGCTCGAGGACTATGACGGCGTCCTGGCATTCGGCGCCTGCCTGCGCGAGCGCTATCTCGCGGCGGGCTGGGCGGATCGGGTCTGGACCTGGCACGAAGCGGCGGACACCACGGTCTTCCGGCCGCAGCCCGCATCGGGCATCACCGCCGATCTGGTCTGGATCGGCAATTGGGGCGATGGCGAGCGTGCCGAGGAGCTCGGACATTATCTCATCGAGCCCGTCCGCCGGCTCGGCCTGCGCGCCGATGTTCACGGCGTGCGCTATCCCGAGTCCGCCCTGCCGAGCCTTGCCGATGCCGACATTTCCTTTCGCGGCTGGTTGCCCAATCACGAGGTCCCGGCCGTCTTCGCCAGCCACGCGGTAACCGTCCACGTCCCGAGACGACCTTATGTCGAGGCGCTGCCCGGTATCCCGACAATCCGTGTGTTCGAGGCGCTGGCCTGCGGCATCCCGCTCGTCTGCGCCCCCTGGCAGGACAGCGAGGGGCTGTTTCCGGAGGGCGCCTTCCTGCGGGTCGACGGGACGGAGGCCATGACACGGTCGCTCCATGCCGTCCTCCATGACCCGGACCTGCGGCGCGGGCTCATTACCAACGGACTGACGGCAATCCGCGACCGTCACAGCTGCAGCCATCGGGTCGACGAGCTTCTGTCGATTTTCGCCACCATCCGCGAGCCAAGCTGGAGGGATCAGCGCCGATACGCTTGAGCTTCTACGGATCGAGCCTGGTCTCCTGCTACTGGAACGGCGCCGCGACCTATTACCGGGGGCTCCTCAAGGCTCTCGCCGAGCTCGGCCACGAGGCCACGTTCTTCGAGCCCGATGCCTTCTCGCGCCAGGAGAACCGCGATATCGCCGATCCGGACTGGGCGAAGGTCGTGGTCTGGCCGGCAACGCCCGACGGGCTGCAGCAGGGGCGCGACGCGGATCTGATCGTCAAGGCCAGCGGCGTCGGCGTGTTCGACCCGGAGCTCGAGACGGCGGTGGTGGCCATGCGCCGTCCGGGCCACCGGATCGTGTTCTGGGACGTGGACGCTCCGGCCACGCTCGATCGGGTGGAACGCGATCCGACCGATCCGTTTCGCACGCTCATTCCACGCTACGATCTGATCTGCACCTATGGCGGCGGCGACCCGGTCGTGCGCGCGTACCGCCGCCTGGGCGCGCGCGACTGCGTTCCGGTCTACAACGCCCTCGATCCGTCGACCCATTTCGCCGTGGAGCCCGACCCGCAGTTCGCGGGCGAGCTCGGCCTGCTCGCCAATCGCCTCCCCGACCGGGAGGCGCGGATCGCGGACTTCTTCTTCGGCGCCGCCGAAGCCCTGCCGCGGGCGCGCTTCCTGCTGGGCGGAGCGGGCTGGGACGATCATCCGATGCCCGCGAACGTCCGCTATATCGGCCATGTGCCCACGGCCGAGCACAACGCGTTCAACAGCTCCGTGCGCGCAGTCCTCAACGTCAACCGCGCCAGCATGGCCGCCTACGGCTTCTCGCCGCCGACGCGGGTGTTCGAAGCAGCCGGCGCTGCGGCATGCCTCATCACGGATGCATGGACCGGAATCGAGCAGTTCCTGGAGCCGGGCCGAGAGATCCTGGTTGCCGACAGTGGGGCGGACGTCGCGCGCCATCTGGTCCGGCTCGGACCCGCCCAGGCGAAGTCGATCGGCTCGGCCGCGAGGCAGCGGGTGCTCGCCGAGCACACCTACGCGCAACGTGCGGAGCAGATCGAGGCGCTTCTGCTCGGGCCCTGGGGGGGCGAGGTCGCGGCATGAAGCTGGTCGTCGTCGGGCTCAGCATCACCTCGTCCTGGGGGAATGGTCACGCCACGACCTACCGTGGTCTCCTGCGCGAGATGCGCCGGCGCGGACACGAGATTGTCTTCCTCGAGCGGGATGTGCCTTGGTATGCGCAACACCGCGACCTGCCGAACCCGGTGTTCTGCACGACCCGGCTCTATCGCGATCTCGACGGGCTCAGGCGATCGCATACCGATACGGTGGCCAGGGCAGACGCCGTGGTCCTCGGCTCCTACGTTCCCGACGGTGCGGAAGTGGCGGATTGGCTGCTCGGCCTCGGCGACGGCGTCAAGGCCTTCTACGACATCGACACCCCGGTGACGCTGGCGCGACTTGCCCGGGGCGAGCACGACTATATGCGCCCGTCGCTGATTCCGGACTTCGATCTTTATCTCTCGTTCACGGGTGGGCCGACCCTGGCACGGCTGGAGCGCGAGTACGGGGCCCGTTCTGCCCGGGTGCTCCACTGCTCTGTGGACGAGCGGCTCTATCGCCCGGTGGCCTCGCC
>JBFWWD010000184.1:0-11852 GCA_050246385.1 Geminicoccaceae bacterium
CATCTGCAGTCCATCACACGTGTGTCGCGTAAAATCGCCAGTCTCACGGTGGGATTTGGGATAATCAGGTTTTACACACATAAGTCAAGGTATTCAGAAAATTACTGCATACTTGTGTAGTTACTGAACGCTCGTCCGTCGCGCTGTCTTGAAACACGGCGGGCGGTCATGAAGCGCTCATGTTCGACGGGGCCGGCGCGCTCGGCATGGCGCGGATCGCAACCGTGAGGCTTGTTGCCGGTGTGCGGCTCTCGATCCTGCGGCCTTGCCGCCGGCCGCCGCGACCAGCCGATCTGAAGGCTGATCACGCCACGGGAGCGATGTTGACTGTTTCGCTCGGGTTCTTGGTTGCCCGGAGTCGCGCCTCCTCTAGCATGCGGCAAACTGGAGTCGTTGATGGCGACCTCCCAGACTGCCGTTTTCCGCCATGTCGTGGGCGATCATATGGGCTCGCCGCCTGTGCAGGTGGGCGACGACGCAGTTGCCGGCGAGATCGTCCGGCAGCTCAGGGAGCGTCGGGCATCGGCCGCTGTGATTTTATCCCAGTTCGGCAAGCTGATCGGGATTGTGACCGAACAGGACATGGTGCGACGGTTCACGGACGTGGACCAGGGCGTCGCCCGCTTGATGAGCTCACCGGTGCTCACGGTGCGGCAGGACGACCCGCTCTACCGAGCCATCGGATTTATGCGGCGATCTCGCCTTCGGCACATGCCGGTCGTGGACCAGGGCGGCGTTCTGGTCGGGCTTCTCGAGCTGCACGAAGCGCTGGCCGTGGCGGCCGGACCTCTAGTCGACGACATCGACCGGCTCACCCACGAGCACGACCTGGAAGGGCTTGCGGAGGTCAAGGCGGCGCAGATCAGGCTGGCGGAGCGCCTGCTCGCGGACGGGGTTGCGCCACCCGAGGTTCAGGCGCTGCTCGCCGACATCAACAACGACATCCACCGGCGCGTGCTCGATCTGCTTCTCGACGAGCTGGGCCCGCCGCCGGTGCCGTTCGCCTGCATCGTCATGGGCTCGGGCGGACGCGGCGAGAGCCTGCTCTCGCCCGACCAGGACAACGGCTTCCTGCTGGCCGACTATCCGGACGAGCGCCACGGCGAGATCGACCCCTGGTTCGTGATGCTCGCCGAGCGGTTCACCGCGACCCTGGATGGGCTCGGCTTCCCGCTCTGTCGGGGCGGCGTGATGGCTACCAATCCGGTGTGGCGCAAGACCCTTTCGCAATGGCGCGCCCAGCTCGCGCACTGGATGCGGGGCCGGGTCCCGGAGACGCTCCTCAACTGCGAAATCCTCTTCGACTTCCGTTTGGTCTGGGGCGATCCGGCACTCGCGGACGCGCTGCGCGAGCACGCCACGACGGCGGCGCAGCGCGACCACCGGTTCCAGATGCTGATGTTCGGCCTGATGGGCGCGCACCGGGCCGGGATCGGCCTGTTCGGCCGGCTGCAGACGGAACGCGAGAACGAGGCCCGTCGAGGTGAGATCGATCTCAAGCTGTTCGGCACGCTGCCGCTCGTGGAGGCAGTGCGGCTGCTCGCTCTGATGCGGGGAATTGCCGCCACCGGCACGCTGGCTCGCATCGACGAGCTGGAGTCGGTCGCG
This sequence comes from Geminicoccaceae bacterium, assembly GCA_050246385.1. Lineage (GTDB taxonomy): Bacteria > Pseudomonadota > Alphaproteobacteria > Geminicoccales > Geminicoccaceae > Benzoatithermus. The sequence goes on from JBFWWD010000184.1 coordinate 1,609, forward strand.
ATCTTGAGCAGGGACGATGCCGATCGGCTGCGTGCGGCTTTCGCTCTGCTGACCGGACTTCAGCTGCGCCAGCAGCTTGCCGACCATCGAATGGATGTTCCGCCCGGAACGTTCGTGGATCCGCGGGATCTCACCGGGCGTGAGCTCGAGCTGGTGCGCTCCGGGTTGCGCGCAATCAACGACTTCCGAGCGGGACTGCGCGCGGAACTGACCGGGTCGCTGCTCTGATGACCCGAGGCTGGGCCACGCCCCACGGCCTCGCTCTGGCTCTCGCGGCGCTGGCCCTGTCCGTCGGCGCCATCGCCTGGCTGGTCGATATGCAGGTTCTGGCCGACCGGATCTGGGCGGCGGGCGTGGTGCCGGCGCTGCTGCTGCTGAGCATCGAGGTCGTGCGCCAGCTCCTGCGTCTGGAGCCGGGAGTCGACCTGATCGCCGGGCTGGCGATGGCTGGCGCGCTGCTGCTGGGGGAGAGTCTGGCCGGCGTGGTCATCGCCCTGATGTTCACGGGCGGCAATGTGCTCGAGGAGTTCGCGCGCCGGCGGGCCAATCGCGAGCTTACCGCACTGCTCGCCCGTCGGCCGCGCGTCGCCCATCGCGAGGCCGGCACCGAGCTCGAGGACCTGGACGTCGAGCATGTCACGGTCGGCGAGCGATTGGTGGTGAAGAGTGGCGAGATCCTGCCCGTCGACGGCACCCTGCTCGACACCAACGCGACGATCGACGAGTCGGCGGTCTCCGGGGAATCGATCCCAGTGGAGCTCAGGCCCGGAGCAGCTCTGCGTAGCGGCACGATCAATGCCGGCGCCCCGTTCCGCTACCGTGCCGATGCGACCGCCGCGGACAGCACCTATGCCGACATCGTTCGGCTGGTGCAGGCGGCCCAGGAGGAGAAGGCGCCTTTCGTGCGGCTGGCCGATCGCTGGTCGCTCGGGTTCCTGGCGCTGACCCTGCTGATCGCCGGTGCGGCCTGGGCGACCTCGGGGGATGCGGTTCGAGCGCTCGCTGTCCTCGTCGTGGCCACGCCGTGCCCGCTCATCCTCGCTGCCCCGGTCGCGATCGTCGCCGGGATCTCGTCGGCGGCGCGTCATGGTGCGCTCGTGAAAGGTGGTGGCGCGCTCGAGACGCTGGCTCGGGCCAGGACGGTGATGCTCGACAAGACGGGCACGCTGACCACCGGCGTCGCACGGCTGACGGACATCGAGGCCCATGACGGCCTCGGCGCCGATCGCCTCCTCGCTCTCGCCGCCTCGCTCGAGCAGATGTCACCGCATGTCCTGGCGGACTCGATCACCAGGGCGGCGCGGGAGCGCGGGCTGGCGCTGGCGACCCCGACCTCGGCGCGTGAGGCGCCCGGCAGCGGCATCGAAGGGGAGATCGAAGGCAGGCGCGTTCGGCTTGGAGGGCTCGATTGGGTCTGGTCGGGGGAGGTACCCGCCTGGGCGGAGGACTTGGTGCGGCGGGCACAGCGTGACGGTGGCTCGACCGTGTTCGTGGCGGTCGACGGGCGGCTGGTCGGCGCTCTGCTTCTTGCCGACGAGATCCGCCGCGACACGCCGCGCGCGTTGCGGGCGCTGCATCGCGCCGGGATCAGGCGGGTCGTCATGCTTTCAGGCGATCGGCGGGATGTGGCGATGGCGGTGGCGGACGCGCTGGGCGTGGATTCGGTGCTCGCCGACCGGTCGCCGCAAGACAAGGTTGACGCCGTGCGCGCCGAGCGGGCGGACGGCGTCACGATCATGGTCGGCGACGGCCTCAATGACGCGCCGGCTCTCGCCGCAGCCGATGTCGGGGTCGCCATGGGTGCGCGCGGGACCGGTGCGGCGAGCGAGGCCGCGGACGTGGTTCTGCTCGTCGACCGCCTGGATGCGCTCGCCACCGCGATCCGGGTCAGCCGCCGCGCGCGCCGGATTGCGCTGGAGAGCGTGCTCGCGGGGATCGGCCTGTCGACGCTCGGGATGCTGGCCGCGGCCGGCGGTCTCCTGCCGCCGGTGGCGGGCGCCCTGGCGCAGGAGCTCATCGACATCGCCGTCATCCTGAACGCGTTGCGAGCACTCGGGGACGGCGGCGGCATGCCCGAGGGTCTGTCCGAGACCCGTGTACGGGCGCTCATCGCCGAGCACGGAGATCTCGCTGGCGTCCTGGATCGGATGCGCAGCTTGGCCGACCGGCTGACCCCGGTCGACAACGGGTCGGCGATCCGCGCCGAACTCGTCGCGCTGGATCGGGAACTGCATCGGGTGCTGGAGCATGAGAAGGCCGACGAGGCCCGGCTTCACCCCGAAATCGCAGGCATGATGGGAGGACGGGACCCGATGGCAGCGATCTCTCGTACCCATCGCGAGATCGCGCATCTCACCCGCCGCTTCTCGAGGATCGTGGCCGACCTCAACGGGGGAGGCTCCGACGCTGGCAACATCCAAGAGCTGCGCCGGCTGCTCTACGTGCTGGAGGCCATCCTGCGGCTGCATTTCGCGCAGGAGGACGAGATCTACGACAGCGTGATGACCAAGACGCACCCGATACGGGCGACTGCATAGAGCCGGGAACGGAACATCTCGCTCCCCAAACGCACACCGGCCGCCTGGATGCGGCCGGTAGCGGGGGTGTCGGCGTCATCGCCGAACCGTCACCGGCGCTGCATGCAACGCTGGGCGACCGACTCGATCTCGTGACGAGCAACGCCGATGTCGGCGAGCTCACGATCGGTCAGGGCGGACAGCTCGTTCATGGTCTGCCGGTAGCGGCGCTGCTCTCCGATCCAGCCGGTGAGGCGCATCACGACCCCGCCCAGGAGACCGAGATTGGCGTCCGCCGCGTCGCTGCGCACGGCAGGAGAGGCAAGACCCCGCATGGAGTTCGTCATCGTCGTCATGTTCGCACCCTAGAAAGCCCGTGCCCTGCCACGTTCGGCAGGGTTGTTTATCCGGTGACACTCATATGTTGCTCGCATGCGATAGGAGAAGTCGCGATTTTGCATTGCAGCATTGCTTGAAAACAAAAGGGAAAATCGTATTACCGTGCCCGCTCGTGGCAGACCGTTCAGGGAATGGTTACAGATGCGCCACAGCGCGAGAGGCTCGACCGAGCGCTGGTTCGAGCCTATGAGGATGCGATGTTCGAGGGCTTCACCGCGCGGCGCATCCGGACTTCCGGCACCGAGATCAACCTGCGTATGGCAGGCAGCGGACCTCCCTTGCTCCTGCTCCATGGTTATCCGCAGACCCATGCCATCTGGCACAAGGTCGCCCCCGCCCTGACGCGGGAATTCAGCGTGGTCTGTGCCGATCTGCGCGGATATGGCGACAGCGGGAAACCGGCCGACGGGCCGGGGAGCTACAGCAAGCGCCGCATGGCGCAGGATATGGTCGAGGTCATGGCGACGCTCGGCCATGAGTGCTTTCTCCTCGCCGGACACGATCGCGGCGGCCGCGTCGCCCACCGTCTCTGCCTCGATCACGCGGATCGCGTAGGACGTGCTGCCGTACTGGACATCGTGCCGACGCTGACCCTGTTCCGGGCTACCGATCAGGCGCTGGCGATGGGCTACTATCACTGGTTCTTCCTGAGCCAGCCCGCGCCCTTGCCCGAGCGTCTCATCGGCGGCGATCCCCGCTTCTATCTGCACACCAAGTTCGGCCAATGGTCGGCAGCCAAGGATACGAGCTGGCTGGCTCCGGCGGCGCTGGCCGAATATGAGCGCTGCTTCACGCCCGAGACCATCCGCGCGTCCTGCGACGACTATCGTGCCGCCGCCACCATCGATCTGGACGACGACATGGCGGATGCCGAGCGACGCATCGCCTGCCCGTTGCTCGTGCTCTGGGGCGAGCGGGCGCTGATGCATCGGAGTTTCGACGTGCTCGCCACCTGGCGGGAGAAGACTGCGGGATCCGTCGACGGCCGCGCATTGCCGTGCGGTCATTATCTGCCCGAGGAAAGTCCGGAACAGGTGGTGGCGGAGTTCCAGCGCTTCTTCAGCTGATCGGCATCTGCGGCGAGGTACTGTGCAGGAAGTAGCCGTCGTCGCCGTGCTTACGGCTTGGGCGTGTCTTGCCACTGCCGGTTCGGCTCGGGCCGAGAGCGATGCGCCGGCGGCCGTGACCGTCACATCGCTCGGGCCGGTGCAGCCGGAAAACGCTCCTGGTCAGGCACTCTATCTCCTGCGCTACACGATCGTCCCGGGCACCAGGCTGCCGCTCCATCATCACGAGGGCACACAGATCGGGCTGGTGGTTTCCGGCGAGCTGACCTACCGCGTCGAGCGCGGCGAGGTGCCGGTCTTCCGCACCGAAGCGGCGGGCGAGACCGTGCTCGTCCGCACGATCCGCGCCGGGGAAACGGTACGGATCTTTGCCGGAGAATGGGTGGTCGAGGAACCGGAGGACCGGCATTGGGGCGCCAACGAAGGCACCGAGCCGCTGGAGATCGTCACCTCGGCGCTGCTTCGCGACGGCGCACCACTGGCGAGCAGGGACTAATCCTGCCGGACCCGTCCGGCACCACGGCGTGCTTCGACCCGATCGAGCCAACGGTCGGAGATCAGGCGCCCGAAGGCCTCGGCCGTCTCACCATGAGCGGCGGCTTCTGCGGTCAGCCGGGCGGCGAAATCCTCATAGCCGTAGTTGTCGCGCCGGAACTCGGCCCACGCGACCATGTCCCGACGATCGGCCTCGAAATGGCACTGGAATCCCCAGACGACGCCGTCGACGCGAAACGCCTGATTTCTGCAGGTCTGGCCCTCGAGCAGCCGGACGGCGCCGGGCGGGATGTCGAATGTATCGTCGTGCCACTGCATGGCACAGGCGGGGCCTTCGATACCGCCGAGCAGCGGGTCGTCGGCCGTAGCGGCTGTAAGCATCAGCGGCGTCACGCCGAATTCCGGGGCAGCTCCGATCCGCACCTCGGCTCCCCAGGCGCGCGCGAGCAGCTGGCCGCCAAGGCAGATGCCGAGAACGGGCCTGCCTGCGGCCGCATAGCGCCGTGCAAGCTCGAGCAGGGTTGGGAAGTGGCGGCACTGGTCGTCCGCATAGGCGTTCATGGCCCCGCCGAGGATAACAAGGCCGTCGAGGGTTTCGGCATCGGCCGGGAGGTCGATGCCGTGCTGCGCATCCAGCGTGGTGACCCGGGCCGCGCGAGCCGCCATGCGCTCGCCGAGAATGCCGGCCGGGGAGGCCGGGTGATGCTGGATGACCAGAATGCGCGGTCCCATGGTCCGGCAGTCCCCGCGTCGTTGATCCATGCTGCGGTCGGGCTCATATCACGCCCATGAGCTCAACACCCACCATCGCCGACGCGGCCCGCGAGTTGGAGGAGGACTTCGCGCTCCTCGACGACTGGCGCGACAAGGTCGAGATGATCATCGATCTCGGCAAGGAGCTGTCGCCCCTGCCTGAGGCGCTCAAGACCGAGGCGAGCAAGGTGCGCGGCTGCCAGAGTCAGGTCTGGCTGGTGGCGGAGCCGGAGGCCGATGGGCGGCTGCACCTGCGGGCTGACAGCGATGCGGTCCTGGTGAAGGGTCTGATCTCGCTGCTGCTGCGCCTCTACGACCGGCGAACGCCCGAGGAGATCCTGGCCAATCCGCCCGACGTGCTGGAGCGGATCGGGCTGTCGCGGCTGCTCACCCCGGGTCGGTCGAACGGGCTCTACGCGATGGTGGGCCGGATCCAGGGCATCGCGGAAGCGCTGGTGGGCGCGCGGGCCGGCTAGCTCGCAGCTTTCGCCAAGCTCCGTTTCTGCACGATGGAGGCGACGATCACGCCCAGCGTCACCAGCCCGATCAGCACGGTGCAGACCGCATTGATCTCCGGGGTCACCCCGAGCCGGACCGAGCTGTAGATCCGCATCGGCAGGGTGGTCGCACCTGGGCCGGTGGTGAAGCTCGCGACGACCAGATCGTCCAGCGACAGGGTGAAGGCGAGCAGCCAGCCACCGATCAGGGCGGGGGCGATGATCGGCAGGGTGATCACGAAGAAGGTCTTGAGCGGGGAGGCGCCGAGATCCATGGCCGCCTCCTCGAGGCTGCGGTCGAAGGTCACCAGGCGCGACTGCACGACCACGGTCACGTAGCACATGCTGAAGGTCGTGTGGGCGATGGTGATGGTCCAGAAGCCGCGCGGCGCGTTCATGCTGACGAACAGCAGCAGCAGGGACAGGCCGAGAATCACCTCGGGCATGACCAGCGGGGCGGAGATCATCCCGGCGAACAGGGTTCGACCGGGGAAGCGCGCGATTCGGGTCAATACGATCCCGGCCATGGTGCCGAGGACCAGGGCCAGGGTCGAGGAGAGTGCCGCCACCCTGAGCGTGACCCAGGCCGAGTCGAGCAGCGCCGCGTTGCTGAGCATCGCTCGATACCACTCGAGCGAGAAGCCGCCCCAGACGGTCACGAGCTTGCTGGCGTTGAACGAGTAGATCACGAGCAGGACGATCGGCAGGTAGAGGAACACGAAGCCGAGCGTCAGCGCCGTGACCGTGAACCGGGACAGGCCGTGCCCCATCAGTGCCGCTCCTCAATGCGCTGCGCCTGCTGGCGCTGGAACAGCGCGATCGGCACGACGAGCACGAGAATCAGCAGCACGGCCACGGCCGAGGCGAGCGGCCAGTCGCGATTGTTGAAGAACTCGGTCCAGAGGACCTTGCCGATCATCAAGGTGTCCGACCCGCCGAGGAGATCCGGGATCACGAACTCGCCGACGGCCGGGATGAACACCAGGAAGCAGCCCGCGATGATGCCGGGCACTGCGAGCGGTACGGTGACCTTCCAGAAGGCGGCGCTCGGCGTGCAGCCCAGATCGACCGCCGCCTCGAGCAGGGTCGGATCGTGCTTCTCCAGATTGGCGTAGATCGGCAGGATCATGAACGGCAGGTAGGAATAGACGATGCCGATATAGACCGCCGTGACGGTCTGCAGGATCACGAGCGGCTGTGAGGTCAGCCCCAGCGACAACAGCAGGTTGTTGAGCAGGCCCTCGTTCTTGAGGATCCCGATCCAGGCGTAGACGCGGATCAGGAACGAAGTCCAAAAGGGCAGGATCACCAGCATCAGCAGGGTGGGCCGCCAGCGCTCGGGCGCACGCGCCATCCCGTAGGCGATCGGGAAGCCGACCAGGAGCGTCAGCAGCGTCGAGATCGCAGCGATCTTGATCGAGGTCAGGTAGGCGCGGACGTACAGGCTGTCCTGCGCGATCAGCAGGAAGTTGCTCAGGTTCAGGCGCACCTGGAGATAGTAGTAGCCGGCATCCTCGAGCAGCTCGGCGAGCGGCAGATAGGGCGGCTGCGCCATCGCCACCTCGGACAGGCTGAGCTTCAGGACGATGGCGAACGGAATCAGGAAGAACAGCAGCAGCCACAGATAGGGCAGGCCGATCAGCAGCGCTCGGCCTAGCCCGGATCGGCGCGACGAGGCCGGCGTCATGCCTTCAGGATCACGCTGGCATCGGGCGCCCAGCTGAGGAACACCCGGTCCTCCCAGGTGACCGCGCGCTCGATCAGGCGAAGGCGGTTGGCTTGCGTCGCCCGCACCACCGCCCCGCTCGGGAGCCGGACATGGTAGATGGAGACGTCGCCGAGATAGCCGATGTCCCACACTTCGCCGGCCATGCAATTGGCCGTGCCCTGAGGCGGCGGCTCCTTGCTGAGCGTGAACTTCTCCGGCCTCACCGCGACCCACACCGTCTCACCGGCGATCGCCGCGGCACCGCGGTCGGCCAGGATGTCGCAGCCCGCCTGCTCCGAGTGGACCCGGACATGATCGCGGTCGGCTTCGACCACGCGCGCCTCGAGCACGTTCACGTCGCCCAGAAAGTCGGCGACGAACCGGCTGGAAGGATATTCGTACATCTCGCCCGGCGTGCCGAGCTGCGCGACGCGGCCCTCGTTCATGACCGCCATCCGGGTGGAGACGGTCATCGCCTCCTCCTGGTCGTGGGTGACGATGATGAAGGTGAGGCCGAGGCTCTCCTGGATGTTGACCAGCTCGAACTGGGTGCGCTCGCGCAGCTTCTTGTCGAGGGCGCCCAAAGGCTCGTCGAGCAGGAGCACCTTGGGCCGCTTGATGATGGCGCGCGCCAGTGCCACGCGCTGCTTCTGGCCGCCGGAGAGCTGATCGGGCCGACGGTTCTCCCGTCCTTCCAGCTGGACGAGCTTGACCGCAGCGGCGACCCGGTCGCGAATCTCGGCCTTCGCGACGCCGTCCTGGCGCAGGCCGAACGCGATGTTGTCCGCGACCGACATGTGCGGGAACAGCGCGTAAGACTGGAACATCATGTTGACCGGACGCTGCCACGGCGGCACCGCGGCGATGTCCTGGCCGTCGATCATGATGCGGCCGCTGGTCGGCGTCTCGAACCCGGCGAGCATGCGCAGAAGCGTGGTCTTGCCGCAACCGGACGGGCCGAGCAGCGCGAAGAACTCGCGCTGGAAGATGTCGAGCGAGACATTGTCGACGGCATAGACGTCGCCGAACTGCTTGGTCACGTTCTCGATGCGGATGAACGGCTTGGCGGCGGGATCCTGCCAGGGCTCGATCCGGCCACGCTGGTCCGATCGCGGCCGCGGCGGCGCAGGGGAAGGCGTCGACCCCCGTTCGGTCTGCATGCTCCTCGTCCCCGCCCCCTCGATGTCGTCAGCTACCGGTGAGAAGCCTGGTCCACAGCCTTGTCAAGGTACGCTGGCCCCTCTGGTCGAAAGGTGTGACCGTGAACAGCCTCTCCTTGACCCCGGAGGTGGGGAAAGGGGGCCGGGTCGATCTTCACCTCCCCGTCGATCATGGCGTAGGAGGCCGGCGCGGCGTTCGGGTAGGTGACGAAGTTGGAGATCTTCGCCATCATCCCGGGCTTGCGCAGCTCGTTGCTGTCGAACAGGTCGTAGACGACCTGGATGCCGCCCTTGGCGGAGAAGTCCTCGAGCACCTGCGGGTCGATGTAGTCGGACCAGCTATGGACCTTGACGACCTTCTCCTGGGCGCCGGCCACCCCGGTGACGAGGGTGACCAGCGTCGCGACGGCGAGCGCGGACTCGTGCAAGCGCGGTTTCGCTCCTTGGCGGGTAGCTCGAGGCGCAAGAAGGCGGCCGTCAGCTGCCGGTGACGATCCTGGTCCACAGGCGCGTGACGGTCCGCTGGACGCGCGGATCGTAGGGCGTGACCGTGAACAGGTTTTCCTTGACCTCGGGGGTGGGGAACAGGGCCGGGTCGCCCTTCACCTCCTCGTCGATCATGGCGTAGGAGGCCGGCACGGCGTTGGGGTAGGTGACGAAGTCGGAGATCTTCGCCATCACCTCCGGCTCGAGCAGGTAGTTGATCAGCTGATAGGCATTGTCCGGGTTCGGGGCGTCCGCGGGCATCGCCATCATGTCGAACCAGATCTGCGCGCCCTCCTTGGGAATGAAATACTCGATGCTCACGCCGTTGTTGGCCTCCTCGGCGCGCGTCTTGGCGATGCCGGCGTCGCCGGAGAATATCAGGGACAGACAGATGTCGCCGTTCGCCAGCGCGTTGAGGTTCTCCGAGCTGTGGAACTTGCGCACGAACGGCCGGATCTTCTCGACCACCGCAGCACCCTTCTCCAGAACGGCCGGGTCCTTGCTGTCGGGATCCTCGCCGATGAAGCGCAGCGCGCTGGGGAGAACGTCGGTCGGCGAGTCCAGCACCATGATCCCGCAGTCGGCGAGCTTCTCGGCATTGGCCGGGTCGAACAGCAAGGCCCAGGAATCGGTCGGCGCGTCGGGGATGCGCTCCTTGATCTTGTCGACATTGTAGGCGAGCCCGGTCGTCCCCCACATGTAGATGATCGCGTGCTCGTTACCGGGATCGTAATTGGCCACCTTGGCCATCAGGTCGGGATCGAGATTGTCCCAGTTGGGAATCTTCGACCGGTCCAGCGGCTGGAAGATTCCGGCCTGGATCTGGCGTCCAAGGAAGTAGTTCGACGGCACCACGAGGTCATAGCCGATGCTGCCCGCCAGCAGCTTGGTCTCCAGGACCTCGTTGCTGTCGAAGACGTCGTAGACGACCTGGATACCGGTCTTGGCGGTGAAGTCCTCGAGCACCTGCGGGTCGATGTAGTCGGACCAGTTGTAGACCTTGACGACCTGGTCCTGGGCGTCGGCCGGAACGGCCGCGAGCAGGGCCGCGGCGGCGGCCGCGGCGAAGGCGAGCTTGCGCAAATCGTCACTCCCGAGGGCGGACCAAACCCCGAGGCTGAGGGCAGATCGCGCCGAGGGCGACGCGCCGGACCGGCCCGCCC
>JBFWWD010000185.1:0-11781 GCA_050246385.1 Geminicoccaceae bacterium
CGCCCGCCGAGCTTCAGGTTGCGGATCGCCTCGAGCTGGCGCAGCGTGCCGTCGCCGTCGGCGTTGGCGGTGTATTCCGGCGTGTCGAAGCTGACCTTGACGTGGCTCTGGGCGGCGAGGTTGTAGATCTCGTCGGGCTGCACCTCCTGCACCACCCGGATCAGGTTGGTGGCGTCGGTGAGGTCGCCGTAATGCAGGAAGAAGCGCGCATCCCGCTCGTGCGGGTCCTGGTAGAGATGGTCGATCCGGGCGGTGTTGAACGAGGAGGCGCGCCGCTTGATCCCGTGCACCTCGTAGCCCTTGGCCAGCAGCAGCTCGGCCAGATAGCTCCCGTCCTGACCGGTCACCCCGGTGAGCAAAGCCACTTTGGGCATCAAGGGCGTTTCCCAAGGCTCGCGGTCCACACGCAGGACCGAAGGTCAAAGCCGAGAGGATGATCCCGCCGGCGGATCGGCCGCGGCCACGGGGCTCGCCACCTCAGGTCGGGCGCGTGGCATGCGCGCTTCCGCCTATGAGTGTAAAGCCAACCGACGGTTTCTTCCTCCCAGCCCTTACTTGCGTAACTCAACGATACGGATCACGCCAGAGGGTATTTGCGCAGCGCAGCAAGGCAGCTCTGCGTTGGGTGTGCCTGGCGCGGCGCCAGCCGGGGTTGGCGGGCCGGGATCGGGCGGCTATGGGGCAGGGGCGATCACGACGCCGACCGGAGATTCCGCCCAGACGATGATGGGATTCGCGAGCGCCAGGGCGCCGGCGCGCAGCGGTGCCGCCCCGCGGAGCGCCGGCCGGCTGCGGTCCGCGGCGTTTCACCTCACCCTGGGCCTGCTGGTCTGGGCGCCGATCCCGCTCGGCAGCAACCGGCCCTGGGCCTGGGCGCTGCTGGCGGCCTGGGCGGCGCTGGCGCTGCTGGTCTGGGCGGTGGCCGAGGCGATCGAGGCGGGGCCGCGACCGCGCGCCGCATGGCCGGTCGCGGTGGCGGCGGCGACCACGCTGCCGGTCTGGCTGTGGGCGTGGCTGCAGACCGTGCCGGCGGCGAGCCTGCCCTGGCTCGAGCCGCACCCGCTCTGGGCGCTGGCCCAGGCCGCGGGGATCGAGGCCGCGGTGCCGATGGTCGGGCTCGACAAGGCCGCGGGCCGCGACGCGCTGATGCGGCTGATGAGCTATGCGGCGGTGTTCTGGCTCGCCTGGCGGCTGGGGGCGGAGGCGGCCCGCGCCCGCCTCGTCCTGCTCGCGATCCTGGCCACCACGGCCGCCTGCGCCGGCTACGGCCTGCTCGTCCATCTCGCCGGCTGGGAGACGATCGGCTGGCTGGCCAAGACCGCCTATGTCGGCGACGTCACCGGGACCTTCGTCAACCGCAACAGCTTCGCGACCTATGCCAATCTCGGGATCGTGGTCGCGGTGGCGCTGCTGGCGCAGCCGTTCCTCGGCGCGCGCGGCCTCAGCGAGGTGCGGCGGATCACGGTCGAGCTGGTCGAGCAGCTGCTCAACCGGCGCTGGCTCCTGGTCGCCGCCCTGGCGCTGCTGGTGATGGCGTCGCTGCAGAGCCACTCGCGCGGCGGCATGCTGAGCCTCGGGCTGACCCTCGTGCTGCTGCTGTTCACCCTGTTCCTCGCCACCCGGCCGCGCGCGCTCGTGACGCTCGCGGTGGCGGCGGTGGGCCTGGGCGCCGGCTGGGGCCTGGTCGCGGTCAGCGGCGGGGTCACGCTCGAGCGGCTCAACCAGATCGACGCCAACTACGATCTCGAGGCGGCCGGCCGGCTGACCTTCTGGCAGATCTCGCTCGACATGGTGCGCGAGCGGCCCTGGCAGGGGCATGGCTATGGCAGCTTCGAGGCGGCGTTCGCGCAGCACCGCGACGAGCGCTTCGACCAGCGGGTCGACATGGCGCACGACACCTATGTCGAGCATCTGGTCGAGCTGGGCGTGCCCGCGACCCTCCTGCTCTATGCCGGGCCGCTGCTGCTGTTCGCCTACTGCCTGCGCGGCGTCTTCCTGCGCCGCCACGATCAGGTCTACCCGCTCGCGGCGGTGGGGGCGACGCTGCTCGTGGGCTCGCACGCGCTGGTCGATTTCAGCCTGCAGATGCCGGCGGTGGCGGTGACCTTCGCGGCCCTGCTCGGCGTCGGCGTGGCGCAGGCGACGCCCGGGCCGAAGCGGCCGCCCCGGCCCGGCGCGAGCCTCAGGGACTAGAGCGCGTTCGGGGTGACCGAACACGCTCCAGCTTTCCGGGGGCCTACCGGGCTTCGCCCTGCTTGAGGCCGAGCTTCTCCGCTCAGCGCGGCAACGCTCTAGAGCGCGCGGCGATCGATCCGATCCCCAAAGGGGAAGCGACCCGCAGTGCGGGTCGTCAGGGGCCTACATGAGGCAGACCGCTTCCGCTCAGCGCGGAAACGGTCTAGAGGCCGGCCCGGTACTGCCTGGGCGTCACGCCGGTGAGCGCCCGGAAGACCCTGACGAGATGGCTGTGGCTGGAGAAGCCGACCTCCGCGGCCACCCGGCTGACGGGCAGGCTCCTGGCGGCGCAGAGCTCCTTCGCCTCCGCCACCCGCTCGCACAGGACGAAGCGATAGGGCGTCATGCCGGTGGTGACCTTGAACGCGCGCGCGAAGTGCGAGGGGCTCATCTGCACCAGTGCCGCCAGATCCCTGACCGAGATGTCGCCGTCGAGGTTCTCGCGGACATAGCTCACGAGGCTGCGCATCTGCGCCGGCGACAGGCTCTTCGCGTGTCCGGTCGAGCTCCGGGGAGGGGAGTGCCGGCCGGCGAGACAGGCGAGCAGCGCCATGGAGATCGACTCGCCATAGAGCCTGCCGGAGGCGCACCCGCCCTTGACCTCCTCGCGCATCGCCGAGAGCAGGGCGGCGAGGTGGGGGTCCCGCGTCACCTGTGGGGAGGTCAGGGACCGGTCGATCGCGAGGAACTGATCCGGCGCGATGGTCTGCAGCGGGCCGCCGTAGAGCTGCAGCACCATCAGCCGGAACGAGCCGTCGGGGACCGCGGACTGCAGCTCGACGTCGCGCCGCATGATCGAGACCGTCCCGGGCCCGACCGCATCGTGGGACGACACACCGCGATGCTTCCATCGCAAGGACCCCCGGCCTTCCGTCACGTAGAGCAGCGTGGTTCTCGGCCAGGCGTGTCTCGGCAGCGGCTCACCAGGACCGTCGGCCTCCTCGAAGCTGAAGCCGGTCCAGGCATGGTCCCGGCTCGCGAGGTCGGGCGTGCAGAAGAACGGCGCCCGTCGCCCCTGAGCAAGAAGCTCGACCCGGCTGCTCATTGAACACCTCCCTCGTTCCGGCGGCAGATCAGAGCGGCCTTGCAGCGCAACCCTGTCTGGGGTTGGGCCCGTCAGCGCCTCGTCGGACGTCTCCTCCGCCAAATGCAGGAGAACGAGCCGACCGCCCGGCGCTGGCGGACCTCGATCGAAAACGAAAGCAGAGTTATGCTCAAATCAGCAGGATCGTGGTAGTTTCGCCTGCCCGTTCCCGTATAGCGTAAGTTTCGGCACAGGCGATCTGGCTCAGATCAAGCGCGCTCGTGTCCAAACATCGGGAGAAACTCGTGAGCTACAGTCTCAGCCTCAAGAAATCAAGCACGCTCCGCAAGCTGGCGACTTGCCTGCCGCTCGCGTTGCTGATCGGCGGCCTGGCGGGTGGTGACGCATCCGCCAAGCCGGACAGGAACGGGCCGATCATGCTCAGCCGTTCGGGCGGGTTCGAGATCGGCGGCAAGGTGATCGTCAACCCGGACAATCCCGGTCAGACGCTGTCGTGCGACCACGGCTATGTCGAATATTTCATTCCGTGGAAGCCGCGTAGGACCAGCCTCGTCATGTGGCACAGCTCCAGCTCGCAGGTGTGGCAGAACCGCTGGGACGGGGGTGAGGGCTACAAGGACAAGTTCCTGCGCCGCAACTACCCCGTCTATCTGTGGGACGGGCCACGGGTCGGCCGCGCCAACTGGAGCTGCGAGCCGATGGAGTACGTGCCCGGCTATCGGGATCAAGGCAATTTCACCGCCTGGAAGTTCGGTCCAGTGGCCCCGCAAGGCACACCGAAGCCTAGCGACTTCTACCAGGGCGTGCAATTCCCGATCAACAGCAAGGAGGCCTGGAACCAGGCGACCCGCGCCCGCTACGTCGAGTTCGACACCGGCGCCAACATCCAGCTGCAGACCGACGTGGCCGCGGTCGCGGCGGACTCCGGCAAGCTGGGCAACAGCATCGTCTACCTCACCAACTCCGCCGGCGGTCTGCGCGCCATGGTGACCACGACCAAGGCGAAGAAGGGGAACATCGCCGGCATCGTCACCTATGAGAGCATCGGCTACGTGTTCCCGGAGGGCGACCCCGAATCTCCCCCCGCCTGCACCGATCCGGGCCCGCGTTGCGCCTTCGGGCCGATCGTCGTGCCGCTCGAGGACTTCAAGAAGCTCGGGAAGCTCCGCGGGATCCAGTTCGTCTGGGGCGACAACCGGCCGGAGACCGACCCGCAGGTCGTGTATTCCCGCCTGGCCGCGAAGCTCATCAACAAGTATGGCGGCAATGCCAGCGTCCTGGTGCTGGGCAGGGAAGCCGGGCTCTGGGGCAGCACGCACATCCCGTTCGCGGACATGGACAATCATAAGGTCGCAGCACTGCTCGACCGGTTCCTGAAGATGAACATGCTCGACGGCTACGGGAGGAATCCGCACCGGAACTGATCGGCGGCAGCCGACCGGAGGGCCTCGCGTCGCCGCCCGCGGCGCGGGACCCTTCGGCGCTTCCAAAGGATGTCGAGCAGGGGTCCGGTCAGGACCCCGCGGCGCGCCACGGGCGGGCTGGTCACCATGCCTGGTGAGCGCAGCCCCGCCCGTGCCGGCTGCCGCTCAGGCGGCCAGCCGGCGCTCGGCCACGGCCGGATAGTCGACATAGCCCGTGGCGTCGCCGCCGTAGAAGGTGGCCTTGTCGGGCTCGTTCAGCGCGGCAGCGGTGAGCAGGCGCAAGGGCAAATCGGGGTTGGCCAGGAACGGCACGCCGTAGGCCACGGCCGTGGCCCAGCCCGAGGCCACCGCCTCGGCGCCGCGTGCGGCATCGTAGGCGCCGTTCGCGACATAGGGCCCGTGCCACCGCTCGCGGATGCTCCTGAGGGCGGCGTCCAGCTCCGGCGTGGGCGGGCCATCGGCCTGCTCCACCATGTGCAGGTAGGCCAGCCCGAAGCCGCCCAGGGCGTCGACCGCGGTGCCGAAGGTCGCGGCCGGGTCGCTGTCCGACATGCCGTTGAAGCCGTTCACCGGCGACAGGCGCACCCCCACCCGGTCCGCACCCCAGACGGCGACCACGGCCTCGGTCACCTCGAGCAGGAAGCGGGCGCGATTGGCGGCGCTGCCGCCGTAGCGGTCGGCGCGCCGGTTGGTGCCGTCGCGCAGGAACTGGTCGATCAGGTAGCCGTTGGCGCCATGGATCTCGACGCCGTCGAAGCCGGCCTCCCGCGCGAGCTCCGCACCGTGACGGAACTGGGCGACCACGCCCGCGATCTCCCCGGTCGCCAGCGCCCGTGGTGTCGGGTGGGGCCGCATGCCGTCGTAGGTCCAGGCCTCGCCCTCCAGCGCCACGGCCGAGGCGGAGACGGGCAGGCCGCCACCCGGCTGGAACGATTCGTGGCTGACCCGGCCGACATGCCAGAGCTGCAGGAAGATCCGGCCGCCGGCGGCGTGCACGGCCTGGGTCACCCGCCGCCAGCCCTGGACCTGGTCCTCGCTGTGGATGCCCGGGGTCTGGATATAGCCCTGGCCCGCGGGCGTCACCTGCGTTGCCTCGGTGACGATCAGACCGGCGCTGGCGCGCTGCGCGTAATAGAGCGGCGCCAGGCTGCCGGGCACGCCGTCGCGCTGCGCGCGCGATCGGGTCATCGGCGCCATCAGCACCCGGTTGGGTGCCGCGATGGCGCCGAGGCGGATGGGTGAGAACAGGACGGAGGTGGCACTCACGGTTTCTCTCCTCGCAGTAAGGGCGGGCCGAACGTCAACCGGCCCCACGGGTTCAGGAACGATCGGTCAAGAATTGCTCCGGCAGCCACGGAGATCAGCAGAGGCAGTCCTCCACCGCGGCCACGGCATCGTCGAGCCAGGCCGGATCGGGGCGCACCCGGGCCAGGACCAGCATCCCCTCCATGGTGATGGTGAGAAAGCGCGCCAGCCGAACGGGATCGCGCCCGGCCGCCACCTCGCCGCGCGCCTGGGCGCCGCGGATCGCCGTGGCGAAGGCGCGCTCGAACCGGTCGAAGCCCCGGGCCGCGTGGCAGGCCAGCTCGGGGTCGCGGTCGGCGAGCTCGACCGAGCAGTTGGTCATCAGGCAGCCCTTGCGCTCGCGGTCGCAGCCGGCGTCGCGGGCGATGCCGCGGAACAGTGCCACGATCGCAGCACGGCCGGCTCCGGGGCGGTCGAGCACCGCCAGCCGCTCGTCGAGCGAGGACGTCAGATAGCGGCCGAGAACCTTGTGGAACAAAGCGCGCTTGTCGCCGAACGCCCCGTACAGGCTCCCCCGGCCGAGCCCCGTCGCCTGCTCGAGCTCGCTGAGCGTGGCGCCGTCGAAGCCCTTGGCGCGGAACACCTCCAGCGCCGCCTGCAGCACCCGCTCCTCGTCGAACTCGCGCGGTCGCGCCATGACAACATCTCTCCTGGACAGGAGATGGCGATTCACGACCGCACGTTCAAGAATGGGCTCGGCTCGGCGCCGCGCGACCGCTCGTGCTGGCCGCGAAGGCGGGCTGTGCCTACTCCGCGGCCACCGGCGTGACCGACAGCGGCTCGATCCTGGCCGCGCAATACTTGAACTCGGGGATCTTGCCGAACGGGTCGAGCTGCGGGTTGGTGAGGATGTTGGCCGCAGCCTCGGCGAAGCAGAACGGGATGAACAGGACGCCGGCGGGCACCGCATTGTCCTGGCGCGCCATGAGCTCGATGCTGCCGCGCCGGGTCGCCACCTGGACGTGGTCGCCGGCGGCGAGGCCGAGCCGGCGCAGGTCGGCCGAGTTGACCATGACGAAGGCCTCGGGCTCGAGCGCGTCGAGCTGGCTGGCACGCCGGGTCATCGCCCCGGTGTGCCAGTGCTCGAGCGTGCGGCCGGTGGTCAGCACCCAGGGATAGGCCGCGTCGGGCAGCTCGGCGGGCGGGACGATGGCCGCCGGCACGAGCTTGGCGCGGCCGTCGGCGGTGGGGAAATGCCCGTCCTCGAACACCACCGCCAGGCCGGGATGGTCGGGCTCGGGGCAGGGATAGGTGACGGCCGATTCCCGCTCGAGCCGGTCCCAGGTGATGTTGTCGAGCGAGGGCATGGCCCGCTTCATCTCGGCGAACACCTCGTGCGGGCCGGCATAGTCCCAGTCCAGCCCGATCCGCCGGGCGATCTCCTGCGTGATCCACCAGTCCAGCCGGGCGTCGCCCGGGGGCTGGAGCGCCTGCCGGCCCATCTGCACCGTGCGGTTGGTGTTGGTGACCGTGCCGGTCTTCTCCGGCCAGGCCGAGGCGGGCAGGACGACATCGGCATACATGGCGGTCTCGGTCAGGAAGATGTCCTGGACCACGAGATGCTCGAGCTTGGCCAGGGCCTGACGCGCATGGTGCGCGTCCGGGTCCGACATGGCCGGGTTCTCGCCCATGACGTACATGGCCTTGATCCGGTCGGCGTGGATCGCGTCGATGATCTCGACCACGGTCAGGCCGGGCTGCGGGTCGAGCTCCGTCTGCCAGAGCGCCTCGAGAGCGCCGCGATAGGTGTCGTCGCGGACCGAATTGTAGTCGGGGAACACCATCGGGATCAGGCCGGCGTCGGACGCGCCCTGGACGTTGTTCTGGCCGCGCAGCGGGTGCAGGCCGGTGCCGGGCCGGCCGACATGGCCGCACATCATGACGAGCGAGATCAGGCAGCGCGAGTTGTCGGTGCCGTGGACATGCTGCGAGATGCCCATGCCCCAGAACACGATGGCCCGCTCCGCACGGGCGAAGGCGCGGGCGACCTCGCGCAGGGTCTCGGCCGGGATGCCGCAGATCTCGGCCATGGCCTCGGGCGGATAGTCGGCGAGATGCGCCTTGAGCCGCTCGAAGCCCTCGGTGTGGGCCTGGACATACTGCCGGTCGTACAGGCCCTCCGTCACGATCACGTGCATGAGCGCGTTGAGCATCGAGACGTCGCTGCCGGGCTTGAACTGCAGCATCCATTGCGCGTGGCGCTTCAGCGCCATCCCGCGCGGGTCCATGACCACGAGCTTGCTGCCGCGCTTGGCGGCCTGCTTGAAATAGGTGGCGGCGACCGGGTGATTCTCGGTCGGGTTGGCGCCGATGACCACGATCACGTCGGCGAGCAGCGCGTCGTTGAACGGTGCCGTGACCGCCCCGGTGCCGATGCCCTCCATCAGCGCCGCCACCGAGGAGGCGTGGCACAGCCGGGTGCAATGGTCGACATTGTTGGTGCGGAAGCCGGTGCGCACCAGCTTCTGGAACAGATACGCCTCCTCGTTGCTGCACTTGGCCGAGCCGAAGCCGGCCAGCGCGTCGCCGCCGTCGCGGTCGCGGACGGCGGCCAGGCCCTTGGCCGCGACCGCCAGCGCCTCCTCCCAGCTCGCCTCGCGGAAGTGCGTCCAGGGGTTGCGCGGATCGACCTCGAGCTCCACGGTCTTGGGCGCGTCGGAGCGCCGGATCATGGGCCGGGTCAGCCGCTGCGGGCTGTGGGCGTAGTCGAACCCGAACCGCCCCTTGACGCAGAGCCGGTTCTCATTGGCCGGCCCGTCGCGGCCGGAGACGAAGGCGATCTTGTCGTCGCGGATATGGTAGGTGATCTGGCAGCCGACGCCGCAGAACGGGCAGACGCTGTCGACCTCGCGGTCGGCCGCCCGGCTGCCGCGGCCGGATGCGCGGTCGACCAGGTTGGCCGGCATCAAGGCGCCGGTCGGGCAGGCCTGGACGCATTCGCCGCAGGCGACGCAGGTGCTCTCGCCCATCGGGTCGGCCTGGTCGAACACCACGCTCTGATGGTAGCCGCGGCCGGCCATGCCGATCACGTCGTTGACCTGCACCTCGCGACAGGCGCGCACGCACAGCGTGCAGTGGATGCAGGCGTCGAGATTGACCGCCATCGAGGGATGCGACCAGTCGGGCGCCGGCCGATCGCGGGCCGGAAAGCGGCTCTCCTCCAGCTCCATCCGCTCGACCCACTGCCAGAGCCGGCTGCCCTGGTCGTGCGCGTCGGCCTGCGCCGGCTGATCGGCGAGCAGCAGCTCCATGACCATCCTGCGCGCGGTCACGGCCCGCTCGCTCGCGGTCGTCACCTTCATCCCGGCCGTGGGCTTCCTGACGCAGGAGGCGGCCAGCACCCGCTCGCCCTCGACCTCGACCATGCAGGCGCGGCAGTTGCCGTCGGCGCGGTAGCCGGGCTCCGGCAGCCAGCACAGATGCGGGATGGCGATGCCTTCGCGCTGCGCCACCTGCCAGATGCTCTCGCCGGGCGCGGCCTCGACCTCGCGGCCGTCGAGCGTGAAGCGGATGGAGTCGGTCATGGGTCAGGTTCCAGAGGCGGCAAAGCGAGGTCGAGCGCGCGGTCATTGCCCGGGTCGAAGGGGTTGAGCAGAACGACGCCGTCGAGATCCCGCCCGTCGGCGCCGTCTTCCGACAGAATGAGCCGGCAGCCGGCAGCCTTGGCCGTCGCCCACAACATCGCGTCCCAGAAGGAAAGCCGGTGCCTCGCCACGGCTTCCATCGCCACGTCGAGCCGATCGGGCGTCGCCGCGGTAACCTGAAACAGCGATCGGACCTGGCTCACCTTGGCTGCGGCGTCGCGCGCCTCGAGTCCGTGCTTGTGAACCAGCACCCGGAAGCATTCGCCATAGCTCTGCAGTGTCTGGATGCAATCGGCACGCGATGCACGATCGATGACGTCGACTGCGCGACCATGGCGACGGTCGCCCCCGAACAGCGCATAGATCAGGATGTTGCTGTCCAGCGTCAGGCGCATCACGCGCCGTCGCGCTCGTAGAGCTCGTCCCGTGTCCAGGACGGCGCCGGGCCGGACAGCGGCCCCGACCGCAGCCACTCGATCGCAGCGCGGCGCCGCTCCTCGGCGTCGCTGAAGTGGCCGACGGCGCAGGGCACGAGCCTCGCCACCGGCAGGCCGCGCCGCGTGATGACGATCTCCTCGCCGGCCGCCGCGGCCTCGAGCAGCTTCGAGAACTGCTGGTTCGCCTCGCGCGCCGAAACCGTGCGCATCTCCGACTCCACGTAGTGACATCACTACATATACCTCAGGCGAACTCCTCCGGGAAGTAGGTCATCAGGCTTTTCAGCGGGTTGGCGGCGGCCTGACCCAGCCCGCAGATCGAGGTGTCGGTCATGGCGCGGCCGAGCTCGGTCAGCAGCGGCTGATCCCAGACGGGCGCCTGCATCAGCCGCACGGCCTTCTCCGTCCCGACGCGGCAGGGCGTGCACTGGCCGCAGGATTCGTCCTCGAAGAAACGCATGAGGTTGCGCACGGCTGCCTTCAGATCGTCCTGGTCGGACAGGATCACCACCGCGTGACTGCCGACGAAGCAGCCCAGATGCTCGAGCTTGCCGAAATCGAGCGGCAGGTCGGACATGCTCGCCGGCAGGATGCCGCCCGAGGCGCCGCCGGGCAGGTAGGCGCGGAAGCGGTGGCCCGGCGCCATGCCGCCGCAGAACTCGTCGATCAGCTCGCGCACCGTGATGCCGGCGGGAGCGAGCTTGACGCCCGGATCCATCACCCGGCCCGAGACCGAGTAGGAGCGCAGGCCCTTGCTGCCGCGGCGGCCCTGGCTCGCGAACCACTCCGGGCCCTTCTCGACGATGTCCCTGATCCAGAACAGGGTCTCGATGTTGTTGACCAGGGTCGGCCGGCCGAACAGCCCGACCTGGGCGACGTAGGGCGGGCGGTGCCGGGGCAGGCCGCGCTTGCCCTCGATGCTCTCGATCATCGCGGATTCTTCGCCGCAGATGTAGGCACCGGCCCCGCGGCGCAGCTCGATCAGGCCCTCGGGCGCCAGAGCCTCCGTCTCCAGCCGCGCGATCTCGCGCAGGAGCACCTGGCGGATCGCCGGATACTCGTCGCGCAGATAGATGAAGACGCCGGCGGCCTCGATCGAATGCGCGGCGATCAGCACGCCCTCGAGGAAGCGGTGCGGGTCGCGACGGAGATAGTAGCGGTCCTTGAAGGTGCCGGGCTCGCCCTCGTCGCCGTTGACGCACAGATAGCGCGGCCCGGGCTGGGAGCGGACGATCTCCCATTTCCTGCCGGTCGGGAACCCGGCCCCGCCGAGGCCGCGCAGGCCGGACACGTCCAGGGCACCGAGCAGCTCGACGCCGGGTCCGCCCGCCATGGCGGCGGGATCGATCTGGGCCACGCGTCGGTAGAGCTGATAGCCCCCGGCCGCGACATAGGCGTCGAAGCCGATCGGGTCGGGCTGCAGCGGGTCGTGGTCGCCACCCTCGACCACGGCGCGCACGGCCGCGGCCGTGGCCGGCTCCACCCGCCGCTTGCCGACCATGACCGCCGGCGCGTGGGCGCACGCGCCCATGCACGGCGCGCGCACGACCCGGACCTCGGCCGGATCGAGCCCGGCCTGCAGCTCGGCCAGCAGGGCCTCCGCACCGCTCATGGCGCAGCTCAGGCTGTCGCAGACCCGCACCGTCAGGGGAGGTGGCGGGCTCTCGCCCTCCTGCACCACGTCGAAGTGATGATAGAAGGTGGCGACCTCGTAGACCTCGGTCTGCGCCAGCCGCAGCTCCTCGGCGAGC
>JBFWWD010000186.1:0-11771 GCA_050246385.1 Geminicoccaceae bacterium
TTCGAGCACTGCATGCCGTTCGACGTCAGCCGCGCCTACGACGAGGCGCAGGGCATCGACAATCCGCGCATCTGGACGGCCGAGCGCGACATCGAGATGTGGCGAGCCCTGGAGGGTGCGGCGGTGTGACCACGCCGGGCCGGTTCCCGCGGCCCTATCGACGCTCGGCGGATCAGGACCGCAGCACCCCGGCACGGCACCCGGTGGTGATCGTCGGCGGGGGTCCGGTCGGCCTGGCGCTGGCCGTCGACCTCGGCCAGCGCGGCGTGCCCTGCGTCGTGGTCGACGGCAAGGCGGAGCTCGGCGAGGGCTCGCGGAGCCTGTGCTACGCCAAGCGCACACTGGAGATCCTCGACCGGCTCGGCGTGGGCGAGCGCGCGGTCGCCAAAGGGGTGACCTGGCGGCGCGGCAAGGTCTTCCACCGCACCGGCCTGCTCTACGAGTTCGATCTGCTGCCCGAAGGCGGGCACAAGAGGCCGGCCTTCATCAATCTCCAGCAGTATTATCTCGAGGAGTTCCTGTTCGAGCGCGCCCAGGAGCTGCCGGCGATCGATCTCCGCTTTCAGAACCGGTGCGTGGGCGTCGATGTGCGCCCGGATCATGTCCGGGTCGAGCTGGAGACGCCCGAAGGTCCCTATGCGCTCGAGGCGGACTGGCTGGTGGCCTGCGACGGGTCGCGCTCGAAGGTCCGCGAGGCGATGGGCCTGAGCTTCGAGGGCCGGGTGTTCGAGGACCGGTTCCTGATCGCCGACATCAAGATGCCGGCGGACTATCCCGCCGAGCGCTGGTTCTGGTTCGATCCGCCGTTCAACCCCGGCCAGTCGGCCCTGCTGCACAAGCAGCCAGACGACGTCTGGCGCATCGATCTGCAGCTCGGCCGGGACGCCGACCCGGCCCTGGAGCGCAAGCCTGAGCGGGTGCGCGCGCGGCTCGAGGCGATGCTCGGTAAGGAGCGGCCGTTCGAGCTGGAGTGGATCAGCATCTACACCTTCCAGTGCCGCCGTCTCGCCCGCTTCGTCCACGGGTCGGTGATCTTCGCCGGCGACGCCGCGCATCTGGTCTCGCCCTTCGGCGCGCGCGGGTTCAACAGCGGCGTGCAGGACACCGACAATCTCGCCTGGAAACTTGCAGCGGTGCTGGCAGGCGAAGCTCCCGCCGCGCTGATCGCGTCCTATGGGACCGAGCGGGAGGTCGCGGCCGACGAGAATCTGCTCAACTCGACCCGCTCCACCGACTTCATCACCCCGAAATCGACCGCCTCGCGCACCATCCGCGACGCTGCGCTGTCGCTCGCGGCCGAGGCACCGTTCGCACGGGCGCTGATCAATTCGGGGCGGCTGTCGCAGCCGACGATCTATGCGACGGGGCTTTCCACTCCGGACTCGGACGAGTTCGGCGGCACCGCACGCCTCGGCGGCCCGTTGCCGGATGCGCCGTTGGTGAGCGCCGGCGGGCGCCCGACCTGGCTGCTCGATCTGCTCGAGCCCCGCTTCACGCTCATCCATTGCGGCAGCGCGCCGCCCTGCGCGCTCCCCGCGAATGTCGCGTGCCTGCGCATCGGCCACGATGCCTACGATGTCGAGAGTGTGTTCGAGCAGCGCTACGACGCGCGGCCCGGATCGTCCTGGCTGGTGCGACCCGATCAGCATCTGGTGGCCCGCTTCCGCGATGTCGATGCCGCTGCGCTGGCCGGGGCCTTGCGCCGGGCGCTGGGCTGGGACATGCAGGCATGACGGATCGGCTCGTCACCTCCGCGAACCTCGAGGACGCGGATGCGTTCTACGCCGCCTATGTCGCGGCGCACGAGGGCCTCCCGGCCGAGGCGAGCGAACTCCTGAACGCCCGGCTCGCGCTGATCCTCGCCAATCAGGTCGGCCACCGCCAGGTGCTGGAGGAGGCGATTCGGCTGGCGAAATCCTCGCTGCCGGTCGGGTCCACCCACAAGACTGGAGAGAGGTGACGAATGTTGCCAGGGGCACTCTCACGCCGCACCGCGCTGGCAGCGATCGCTGCGCTGACGCTGCCCTTGCGGTCCGCATTGGCGGCGTATCCCGATCAGCCGATCGTCTGGATCGTCGCCTATGCGGCCGGTGGTGGCACGGACACGCTGGCGCGGCTGCTCGGGGAGGCCATGGGGCCGTCGCTGGGCCAGCCGTTCGTGGTCGAGAACAAGCCTGGCGGCGCCACCAACATCGGCGCCGCGGCAGCAGCGCAGGCCGAGCCGGACGGCTACACCGTGTTCACGGCGGACAACGGCACGCTCGTCTTCAACCCCGCCCTGTTCCGCGAGCTGCCCTACGATCCCGCCAAGGATTTCCGGCCGGTCGGCCTGATGGCGCGCTTTCCCTTGCTGCTCGCCGTGCGGCTCGATTCGGTGTCGACGGATGTGACGGGGCTGATCGAGCGCGCGCGCAACGAGCCCGGCTCGATCGACTACGCCTCGCCGGGGATCGGCTCGCCGCATCATCTCGCCATGGCGCGCCTCGCCCGCGAGAGCGGGATCGAGGTGAACCACGTGCCCTACAAGGGGGCGGCACCGGCGCTCAACGATCTGGTCGGCGGGCACATCGAGCTCATGATGGTCGACTACCCGTCGGCGGCCGGCCAGATCAAGGCCGGCAAGATCCGGCCGCTCGCGGCCACCACCGCGGACCGCATCCCCCAGCTGCCCGACCTGCCCACGATCCGGGAAGCCCTGGGCCTGGCCAGCTACCAGGCGTCAGCATGGCAGGGGATGGTGGTGCCGACGGGAACGCCGGATCCGGTCGTGGCGCGGCTCTCCGCGGCGATCGCTTCCGCGCTGGAAGAGCCGAAGGTGAGGGACCGCATGGAGGCGATCGGTTTGCAGCCCCTGACCGGCGGCCCGGCCGAGATGCAGGCCCTGATCGATGAGGAGCGCTCGGTCTGGGTACCGCTGATCAAGGAGCTCGGGATCACGCTCGACTGACCGCCACGGGTGCGAGCGGCTCGACGGCGGCGAACAGCCGTCGACCGTCCCAGGCATGCACCTCGACCTCGATCTGACCATCGGCGACCGTGATCAGGTTGTAGGCATTGGGCTCGTTGCGCAGCCGCGTCGAGGTGGCCGAGGCGGCGTGGACGACCAGGGGGCCGCTCGGCGGTGCGGGCGGGGCTGCCTTGATTTCCGCGACACCGGGATCTGGCAGCGTGACGGCAGGCACGCCCTCGCTCGCCGTCAGATGACGCCGGGAATAGGACAGGTGCAGATGGCCGGACAGCACGAGCTGTACCTTGCACCTCGCCAATGCCTCGAGCGCTCGCTGCGCGCCACCCGTGAACGCATGTCTGGCAAGGGGCCGGGTCGGTGCCTCGGGCAGGAGCAGAGGATGGTGTACCACCACGATCCGCACCAGGCCCTCGGGCATCGCGTCCAGGCGAGCGAGCGCACGCTGAAGCTGCCGTCGGCCGACATGGCCGACGGCCCAGTTGGTCGCCAGAGGCATGCGGCGCGACGACTTGATGCCGACCATGCCGACCTCCTCGTCGCGCCGGACCGGCTCGAGGTCGGGCGAGATGTAGCGGCGATAGCGCCGGTAGGGGTCCCAGGCCCGCTCGAACAGATCATAGCTCGGCAGGTCATGGTTGCCGGGTACGGCGAACACGGGTGCCGGCAGCCGGTCGAGGAACGCACGCGCCGCCGCGAATTCGCTGTGTCGCGCGCGCTGCGTAAAGTCGCCGGAAACGACGACCAGATCCGGCTTTGCTTGCTGCAGTGAGTGGATCAAACCCTCGACCACCGCGGGATTGATCCGGCCAAAGTGAAGGTCCGAGATATGCGCGATGCGGCGGGTCACGTGACGACAGCACCGAATCAGTTGGGTTCTGGCGCTGGCAACACGGCCAAAGCGCGGCGGTTCCGGGGAGCGTGAGCCCCCCGGCCGCGCCGATCAGGCGGACTTGAGCCCGCTGTGGACGATCGGCAGCGTGCGGATGCGCTGGCCGGTGGCGGCGAAGATCGCGTTGCACAAGGCGGGCGCGAAGGGCGGGACGCCGGGCTCGCCGACGCCGCCCGGCGGCGCCTCGCTGTCGACGAGGTGAACCTCGATCGACCTGGGGGCATTCGCCATCCTGGCAACCGGATAGTTGTCGAAG
The DNA here is from genome assembly GCA_050246385.1 of Geminicoccaceae bacterium. Classification (GTDB taxonomy): domain Bacteria; phylum Pseudomonadota; class Alphaproteobacteria; order Geminicoccales; family Geminicoccaceae; genus Benzoatithermus. The sequence goes on from JBFWWD010000186.1 coordinate 4,114, forward strand.
TTGCTCTGCTGGACGGCGCCCTGCTTGGCCGTGATCTCGCCGAAGAAGGCGGCGCTCATGGCGTAGATGCAGGCTCCCTCCATCTGTGCCTTGACCCGGTCGGGATTGACCACGGTGCCGGCGTCGACCGCCATCACCACGCGCGGGATCGACACGACGCCATTGGGTGAGACCTCGACCTCGACGATGGTGGCGACGTAGGTGAGAAAGCTACGGTGGGCGGCCAGGCCCATCGCATGGCGCTCGCCCAGCTTCTGCCGCCATCCAGACTTGTCGGCGGCGATACGGATCACGTTGGCGAGCCGGCCGGTCTCGATCGGATAGGCCTCGATCGAGCCGTCGTAGTTGAAGTAGTCCTCGACTTTGCTCTTGGTCAGGTCGAGCGTGCGGTCGGGGCCGAGCAGCGCGAGCTTGTACTCGACCGGATCGCGCCCCGCCGCCGCCGCGAGCTCGTCGACGAAGCTGTTGATCGCGAACGCATGGAAGATGTTCTGCACCGAGCGCTTCCAGCCGATGCGCACATGCACGTCCGCCTCGCCGGCCTCGAGGCTGATGTTCGGTATGTCGTAGGGCAGGTCGGTCAGGCCGAAGTCCAGCTCCCAGCCCCATGGCAGCTTCTGGGTGGGATCGAAGGTCGACATGATCGGCGGAAACACGGTCCTCTGGTGCCACGCCGTGGGCATGCCCTTATCGTCGACGGCCGCCCTGACCGTCTGTGCCGCTGCGGCATGATAGTAGCCGTTCTGGATGTCGTCCTCGCGGGTCCACGTCACCTTGACCGGCGCGCCCACGGCCTTGGAGACGATCGCCGCCTCGGCGCCGAAATCCGGCTTGGATTTGCGGCCGAAGGCGCCACCCAGCAGGGTCACCCGCGCCGTGACCTTGGCCGGGTCCATGCCGATCGCGGCCGCCGCGGTCTTGCGCAGGGCCTGCGCATCCTGGCAGCAGGCCCACACCTCGGCCGATTCGTCGCGCACGTCCGCGACCGCCGAGGGCACCTCCATCGGCGCGTGCACGAAGTGCGGGCTCCAATAGGCGGCCTCGAGCACGTTGGGCGAGCCGGCGAACGCCGCCTCGATGTCGCCCGTCGTCCGCCGCACCTTGCCGGGCTTCCGCGCGGTCGCCTCGAGCGTCTTCTGGTAGGACACGGAATCGTAGACCGTGTTCGGCCCGAGCTCCCACTCGATCGCGAGCTTCTTGCGGCCCTCGTTCGCGGCCCAGGTGTTGCTCGCGACGACGGCCAGCCCGCCCAGGGCCTGGAACTCGACGGGCTGCTTCGCGCTCGGGATCTCGACCACCTGCTCGACCCCAGGCACCTTCAGTGCCTCGGCGGCGTCGTAGCTCTTGATCGTGCCGAGCAGGACCGGACAGCGTTGCACGGACGCGTACTTCATGCCGGGCAGGCGCACGTCGATCCCGAACACCGCCCGACCGTGGGTGATGTCTGCCATGTCGACCAGCGGCATCGGCTTGCCGATGTAGCGCCACTTGTCGCGCGGCTTGAGCTTCACCTCTTCCGCCGTCGGCACCGGCAGCTCGAGCGCCGTCGCCACCAGCTCGCCAAAGTCCAGGGTCTCGTTGGTCTCGAGATTGACGACCTGATGGTTGCGCGCCTCGCAATCGGCGATGTCGGCGCCCCAGCTCTTCGCGGCGGCCCGCTCCAGCATCGTGCGCGCGACGGCGCCGAACTGGCGCAGGCGGTCGAAGTTCTTGACCACGCTGCGCGAGCCATCGGTGTACTGGTCACCGTATTTTTCGTCCCCTTCCGCCTGGACCACCGTGATCCTGGTCCAGTCGGCCTCGAGCTCGTCGGCGAGCAGTTGAGCGAGGCTGGTGCGGATCCCCTGGCCCATCTCGGAACGGTGGGCCGTCAGGGTCACCGTGCCGTCGTTCGCGATCGCGACGAAGACGTTGGGTGCCAGAGGCGTGCCGAGCTCGGGCACGGCCGCGGCCGGTCGCGGCGCCATCAGCCTGCCCGACAGGATCAGGGCGCCGCCGGCTGCGAGACCCTGCAGGACATTGCGGCGGCTGACATTCTCGATCGGCAGCATGGTCAGATCGCCTCCGCCGCCTGCTTGATCGCCGCGCGGATGCGCTGATAGGTGCCGCAGCGACAGATGTTGGTGATGTTCTCGTCGATGTCCTCGTCGGTCGGTTTCGGGTTGTCCTCGAGGAAGGCGGCGGCAGCCATGATCTGTCCGCTCTGGCAGTAGCCGCACTGCGGCACGTTCATCTGCGCCCAGGCTGTCTGCACCGGGTGGTCGCCGTTCGCACCCAGGCCCTCGATGGTCGTGATCGGCCCATCGACGTCGGCGACCTGCAGGCTGCAGGAGCGGATCGCCATGCCGTCCACATGCACCGTGCACGCGCCGCACTCGGCGATGCCGCAGCCGTATTTCGTGCCGGTCAGGCCGACCACGTCGCGGATGACCCACAGCAGCGGCATCTCCGGCGGCACGTCGACCTCGTGCCGCTCGCCATTGATCGTGAGCGAGATTGACATCGGCCCAGCCTCCCTTTCAGCTTATGAATGGCCCTGCAGGGTCGATCGGAAAGATACTTTGTATCCCCTTTTTGAGCGAGTGTCTATCGTTATACTCAACCACATATAACGGAGAGCCATGCGCCAGCCTCGGCGCTGACACGCGGAATGTATCCAGTCCTATGATTGCCCTTGCGGCGGCCGCGGCGCAGAACGGTTGCGCACGCGAACCGCAAGGACCCGATCCCGGCAATGAGCAGGCTCGACAGCTTCATCAGGCGCATGCAGGCGCAGCGTGATCTGCTCAATGCGACACCGGCACTTATCGAAGGACTGCCCGGCCCGATCCTCGAGCTGGGTCTCGGCAACGGTCGGACCTACGATCACCTCCGCTGCCTGTTCCCCGACCGCGAGATTTATGTGTTCGAGCGTCACCTAGCGGCACATCCGGACTGCCTGCCTGCGGCACGCTTTCTGATCGAGGGGGACATTCGCAGCACATTGCCGAATGCGCTCGACCGTCTGCCGGGGGCGGCAGCCCTGGTTCACAACGACATCGGCACCGGGGACGCGCATGCTAACGCCGAGATTGCAGCGTGGTTGTCAGATACGCTACCGTTGGTCGTTCGCGAGTCGGGCGTCATCGTCTCGGATCAGCGGCTTGCGCATGTCAGACTTTCTCCCCTTCCTGTTCCGGCAACGCTTCCAGCGGATCGGTATTTCCTATACCGTCGCTGTTGATCGGATTACAGCGCCGCCATGAGGAGGGCCGCCGGGTTGGCGCTAGATGCCGAAGCCGAACCGCGGGGAGACAAGGAAGGAGCCGGACCGTTCAAAATCCGGTTCTGGGGCGTGCGGGGAACAGTGCCGTGCACCTCCTCGGCTACGGTGCGATATGGCGGCAACACCGCCTGTGTGGAGATGCGTTGCGGCAAGGAGCGGCTGATCTTCGATGCAGGCACCGGGCTTCGGCAGCTCGGTCGCGAGATGATGTCCAACGGCTTTCCCATTCGCTCGCACCTGTTCTTCACGCACACCCACATGGACCACGTTATCGGGCTGCCGTTCTTCCGGCCGGCTTATGACCAGCGCAACTCCTTCGAGTTCTGGTGTGGACATCTGAGCGCTCAGGGGCGCAAGCTTGGAGAAGTCCTGCAGCAGCTCATGCAGCCACCCTTCTTTCCTGTCCCTCTCGACATCATGCACGCCTGTATCGGCTTTCACGATTTCATCCCCGGAGAGGCGATCCGGATCGGCGACGGCGTGGTCGTGCGCACCGCCAAGCTCAACCACCCGGGCGGATCGACCGCCTACCGCGTCGAGTTCCGCGGCCGCTCCGCCTGCTACGTCACTGACACCGAGCACGTACCAGGCGTGCCCGATCCCAAGGTGCTCGAGCTGATCGCCGGCGCGGATCTGGTGATTTACGACGCGACCTACACCGACGACGAGTTCGTCAACTTCCACGGCTGGGGCCACTCGACCTGGCAGGAGGGCATCCGCCTGTGCGAGGCGGCCGGCGCTCGCCGTCTGGTCGCGTTCCACCACGACCCCGAGCACAATGACGACATGCTGGACGGCATCGCCGTGGACATGGAGCGGCGACGCTCGGGCTCGCTGGTCGCCCGGGAAGGACTGGTGATCGATCTTTGAAGGTCGGTCCCGCATCCTGGCGCCGCCTGCATCTGGGCGTGCGCACGCTGGTCGGCAGGAGACCCGGCGGCTTCTTCATCCCCTATCGTCATGCGTGCGATGTCGTTCCCGTGGGCTATGCCAGCCTGGAGCCGCTGTTCGCCGCGGCATTACCGGAAATGCTCCGGCGGCTGGCCGAGATCGAGGGCCTCGCGGATGCCTTGCGCGGCCTCACCGGGCCGCCGCCCCGACCGCGCTGGGCACAGGACTGGTTCCCGCGGCTGGACGGGGCGGCGCTGTACGCCATCGTGCGCCTGGGCAGGCCGCGACGGGTGCTCGAGATCGGCTCCGGTCACTCGACCCGGTTCGTGGCGCAGGCGATCGCAGATGGCCAGCTCGCATGCTCGGTGACCTGCATCGATCCCCAGCCGCGCGCCGATCTGACAAGGCTGCCGGTCACGTTGCACAGGCGTTTGTTTGCGCCAAGTGATGCCGAACTCGCGGCCGAGCTTGGCAGGGGCGACGTGCTTCTGATCGATTCGAGCCACATCGCGGTGGCAGGCAGCGATGTCGACCTGCTGCTCAACCTGGTCCTGCCCCGGCTCGCGACCGGCGTTCTGGTCCACTTCCACGACATCTTCCTGCCCGACCCCTATCCCGCCGCCTGGGCCTGGCGCGGCTACAACGAGCAGGTCGCGTTGGCGCCGCTGCTGCATGGCGGCGGCTACGACCTGCTATGGTCAAGCCACTATCTGGGCGACCGGCACGCGGACCGGCTGGCGTGCGGCGTCATCGGTGAGCTGCCGCTCGGTTCCGGAGCCCATGAAGGCAGCCTGTGGCTCGAGAAGCGGGCTGCGGCGCCCGTGGTTCACTGCGCGTAGAAGAACGTGTCCGGCCGGTAGAGCCCGATCTGGCCCTGCGGCTCCCAGTTGAAGATCGCCTCCTTGGGAACGTTGCGAAGCCCCTTGCGCACCGCGAGCGGCTGGCGGACCTCCTGGACGAGCCCGATGGTGAAGCACTGGCTGGTATAGAGGTCGAGCATCTCGCCCCAGATCGCCTCCTGCTGCTCGGGTTCGTACGTGTTCTGCCACTGCTCGAACAGCTCCATCAGCCGCTTGGTCTCGGGCAGGTCGGGTGGCTCCCCGGCCGCTCCTTTGGTCTCGTAATACTGGCCCCAGCGCGGCCATTGCGGCTGATCCGCCTGACTGGTCGGCGCGAAGTCGCGGGGCGGCATCGACGCGGTAGGCGTACCGTTGTCGATGCCATAGAAGATCGACATCAAGGTCTCGCCTGCGAACAGCCGATTGCGCAGCGTTTCGCGATCCGCCGGCTTGGCGTGAATCAGGAAGCCGATCTCGCTCCACTGGTCGCGCACCAGCTCGAGCGCGTCGACCTGCTCGGGATCCTCCCCAGGCGTCTCGACGACGAGCTCCATCGGCCGCCCGTCCGGCAGCAGCCGGATGCCGCGCGAGCTACGCTTGTCGAGCCCAAGCTCGTCGAGCATGCGGTTGGCCGCGTCCTGGTCGTAGGCGATGCAACGCCGACCGTACTCGTCGCGATAAAGCGGGCTCTTCGGCAGGATCGAATTGTTCGACGGGCTTGCGAGGCCGACATAGAGGAACTCGCTCAGCAGCACGCGGTCCAGACCGAGCGACAGGGCTTCGCGGAAGCGGCGGTCGCGAAACAGCGCCCGCCAGGCTGGATCATTGGCGTTCAGGTTCGGGTAGATCGCGAGATGCGCGCCGCGGCCCTCGGGCCAGAGGCGGGGAGGCAGGCCGCTCCGCTCCTCGCTGTCCTTGAGGAACGTATAGTCCTTGAAGTTCAGATGCCTGAACTGCAGGTCCGTCTCGCCTGCGCCGGTCTTGATGGGCACGAGCTTCGGATCGGCAACCTCCAGGATGAAGCGGTCGAGATAAGGGAGCTGCTGCCCGGTCTTGTCGACGCGATGATAATAGGCATTGCGCTCGCCGATGAAACGCTCGGCCGGCGGGGCGACCGTCGGGCGCCAGGGCTGCAGCGTCGGCATGTCGGGATTGTCCATCTCCTGCTGCCGGTCCTTGCGCAGGAAGAGCTGCGCCCAGTCGCGCGATCTGGTGTCTTGAATGAGGGCGGCAAGCTTGGCCGGATCCGCGTAGCGCTCGTGAAACTGCTTCAGGTAGTGGGCCGGCCGAAAGATCTCGAGAGCGCTGGTGGCGGCGATCGCCGGAAGGAAGAGCGGATTGGGCCGGGACCAGCTGTAGCGGACGGTCAGCGGGTCGGGATACTCGACCTTTGGCGCCTCCCCGCCTGGCAGGAGCTGGATTTCCGGGCCGAGCGGCTGCAGCGTCTTGTTGTTGGCGACGTCTTCCCACCAGAAGCGGAAGTCCTCGCTGGTGAACGGTCCGCCGTCCGACCAGCGATGCCCGGGCCGGATATGGAAGGTGAAGATGCGCCCCTCCTCGACCTCGTAGCCGGCGAGAATGTCGGGGCGCAGCCGCAGCTCCAGATCGTATCCGACCAGCCGGGCGTGGCCGAAAGCGAACAGCAGCCTCGTGTCGCGCGCCCGACCGACCAGGGTTCGCAGCTCGCCGCCTGGCCGGCCGATCTCGGGCAGATCGTCGAGCACCAGGGGCACGTCGGGCGGCTGCGCCGCCACGGGGCCTTCCCATCCGATCAGGATCAGCGCCGCGAGCGCCGCAAAGCGGTTCATGGGCAAGCTCTCCGGGCCGGAAGACCTCAGCTGTGAAACCGGACGAAATGGCCCGGTTCGACCTCGCGGAAGTGCCCCGAGCTCCTGGCCAACGTGAACGGCTCCGGCCATTGTGACGGCACCGAGCTGCGGCCCGACGCCAATGCCGCGAAGTTGAGCGGGGCGTTCAGGTCGGGCTCCGGCACCGCGGCCAGCAGCGCCTTGGTATAGGGATGCTGCGCGTTGGCGAACAGACGTTCGGTGGGGGCCAGCTCGACCATGCGCCCGGCGCACATCACGGCAATCCGTTGGGCGACGTACTTCACCACCGCCAGATTGTGCGAGATGAACAGGTAGGTCAGCCCGAGAGCCTTCTGCAGATCCTTCAGAAGATTGAGGATCTGCGCCTGCACCGAGACGTCGAGGGCGGAGACCGGCTCGTCGCAGATCAGGATCTCGGGCTCCAGCGCCAGGGCACGTGCGATCCCGATGCGCTGGCGCTGGCCGCCGGAGAAACTGTGCGGGTAGCGGCGCATGTGACGTACGTCCAGGCCGACCGCCCTGAGCAGGAACTTCACCCTTGTCGCACGCTCGGCCTCCGAGCCGATGCCGTGAATCACCAGCGGCTCGGCCACGATGTCGGCCACGGTCATGCGCGGGTCGAGCGAGCCGAACGGGTCCTGGAAGATGTACTGGATGTGGCGCCGAAAGCCCTGCAGCGCGGTCTCGTCGAGCTCCAGAACGTCGACCGGCCCGTCAGCGCCATGGAAGACGATGCGGCCGCGATCGGGCACCACCGCACGCATGATCATCTTGCTGACCGTGGTCTTGCCCGACCCGCTCTCGCCGACGATCGCCAGGGTCTCGCCGCGATCG
>JBFWWD010000187.1:0-11760 GCA_050246385.1 Geminicoccaceae bacterium
CGCTTGGCACCCGCTTCATTGGTGTCCGCTTCGCGGTAGGCGGACACCTATCGCCCTCCGTTTGCCATCTCGCCAGTGTCGAGCCCGCCACCGGCCGGCGACAGGCGGTGCCCGCCGGAAGGATACGAATTATCCAGGCTAGCCCGGATTTCTCACCGCGGCGAACTTCTGGTGGCCGGTGCGATGTTGTCGGCAGGAATGCTGCGGTTCTGGCCGGTAGAGGCGATCGCGGCTGGGGTTTGGGCAACCGGGTTGGTTGCCGCCTGCGGGCAGCGGCGCCTAGGGTGATGTCGACTGTGCCCTGTCTGGTTCGTGGTCAGCCTGCCGCGGTGAGGGCTCGCTGGGCGATGGCCCAGTCCTGCCGCCAGGGGTGGCCGGAGGCCATGGCGACCGTGACCCGGCGCACCGAGATCCGCACCAGGGCGCCGAGCTTGAGCAGCCTGAGGCGGATGGTGCCGGCGGTGGCCCGGGCGAGGCGGGTCGTCCTCAGGCCGATCCGCCGCAGCGCCTCGAGCAGCACATAGGCCATCGCGGCGAGCCACAGACGGAGCTGGTTGGCGGCCATGGTGCGCGTCGAGGTGCGGGCGGCAAAGAGATCGAGCTGGCATTCCTTGAGGCGGTTTTCCATCTCGCCGCGGGCGCAGTAGAGCCGCTCGTAGAGCGGCTTGGCCGCCCAGGCGTCCGCCGTCAGCGAGGTGACCACGAAGCGCGGGTTGGCGCTGATCGCGCTGTCACCGGGGACCAGCTGTTCCGCTTTGCCCACGACCCGCCGCTCCCGGCTCCACGTGGCGAGGGTCGATAGTGGAAGTCCCTGAAGCAGCGCGCTGCCTTGCCGGTCTCCTCGGCCTCGGTCCGCGCCGCCGCGAGCTCGGCCGCGATCGCGCCGACCAGGCGTGGATTGCGGGCCAAGCCGAGAACATAGTCGACCCGGTGCTGCTCGGCCCAGGCCATCAGCGCCTCGCGCGCGAAGCCGGAATCGGCGCGCAAGATGATCCGCACCTCAGGCCAGCGGGCACGGATCTGGGGAACGATCCGCTCGATCTCCTCGACCGCGCCGGCGCTGGCGTCGATGTTGGAGCGGCGTAGCTTGGCCACCAAGAGATGGTCGCCGCAGAAGACGTAGAGCGGCAGGTAGCGGCAGCAGCCATGGTAGCCGTGGAAAAAGCGGCCCTCCTGGCCGCCGTGCAGCGGGTCGTCGGTGGCGTCCAGGTCGAGGATGATCTCCTCGGGCGGCATGGCGTAGGCGTCGAGGACTTGAGCGATGCAATCGATCAAGCTCGACCAACAGCCGCTCGATCGCGGCGCTGTCGTGGCCGCGCTTGTGGTAGCGCGAGGGCTCGCCCGCCGGGGCGTGCTCGAGCCGGTTGAGGGTCGACTTGCCGGCGAGCGGTGCGCAATCCGACCGGCGTGCGGCGAGCTTGCCGGCGACCGCCGCCAGCACGGGGTCGTGGCGCAGGGCATCGTGGTCGATCAGGTCCTCGTAGCCCAGCGCCAGGGCGAACACCCGCTGGCCGACCAACCTCGTCAGGGCGTGCTCGACCTGGTCCGGCGCGCGATGGTCGACGAAGCAGGCCGCGAACCGCCGCACCAAGCCGATCGCCCGGTCGGTGGCGCCCAAGAGCAGCGCCCCCGCGTCCGAGGTGATGGCGCCGCCGTCAAACCCGACCACCACCACAGCACGGGCTTCGACGCGTTCAAACTCGAACCAATCCGCGTTACAGTCCGTCTGCGTTGGGGCGATCCTCCGAGGCGGCTCAAGATGTTGCTGCACAACAACTTTCGCCGATTCGGCGCCCCAATGCACCTACTTCCGGTGAGAAATCCGGGCTAGGCCGCGAACGCGCAGCTCAAAGATATCGGGAACGCTGCGGAACTTGTCGTCGGGCAGGTCGCTCGCGATGTCGACCGGTTGTGGCAACGCGCCCGCAGGGTGGTGCGTCGCGTGCGCCGCCCGGCTCTTGACCCGAGCAGCTCAAGGCTGGCGGCCACTGCCGCGTTGACGGGTCGGCAATGATCAACTCGAGACTGCACAGCTCGTTCTCCGACCATCGAGAAATGTCGAAGTTGTCGATGGACCGCCACGACAGGCCCTGCCTGTCGCGATGGCCTCGCATGAGTTCTTCGCGGGCACCGTCGATCGCTTCGAGGCCTGACCAGCTTCGACATCGTGGTCGCCTACGCTCTCGCCATGCGACCGTCGGGTTCCGGCGTTGGCTGGGCCGCCAAAGCCTGTCCGCGACCGGATTGTCCCCGCTGCGGACGACGGATCACGCGGATGCTCATGCCGAGCTGGCGGCTCGGCGATGAGTCCGGACGATCTGACCCATCGAGCCGTGAGCGGCTCGGGGCCGGGTCAAGCGGCGACGTGGAGGGCGCCCGGAACCGGCCGCTTCAGCCCGAAGCGGTCGATCAGCTCCGACCGCGGCATGGGCTTGCCGAACAGATAGCCCTGGACCTCGTCGACCCCCATCACCCGCAGCGCGGCCATCTGCTCCTCGGTCTCGATGCCTTCGGCGCAGCTCATGATCCCGAGGCTGCGGGTCATGCCGACGATGGCGAGAATGATCGCCTCGCCGCCGCGATCGAGCGCCTGCACGAAGGAGCGGTCGATCTTGATCTTGTTGAAACGGAACTTGGTCAGATAGCTCATCGACGAGTAGCCGGTGCCGAAATCGTCCATCGCCAGATGCACGCCCATCTCGACGAACTGATTCATCATCTCGTTGGAGCGGGCATTGTTGGCGAGCAGTACGCCCTCGGTGATCTCGACCTCGAGCTGGGACGCCGGCAGGCCGGAGCGCTCGAGCGCGCCCGCCACCGTGTCCAGCAGATCGTCGTCGATGAATTGCGCGGGCGAGAGGTTGACCGCAACCTGGATACCGCCCCACTCGGCGGCGTCGCGGCAGGCCTGCCCGAGCACCCAGCGGCCGATCTGGGCGATCATCCGGGTTTCCTCCGCGACCGGGATGAACAGGCCCGGTGCAATCAGGCCGTGCTGCGGATGCCGCCAGCGGATCAGCGCCTCGACGCCGGACAGCTCGCGTGTGCGGGCGTTCATCTTGGGCTGGTAGAAGACTTCGAACTCATGCTGCTCGATCGCCTTCGCGAGGTCGCGCTCGAGCGCCTTGCGGGCCTGCAGCCGGGCGTCCATCCCGGGCTCGAAAAAGCGCAGCGCTCCTCGCCCGTCCTCCTTCGCCCGCGACATCACCATGCCCGCGATCTGCAGCGCCCTCTCGGCCGTGTCGGCCTCCGCGGGCAGCATGATCGCGGCGACGCTCACCGTGATGGCGAGCTCCTGCTCGCCGAGGAGCAACGGCTCGGACAGCCGGTCCTGCAGCAGCTTGGCGGTCCGCTGGACGCCATGGGCGTCCTCCACGGCGGGCCGGACCAGCACGAATTCATCCGCACCCGGCCGCGCCACGACGTCGCCCGGCCGACCCAGCTCGACCAGACGCTGTGCCACCGTGCGGATCAGCTGATCGCCGACGATCGGCCCGTGCACATCGTTGACCTCCTTGAACCGGTCGATGTCGAGCATGAGGAAGCCCGCGGTCTGGCCGAGCCGGCAGGCCGCGTCGATGAGCCCCGTCGTCGCCTCGAGCAGGCCCTGACGGTTCAGGGTACCCGTCAGCGCGTCGTGCCCACTGAGGAACTCGGCCGTTCGCCTGGCCTCGATCTCGACGGTCACGTCGGTGGCCGTGCCGCGCCAACCGACATGCTGGCCGGCATGGTCGCGGGTCGGCTTGCCGGAAACCCGCAAGGCGCGCGGCCGGCCCTCCTGATCGAGGTAGCAGCGCGGGATGCTGCGGAACAGCCGCTGCTCGCGGATCGCTTCGTCCAGCTCGCCGGAGCGGTCTTCGCCCGCCATCGGCAGCAGCAGGTCGGTGATCGCACGTCCCTCGATCTCGCCGAGAGGAATGCCGGTGAGCGCGATGAACCGGCCCGAGATCCAGGTGATCCGACCTTTGGCGTCCGTCTCGAAGATCCAGTCCGAGCTCGCGTCGGCGACGTCCCGGAACCGGTCCTCGCTTTCGACGATGGCCGCGGTCGAGGTGCGGCTGTGCCGCAACGCCGACCAGCCGAAGGCGACGAACAGGACGAACGCCATGGCCAGGGACGGCGCCAACGACACCAAATATTCGGTGCCGGGCCGACGTGGCTGCCAGATCGCTCCGCCGACCAGCCGGTCAGCCTCCCTGCCGCCTTCCGGCCCCACGAGCTCGAGCGCGGCGGGTGGCCGCAAGCCGCCGCTCGTCAGCTCGCGCCACCAGCCGCCGGATCGGCCGTCGGCCGCTTCGCCGGTACGGGCAGTGCCCGCCTTTGGCCTGGAGATCGGGCGAACCGGCTCAGGTGCCGCCTCATCGAACGGATAGATCCGCTCGAACCGCAGACCCTCGATGTCCAGGGCGCGGGCGAGCTCCGAAAACCATTCCGGGGCGAGCTGGCGTACCACGACCAGGACGTAAGGCGCGCCCTTCGGCAATTCCCCGGTCCAGCTGGACTCGGGCATGATCGCCGCCGCGGAGCCGATACCCGTGTTCCCGCCCCGCATGCGCAGATAGGCATGCACCGCCATCGGCTCGCCTGCTTGAACAGATGCGACGGCGCGCTCGACGAGTCTGCGCCACAGGTCGTCGCCGAGCGCCGTGCCGATGTCCTGAGCGACCGTCTCACCCTGATACGCGGCGTGAAACGTCGAGCCGTCGGGCGCGACGACGAATGCCCAGTCATACTCGTGAGTGCCGTAGAGGTAGGCCCCCAGCCTGGCTTCGGCCCACGCGCGATCGCCCTTGATCTGCACCTCCTCGACCGCCTCGTTCCACCACGCATAGTCTTTGACCACGCGATCGAGCTGACCGGCACGCTCATCAAGGCCCGCCTGCATCGCTCCGATGGAAGCTTCCTTCGACTTGGCGTCCAGCCGGTGCGCGTTGATCAGCATGAGCGCGAGGAAAACGGCGGCGGCGACCGCGAGCAGGGATGCGACCGGCAGGACGAGCTCGCGGTGCAACGCGATCGCCCGGCGTGAGGTGTCGCCATGCTGGCCGATGACCTGCTCGTGCATCGTGGCTCCCCGGGGCCGAGGCACGGGCAGGCGACGCACGTCCTGTCCATTGCCGAGATCAAGGTTACCGACCCAGGGTTAACCGAAGGCTAAGGGCGAACGGGCGTCCCTCCGCTCTTGCCCGACCGCCACCGCGTCACGGGCGGGCCGAGATGCGCCGACAGCAAGACGTTGTCGACAGGACGCGCTCGGATAGAGTCGTCGGGGTCCGCTCGCGCCGCTCGATTGTCGCCGGTGAACGGGACCTCTCGACGGATGGACCGACAAGCTCGGCGATCAGCGGCAGCACGGGTCCAGGGTCATCCATACCGTCCGCGAGCAGGCGCTCCGGCGGCTCCAGCTGCCGGCTGGCGGGCATGCTGTGGCTCGGTCCAGCAGCTCGCGCGATCGCCGAGCGATGGGTGGCGGAGGCCCGCTCCAGAAAAAGGGCGGGCGCTGGCACCAGCCGCGATGTGGTGGCCTCGGCCGGCGATAGGCCTCGCGGGCCAGCCGTGACTCGCCGATGCCGGCCTCGCCGACGATCAGTCCCAGCTGACCTGTGCCGCGGGGCGCTCGTCGCCAGAGCTCCTCCAGCCGGACGAGCCTGCCGGCGCGGCCCGTCTGCCGGCTCTAGTGCAGCCACATCCGGCAACTCCGCTGTGCGGCCAACATACGTCCTGGTCAGAGCGCTCGACGCGTCCCCGGCTGCTGCTCAACGGCGTTCCCCTCACGTCAAGGCAATACAGGTCAGGGGCGCGGTCGCCCGGCAATGGCCGCGTCGTCGCGGACTGGACCGACGCCGCGACGCGGCTATCGTCTCCGGGTCGCAAGGGAGCGGGACGTGAGTGAAAGCGGGATCGTCTATCTGATCTGGAGCGATCTGACCGGCCTTGCCCGCTGCCGCGGCGTGTCCCTGGCCGAGCTGGAGCGAAAGGCTGAAGCCGGGCTCGGCTGGGCGTGCGCCGGCCATGCGCTGACCCCGTTCGAGGCGATCGTGCCCAATGTCTGGGGGCCCGTCGCGGAGGCGCGCCAGATTCCAGATCTCGCCACGCGCTTCGAGATCCCCGCCTCGGACGGTCATCCCGCCGTGCAGGGTGTGCTGTGCGACAGCAAGGCGGATGTCGATCGCGACTGGGACTGCTGCGTCCGCACCTTCCTGCGTCGCGCCATCGAGGACCTCCGCGCCGAGACCGGTTTCGAGCTCATCGCCACGTTCGAGCACGAGTTCGTGCTCCAGGGCCAGATCGTGCGCCGGACCCCGTTCTCCTTCGCGGCGGTGCGCGAGGTCCAGCCGGTGCTGCTGGCGATCGAGGCAGCCCTGCGCGCGGCGGGGGCTCCGGTCGAGACGATCGAGCCGGAGTACGGCCTGGGCCAGTACGAGATCAGCGCGCCGCCCGCCACGGCGCTCGAGGCCGCCGATCGCGCCGTGGTCACCCGCGAGGTGGTGCGTGAGGTCGCCCGCCGGCATGGGCTCGCCGCCACCTTCAGCCCCAAGACCGCGCCGGACGCGGTGGGCAACGGCTGCCACGTCCATCTCAGCCTTCGCGACCGGGACGGCCGGAACGCCACCCAGGACGATGCCGACGCCCTCGGGCTGAGCGAGACGGCGCGGCACTTCTGCGCCGGCATCCTCGCGCATCTCGACGCGCTGGTGGCGGTGACGGCCCCGACGCCCGTGTCCTATCAGCGGCTCGGCCCGCACCACTGGTCGTGCGGATATCGTGCGATCGGCGTGCAGAATCGGGAGGCGGCGCTGCGCGTCTGCCCCGGCGTGTCCCTGGACGCGGAACGCCGCCGGCGTTCGTTCAATGTCGAGTACCGGCCGATCGACGCTTCCTCCTCGCCCTATCTTGCGTTGGGTTCATTGATCCGGTCCGGGCTGGACGGGATCCGCCAACGCCTGCCGCTGCCGGAGCCCGTGGACGGAGATCCCAGCGAGCTGCCGCCAGAGGTGGCGGAAGCGAAAGGGGTGACGCCATTGCCGACCAGCCTCGACGCTGCGCTGGACGCGCTCGAGGCCGACGCCGCCGTGCGGAGCTGGCTGTCGCCGACGCTGCTTGCCACCTTCGCCGCCATCAAGCGCTGGGAGGCGCGCTTTGCCGAGATGGCGCCTGCGGACGAGCTGTTCCGCCGCTACCGCGAGACCTACTGAGCCGTGCCCGTCACCGCACCGGCCTATATCGACCACCACTGCCACGGCATCGTCGTCGACGAACTCGATCGGCGGCGCCTGGAGAGCCTGTTCTCCGAGGCGCATCGGCCGCATGCCGGCGGCGGCAGCCAGTTCGACAAACCGCTCGGCCTGATGATCCGCAAGCACTGCGCGCCGGTGCTGGATCTCGAGCCGCTGACGGCGGCGGAGGTCTATGTCGAGCGCCGGCTGGCACTGGGCGCCCCGGAGGTGAATCGCCGCCTGATGCGGGCCGCGGGCATGGATCTCCTGCTGGTCGACACCGGGTTTCGCAGCAATGCGATCACCGGCCACGAGGAGCTTGGACGCATTGCCGGGTGCCCCGCGCGCGAGGTGGTGCGGATCGAGGCGGTGCTGGAGGAGGCGGCGGGCGAGGCCGGCGGGGCGGAGGAGCTGCTGATCCGGTTCGACCGGCTGCTCGAGGAGCGAGCACGGGAGGCGGTCGGCCTGAAGTCGATCGTGGCCTACCGCACCAGCTTCGCCATCGATCAGTCCCGTCCCACACCCCTGGAGACGATCGCGGCGGCCTCCGAATGGCTGGGGTCGATCGCCGCGTCGGGCCGGATCCGCATCGAGCATCCGATCCTGATCCGACATGCCCTGTTCAAGGCGCTCGAGGTCTGCCGCGAGCGGCGCTTCCCGCTGCAGCTCCATGTCGGCTTCGGCGATCGCGACGTGCGGATGCCGCAATGCGATCCCACCGTGTTCGCGCCGTTCATCGAGACCGCCGAGGCCGAGAAGGTGCCGATCGCGCTCCTGCACTGCTGGCCGTTCGTGCGCGAGGCGGGCTGGCTCGCCGAGGTGTTCGCCAACGTGCACTTCGATGTCGGCGCGATCCTCAACTACACCGGTCCGGGTGCGCGCCGGATCATGCGCGAGGCCATGGAGATGGGGCCGTTCCACAAGCAGCTCTACAGCTCCGACGCGTTCGGGCTCGCCGAGCTGCACCATCTGGGGCGGGTGCTGTTCGACGACGCGCTCGGCCGGCTGCTGGACGACTGGATCGCCGAGGGCGACTGTACGGCCGCCGATGCGGACCGGTTCATGGCGATGATCGCCGCGGGCAATGCGCGCCGGATCTACCGCCTGGAGGACGCGTGACGCCGCACCCGCGGGAAGTGGCTCTGGTCCCGCACCAGAGCGCCTTGCTGATCATCGATGTGCAGAACCACGAGGTGGGGCGGCGCCGCGAGCGCAACGACCCGGCCGACGCCTGGTACCTGGAGCGCCTCGCGACTGTCACGATTCCTGCCCTGCAGCGCCTTCAGGCCGGGTTCCGGCGCGCCGGCGTGGAGGTGCTGCAGACCACGATCGAGAGCCTGACCAAGGACGGCCGCGACCGCTCGCTCGACTACAAGATCACCCCGATCCACGTGCCCAAGGGCTCCTGGGACGCGCGGCCGATCGACGAGATCGCGCCGCTCGAGGACGAGATCGTCATCCCCAAGACCAGCTCCTCGGTCTTCGTCTCCACCAACATCGACTACGTCCTGCGCAATCTCGGCGTGCGCCAGCTCGTCGTCTGTGGCCTGCTCACCGACCAGTGCGTCGAGTCGGCGGTGCGCGACGCCTGCGATCTCGGCTACCTCGTCACGCTCGTGACCGATGCCAGCGCGACCTACACGCCCGACCGCCACTCGGCCTCCCTCGCCGCGATCGGCGGCTACTGCCGGCAGCGGACCGCGAACGAGGTCATCGCTGAGCTGGCCTAGCCTCCCAGCCATGGCGGGCCAGGATGTCGTGGCTGACGCGGATGTCGCCGTCGGCATCGCTGCCGGGGCGGGTCGCGTCGGTGATGATCTCGAGCACGGTCAGGCCCGAGTAGCCGATCGCCTGCAGCGCCTCGGCCGCGATCTCGGGCCGGACGATGCCGGTGCCGAGCCGGTCGTGCTTGAACTCGCCATAGCCCGAATCGGAGATGTGGACGTTCTTGATCCGGCCGCCGAGCAGTCGGATCGCGGCGCCGACGTCCTCCTTGATGTAGGCGGAGTTGCAGACGTCGAAATTGATGCCCACCGCCGGGTCGATCTCGTCCGCCGCCTCCAGCATCTGTCGTGCGGTCGGCAGGAAGGTGAAGGGCACGTTCTCCAGGATCAGCTCGACACCGGTGCCACGGGCGTGCGCCACCAGCTCCTTCATGCCCTCGACGAACCAGGCGCGCATCCAGGAATCGGGTGGATTGATCAGGCTGTTGACCGGTCCCGGGATGGCGCAGACGTAGGGACAGCCCCATTCGGCGGCGAGGTCGATCGCCTCGCGGTACCTGTCCAGCGTGTAGCGGCGCATCAGCCGGTCGGTGGAGTTCGGGTTGTTGTCGAGCAGGGGATAGCAGAACGAGGTGATCCTCAGCCCACGATCGTCCAGGATCGCGCGCATCTCGCGCCGTTTGTCCGCGTTCAGTTCCGCCGGCCAGCAGTGCGGCGGGAAGATCATCATCTCGAACGCGGTGTAGCCCTGGTCGGCCAGGTGCAGGAGCGCTTCCCGGCCGGAATGGGAGTACAGGAACGGGAAGGTGGAGGCGGCGACGCGCATCGTCATTCTGGGCTCCCTCGGCTGCGCGCGTTTGCGCCGAGCCTAATCGCTCGCGGAGCGGCGTGAAGGGGCGATCGCTTGACCGTATCGCCGTCCGCGCGCCATCACCCCGACATGATCCACGACCATCGGCCGGCGAGCCTCCTGCGAACGGGCGATCCCGCCCCGGTCGTCGTCCGCAACGGGGACGCCGTGGCTCCCGTCCTGGTCGTCGCCGACCATGCCGGACACGCGGTGCCCGAGGCGCTGGGCTCGTTGGGCCTGCCCGAGCGCGAGCTGTGGCGGCACATCGCCTGGGACGTCGGCGCGCTCGATCTCGCGACCGGGCTCGCCGACCAACTCGGTGCGACGATGGTCGCCTCGGCCTATTCACGGCTGGTGATCGACTGCAACCGCTACCCCGCCGATCCGATGTCGATCGCCCCGGCGAGCGATGGCTACGACGTTCCGGGCAACGCAGGGGTCGACGTGATCCAGCGCGAGCGCCGGGTGCAGGAGATCTTTCGTCCCTACCACGATGCCATCGCGCACGCCCTGGAGGGGAAGATCGCGCGCGGAGCCGCGCCCCTCCTGCTCGCGGTCCATACCATGACCCCGCGCCTGGGCGGTCGCGACCGGCCGCAGCACGTCGCGGTGTGCTGGGCGCTGGACGACCGCCTGCCGACACGGGCACTGGCGGCGCTGGGTCGCCAGAATGGACTGGTGGTCGGCGACAACGATCCCTACGCGGTCGATATCGGCGTCGACTACACCGTGCCTGAGCACGCCCTGCGCCGCGGCCTGCCCTACCTCATGCTCGAGGTGCGGCAGGATCTCGTCGGCACGGCGGCCGACGTGGTTGCCTGGGTCGAGCGCCTCCTGCCGGTCGTGCGCGACGTCCTGGCCGACCCGGAGTGCATGGCACCGCGCCGGATCTGGCCGTGAGCCGCCGTCTCGGTCTGATCGTCAATCCGGTCGCAGGGATGGGTGGGGCGGTCGGGCTGAAGGGTACGGACGGCCCGGCGACTTTGGCGCGAGCGCGCGCCTTGGGTGCCGTGCCGCGCGCCGGCGAGCGGGCGACGGCAGCGCTCAGGCAGCTCTCGGCATTGGTCGAACGCTTCGAGCTGATCACCTGTCCGGGTCCGATGGGCGAGGCTTCGGCGCTGGCGGCGGGGCTCGCGCCGCGTGTCGTGTTGCGTCCATCGATCGAGACGCCTACCGCCGCGCACACCCGGGCTGCGGCAGCCGCATTCCTTGCGGCCGGGGTCGAGCTTCTGCTGTTCGCGGGCGGCGACGGCACCGCTCGCGATGTGCTCGCCGCTGCGCCGACCGCCACCGTCCTCGGTATTCCGACCGGGGTGAAGATGCGCTCGGGCGTGTTCGCGCCGACACCTGCTCGCGCCGGCGAGATCGCGGCGGCGTGGCTGCAGGCGGACACGCCGCTGGACGAGGCCGAGATCGTCGATCTGGACGAGGCAGACCTGCTGGCGGGCCGGACCACGCAGCGCCTGTTCGGCATCCTGCGCGTTCCTGCGCCGCGAGGTTTCCGGCCGGCCACCAAGGCCTCGCCCCCGATCGACGATGCGTCAGCCCTCGACGGTCTCGCCCGCGAGCTCGCGGCAGGCATGGCGCCCGGCCGGATCCTTCTGTTCGGACCGGGGACGACGACCGCACGGATCATGCGCGGGCTCGGGATCGAGCGGCCGAGCCTTCTGGGCGTGGATGCGGTCCGTGACCGCCGGCTGATCGGCCGTGACCTTTCCGAGGCGGCGATCCTGGATCTGCTCGACCGCGGACCGACCATGGTAGTCGCCGGCGTGGTGGGCGGGCAGGGGTTCCTGTTCGGTCGCGGCAACCAGCCGCTCAGCGCTCGCGTGCTCGCGCGGGTGGGCCGCGACGCCATCCTGGTCGTGGCGGGCCTGGAGAAGCTCGCCGCACTCGAGCCGCCACGCCTGCTGGTCGACACGGGCGAACCCGAGGTCGACCGGATGCTCGCGGGCTGGATGCGGGTGGC
>JBFWWD010000188.1:0-11602 GCA_050246385.1 Geminicoccaceae bacterium
CGCCATGCAGGTCCTGCCCGACGATATCCGCAGCCAGGCCGAGCAGCTGTTCGACCGCGCCCCGGCCGCGGCCGGCCAGGTGCAGCAGCAGGCGCAGGAGGCGCAGCAGGCGGCCGGCGGCGGGAACATGATGGAAGCCGTGCAGCGCGTGGTGCGCGGCGTGCAGGAAGGCGCCTCGCCGCAGGACCGCGACGCCGCCGTCAACGTGATCGCGCAGCAGGCCGGCATCCCGCGCGAGGAGGCCCAGCAGCGTCTCGACCAGTTCCAGCAGACCTATCGTCGGTATGCGCAGCAGGCCGAGCAGCAGGCACGGCAGGCGGCGCAGGCCGCCGCGGCCACGGTGGCGCAGGTCTCCTTCTGGTCGGTCGTCGGCTTGGTGATCGGCGCGATCCTCGCTGTCCTGGGCGGCATGCTCGGCAGCCGCGGCGACGACGACTACCGCTACGCCTGAGCCGGCACCCTCCCGTCGCTGCGGCCGCACGTCCAGCCCGGTGCCCAGCAGGAGCTCGGCCGGCCCCATCTGGTCGAAGCAGATGAACGGCCCGACCATCTGCCGGTGCGCCGGGGGCAAAGCGCGGGGCACCGCGAACCCGCCCAGGTCGCGGGCGCGCGGCACGACGACGGTCTCGATCAGCTCGCAGGCGGACCTGTCGCACAGGGGATCGCGTGCCTGCCGCCAGCTCATCCGGGCGTCTCCGGTCGGGGGGACATGCACAACGTGTAGTGACGCAGCACCAGATCAAAATTAGACTAGTTCGCGTCTCGCCGGATCATGCCAGCAAGCACCGGCGGCAGGGGAGGAACGGACGATGCGCGTCACTCTCGCCCATGCGGCCATGGCCGCAGCCATGGCCATCGCCTTGGTCGCTAGCCAGGCGCAGGCCAAGGACAGCGACGACTTCCGCATCGCGCGCGGTCTCAAGATCGCGCCGGTGCCGCTCAATCTCGCCGGGCTGAACCGCGATCTCGCCGGCCTCGGCAGCTATCTCGTCAACGCGGCCGGCGGCTGCAACGACTGCCACACCAATCCGCCCTACGCCGCCGGCGGCGACCCGTTCGCGGGCCAGAAGAAGAAGATCAACAGCTCCGCCTATCTCGCGGGCGGCGTCCCGTTCGGTCCCGGCCTGTTCTCGGCCAACCTGACCCCGGACGGGAAGGGCCGGCCGGCGGGGCTGACGCTGGCCCAGTTCGTCAGGACCATGCGGACCGGGCGCGACCAGCATGACGGGCACCTCATGCAGGTGATGCCCTGGCCCGTCTACCAGGACCTGCGCTACGACGACCTCAAGGCGATCTACACCTATCTGCGCGCGATCCCGTCCCGGCCGACCCCGACGCCGCCGAGCTAGGGCGGACAGGCGAGGAGCCTCCGCCGCGATGCGGGGTCCGGCTACCGGAGCAGTCAGCCCTTGTTTTTGCACGGGAATCTGAATTCGTTCGTGCATTTTCGCGCGTGCGCCGGGTTCGATCGTGCTGGTGCGAGGCGACACGATGGGCGGTTCACCGGGTCGGTTCCGCGCAATTTGGCCGGGTCGGGCCTCGGCACCCATGGTCGAGGCTCGTTCAGGCATTTTGCGGGCCGGGTTCCGTTCGGATCGTCTAGGAATTGGTTCGTGCATCTTTGCCGTGGGCAGGTCCCTTGCCCGGGTTCGTACGTGCAGGCGGGATGATCGTTCGGTGAAATCCGCACCAAAGGCCGTCATGGCTCGATTCGCCTATCTAGGATGAAAAGCCTTATCTTGTCTCATGGGCGAGCCGCCGCGTCAAGGGCGGTGTCGACCGGGCGGTAAGAACCTTGGCGTAATCCCGCGGATGGTGGAACAGGGGCCGCGCTCGGCAAGCACGAGCGCAGCGAGTGTGGGCAGGTTCAGGGCGATCCCGTCGGGGTAGACGAGATCGAGGCGGGCTCGGGCCGCCGGGTCCGCACGTGCCGCGGCGGCGGGTCGTGCGTCCGACTCCCGCCGGGGCGTCGCTGGGGTTCGTTTCCGCTGGGGTTCGTTCCGGCAGCCGGCGGGCCGGGTTCGCGTGTGCAGAATGAGAATACGTTCATGCGGCTTCGTCGCAGGCGAGCGTCGGGTTCGCGCGTGCTCCCAGGGCATGTCGTCCGTGCACGATCGCAATCGGCCGCGAGAGCGCGGGCGATCGCGGGTAGGGCAGGATGTAGGAGTATGATCCGGCAACGGTCAAGGTTGCGGCGCCCGAGTCAATCCCGGCGTCGACGGCGCGTTCGCGATCTTAGGGCTATGGTGGGGAGGGTGGGGGAGGTGCCGCGCCGGGACGGGAGCCCCGAGCGGAGCGAGGGCGGGGAGCTTGTTGCGGGCGATCGGAGCGGGCGGTCCGGCCGCGGGGCCGCCGGCTCGGACCTCGGGGTGGGCGCGTTGGGAAGCGGGATCGGAATCAAGGGGGCGTGGCGCTGGCGTCGCGCGAGGCGGCGAGGCGCTGCTCCAGCTCCTCGACCATCCAGGCGTCGACGGGAGCGAGGCGGCCGGTGGCGGCGAGCGTGCGGGCGATGGCCAGCGCCTGCGCCCAATGGCCGGCGGCGTCGCCGCCGCGGCCGGGCATCCGCTGCGACAGATCGGCGAGCTTCCAGTGCGACACGATCAAGTCGCGCTGCCACTGGGCGTTGCCGGGGTCGGCGGCGGCGAGCCTGTCGGCGATGTTCTTGCCTTCGGTGAAGGCTGCCAGCGCGCCGGGCAGGTCGCCCTGGGCGCTGCGCACGTCGCCGAGCTTGTTCCAGCTGACCGAGAGGTCGCGCTGCCACTGGGCGTTGCCGGGGTCGCGCGAGGTCAGGGCCAAAAACACATTCATCCCTTGCAAATAATTCTGATGGGCCCATGCGAGCTGCCCCCACTCGCGGCGGGCATCGCCGGTGGCGAGCGACAGGCTGCCGACCTCACGCCGAGACGCGAAATGCCCATTGGTCGACGCGGCGGCGTCGACGGCCTGGGTAAGCAGCGCCTCGACGTTGATCAGCTCGGCGCGCAGGCGCGGCAGGTCGACGCCCCGGTAGTCGCCATTGAAGTAGCGGCGCAGGTCGCCGGCGAGACCGAGATAGCAGCCGTGCAGCGTGCTCCGGTCGGCGGGGGAGAGGGCGATCCTGCCGGCGTGCTCCCGGATCGGGGTGAGCATGCGGATGCGCTCGGCATCCCGGTAGGCGAGGCGTTGCCGGAGCAGGCATTGGGCGGCCGCGCTGCCAGAGCCGGGCAGCAGCGACTCGGCATCGACCGACGCCAAACCGTCGGGCAGGCGGCCCATCATCGCGTAGAGCCGCAGCGCCGCATCCTCCGGATGGGGCGGCTTCAGCTTCATGCGCGGCGAATCGAGCGACAAGCCGAGCGAAACGGCGAGACTGGAGAGGCGGTCGGGCGTCGTCTCGCCGCGGTCGAGCATGGCCGTGCGCTCGGCCTGCCAGCGGTTCCAGGTCAAGGACAGGCCGCCGAGCCCGTCGGCCTGCGCGGCGAACAGCTCGATCGCCAACGGCCAGCCGTCCAGGGCGCGCAGGGCTTCGGGCAGCAGTTGGTCGGCGGCCGGCACGTCGCCGGCGATCGCGAGCAGCAGGTCGCGGTCGTGCGGCCCGACCAGCCGATGCACCTCCCGGCGCATGCCCCAGGCCGGACGCGTGGGGACGGCACCGCCGCGGATCGAGGCGATCACGGCTATGCCGGGTATGCGGGCGAGGCGCGCCAGCAGGTCCTCGACGTCGGTCGGATGGCGCTCCCAGGGTGTCTCCAGATTGTCGAGCACGAGCAGCGCCGGCGCCTGGCGCAGGGCGGCCTCGATGCCATCCCACGGGTTCCCGCCGGCCGGCAGTGCCAGCGCCTCGACCAGCGCAGCCATGACCGCCGCCGGCTCGGTGGCCCGGTCGAGCTCCGCCCAGGCCCGGCGGTCGCCATATCGCTCGAGGACCGCAGGGGCGGCCGCTGCCTCACGGGTGAGCGTGCTCTTGCCCATGCCGGCCCCACCGGACACGACGACCGGCCTGGGCGGTGTCGCGGTCAGCGCCGTCACGAGCGCGGCGAGGTCGTCGGCGCGGCCGAGACAGCGGTCCGGCGGCTCGGGCTGACGCCAAATCCCGGGGAGGGGGTCGGGAGTCTTCCGGTCGCCGGATGGGCTGACGGTCTGGTCGTCTGCCTTTGCCAGGCGTGCTGCGATTTCCTCGACATTCCTGCGGACGTGCTTGGCGATCTGGGTGAGAGCTTCCTCCCTCGCAGCACCCCATCGGCTGAGTGGCTTCAGCCGCAGCTTCGCGTCCTTTGGCAACGCCTGCCGATCGGTGATCGGCATGGCTTCCCAGTCGCATGGGGCGGCGAGGATCGGAATGAGGCAGATATCGGCGGTCTCACATCGCTTGAGGGCCGCCTTCAACTCGACCTGGGTGCAGTAGTGGGATGCCGTGAAGTCGGCGGTGACCACGAGCAGGACGATGTCGGCCTTGCTGATCTCGTCGAGCAGCCGACGCTCCCACTTCTCGCCACCGACCAGCTTGCTGTCGTCGAAGATCACGACGCGCCGGTCGTGCTCGAGCCATTGCAAATGTATGCCCAGCCGCTCGACCGTCTCGCGATCGGCATGAGCGTAGGAAATGAACACACAGACAGGGCGAGCGCTCACCGGCCGCTCCGTAGAGTATGCCGGCAGCAAAACCCATCTGGCGCCTGGCGGCAAGCGCCTGCAACCCAGGGCTGTCGCTCGTCGCTCTCGTCCAGCCTAATCCCGCTCGCGGGGGTCACGCTCTTCCGGGCCCGTCCACCAGGATCCGCGTTACGACGATCTCAGGGCGATCGACACCAAACTGCGCGATCCGCTCCTTGCCCTCGCGACGCTCCTGGCTGTTCGCGGCCGTGCCGGCCGGCCGTGCCTCCTCAGCTCGGTGGAAAGCGGCCGGCTGCCATGCTCAGAGGCGTGGACGGCGCCCGCTCGTGCTCCTTGCTGGCGGGATCGTCTCGCGTTATTCGCGAGAAGGCTCGTTCCAGAACCGACGAGCCGTCAGGGAGGAAACCATGCGAGGTGCCGTGCTTCCGGCTGCATTGACCGCGGTCGCGCTCTTGCTCGCCACGTCCGGTCCGACGCGCGCGGAGCCGGTGACGTCGGAGAACCTGCTGCAGGCGCAGGATGGCGGGGCGGAGTGGCTGCTGTACGGGCGCGACTATCGCAACACCCGCTACAGCCCGCTGACGCAGCTGACGCCCGAGAACGTCGCCCAGCTCCGGCCGGTGTTCGCCTACTCCACCGGCGGCAAGTTCGCCGGGCTCGAGGCGACCCCGCTGTTCCACGACGGCTCGCTCTATTTCACCGGCGACTACTCGCGCGTGTTCGCGCTCGACGCCCGCACCGGCACGGTTCGCTGGTACTGGGAGCCGAAGTACGAGGACGGGGTGGAATCGATCATCTGCTGCGGGCCGGTCAATCGCGGCCTCGCGATCCTGGGTGATCTCGTGTTCGTCGGCACGCTCGACGCGCGCCTGGTGGCGCTCAACACGAAGGACGGCTCGGTCGCGTGGGAGCAGAAGCTGGAGGACTGGCAGAAGGCCTACTCCACGACCGGCGCCCCGTTGGTGGTGGGCGATCTGGTCATCACCGGCATCGCCGGCGCCGAGTATGGCGTGCGCGGCTTCGTCCAGGCGTTCAAGGCGGCCACCGGCGAGCCCGTCTGGAAGACCTACGTCATTCCTGGCCCGGGGGAGCCCGGCAACGAGAGCTGGCCCGGGGAGACCTGGAAGACCGGCGGCGCCTCGACCTGGCAGACGGGCGTCTACGATCCGGACACCAAGACGCTGCTGTGGGGGACGGGCAATCCCGGGCCGTGGAACTCCGACCTGCGCAAGGGCGACAACAAGTGGAGCTGCTCGCTGGTCGCGATGGACGTGACGACCGGCAAGTTCAAGTGGGCGTTCCAGTACACGCCCAACGACGCCTGGGACTATGACGGCAACAACGCGCCGGTCCTGCTCGACCTGACGATCGACGGCAAGCCGCGCAAGGTCGCCGTGCAGTCCAACCGCAACGGCTTTTTGTACGTGCTCGACCGCGAGACCGGCGAGTTCATCTATGCGACGCCGACCATTCCCGGCATCAACTGGACGGACGGGCTCGATCCCGCGACCGGACGGCCGAAGGTGAACGAGGCGATGCGGCCGAAGAGCGGCGGGGAGAAGGTGGAGCCG
Organism: Geminicoccaceae bacterium; assembly: GCA_050246385.1. Taxonomy (GTDB): domain Bacteria; phylum Pseudomonadota; class Alphaproteobacteria; order Geminicoccales; family Geminicoccaceae; genus Benzoatithermus. Next base: position 6,165 of record JBFWWD010000188.1, read on the forward strand.
ATCGTGCCGGGACTCGAGGGCGGCACGAACTGGTTCCCGATCGCGGCCAATCCCGAGACGGGCATCGTCTATCTGAACACCAACGACTGGGCGATGTCGCTCAAGGCGTGGAAGCCCGAGGACGTCACCTACGAGGCCGGTCAGGTCTATATGGGCGTCGACTACCAGATGTACCGCCACAAGGAGCATACCGGCTTCCTGAAGGCGTTCGACGTCGCCAACAAGAAGTGGCTGTGGGAGCTGCCCAGCGCACTGCCGATGTTCGCCGGCGTGCTCGCGACCAAGTCGGGCCTCCTGTTCACCGGCGACCAGCTCGGCTTCTTCCAGGCGATCGATGCTGCCACCGGCAAGCCGCTCTGGCGCTTCCAGACCGGATCGGGAATCAACGCCTCGCCGATCACCTACGAGCTGGACGGCACGCAGTATGTCGCGATCCTCTCGGGGCTCGGCGGCGACCCGGGCTTCTACTTCTCAGGCCCGAAGGGCGGCATGCTCTGGGTGTTCGCGATCGACGGCAAGGTGGCGGACACGACCAGCTTCAACCCCTCGATCATCGAGACTGCGCTGCCGGTCTATGGCAAGCAGTAGGAATGTGGGCCGGCGCGGCAGCCTCGCCGCGCTGGCCCTGTTCACCAGTGCCATGGCGCTGGCGGACGAGCCCCTGACCAATCCGATGCTGGGTGACCCGCAGGCGATCACGGCAGGGCGCAAGATCTACCGCCAGCGCTGCTACATCTGCCATCTCAGCGAGGGCGGGCGCGGGCCCAACCTGTTCAAGTCGACGATCAGCGACGAGACCTTCCTGATGACCGTGATCAACGGCCGCAGCGGGGCGATCATGCCGGCGTTCGGCCTGAAGCTGGGGCCGGACGAGGTCTGGCAGGTGCACGCCTATGTCCGCTCGACGGATCACTACGAGTGAGGACGGCCGCGGCGCTCCTGCTCCTGGTCCTGTCGTCGGGCGGCCTGCTCGCCGACGAGGGCTCGCTGTCGGGTGCGACGAAGGTGCGCGGGCCCGACATGCTGGTGCTGTCGGGCACCCGGATCCGCTTCTCCGGCGTGCTGCCGCCGCCGGAGGACAGTCGCTGCGGCGACGAGCCCTGCACCGACCTCGCGGCGAAGGCCCTGGCCGAGGTGACGGCCGGTGGACCGGTCACCTGCGTGAAGGAGCGCCGGCTCGGGCACGGCTACTTCCTCGGCCACTGCCGCACCGCCGCGGACGCAGACCCTGCGCTGGCCCTTGTCGAGCGCGGGCTGCTGCAGGTCGAGCCGACGACGGCGTCACCGGACTACCGGGACGCGGCCGAGGCCGCCAAGGCCGCACGCCTGGGGCTATGGGGCGATTGAAGCCCGCGGGACCAGGCGGAACACCGGTGCCCGGTCCGGCGTCGTCGTGACCACTGCCACCGGCGTCACCCGTTTGGGCCCGACGATCTCCAGGCGGAACTCCTTCACCAGCCGGGCGAGCATCAAGACCGCCTCGATCTGGGCGAACTGGGCGCCGATGCAGATGCGCGGGCCGACGCCGAACGGCAGGTAGGCGAAGCGGTCGACCGGCGGAGCGCCGGGCAGGAAGCGGGTCGGGTCGAAGCGCTCCGGGTGCGCCCAGCGCCTGCGGTGACGGTGCAGGATCCAGGGGGCGATCACCACCATGCTGCCGGCCGGCACGGTCTCGTCGAGGAGGCGGTCGGGGCCGTGCGCCCGGCGCACGATCGTGAATGCCGGCGGATAGAGCCGCAGCGATTCCTGGACCACGGCCCGTGTCAGGGGCAGCCGCTCCAGCGCCGCCGGCGCCTGCTGCGGCGTCAGCTCGAGGCCGCCCGCTTCGGCCGCCACCTCTTCCTGCACCTCGGGCGCGAGGCACAGGAGATAGGCCGACCAGAACATGGTGAGCGCCGTGGTCTCGTGGCCGGCCACCGCCAGGGTCGCGATCTGGTCGCGCAGCTGCACGGGCGAGAAGCCCTTGCCGGTCTCCGGGTCGCGGGCGGCCACCAGCACGTCGAACAGGTCGCGCGGCGGGTCCGCCGGCGGCGTCGCCGAACGCTCCGCGATCATGCGGTCGAGCACGCGCTTGAAGTCGCGCGCGAACCACCAGCGCGCGGCATCGAGCGGGCTCGGCGTGTCGGTCGGCAGCAGAAAGTCGAGTACGGACGGTCGGGCCGTGCGCGCGCCATAGCGCTCGAACGCTGCCCGCAGCGCGGCGCCGTGCGTGGCCATGCCCTGCGAGAAGAAGGCACGCCCGGCGATCTCGAGCGCGGCGCGCTGCACGACGCGCAGCAGGTCGACCGCGGCCGTGCCGCGGGCGTGGAGCGCGGCGATGGTCTCCTCGGCGACCTGGGCGATGTGGCCGGCGGCGACGTCGAGACTGCGCGGCGCGAAGGCCGGCGCCATCGTCCGCCGCTGGTGCTTCCAGGCGCTGCCCTCGGCGAGGAACAGGCCGTCGCCGAGAATGGGCCGCAGGATGCGGATGGTCGCCGGCGTCCGCCCGTAATTGGCGTGATTGTCGACCAGGACGCGGCGGATCGCGTCCGGATGGTTCACCAGGAAGCTTGCCTGGCCCATGAACCGCCCGGCGAAGATGTCGTGCTCGTAGGCGGGCTCGCCCCAGGTGGTGAGCGCATTGCGCCGCAGCTGCAGCAGCGTGCGCCACAAGGGCAGGACCCGGGTCGCCGGCCGCGGCGCCGCCGGCACGATCGGGTCGCGGTCGAGACTGGCGGCAAGCGCGCCCCAGTGCCCGGCGAGGCTCATCGGACCGCGCTTGCCGATATGGTCGGCAGGGGCCAACTCTGAGGGCGAGCTGCGTGCGCAATCCGAGCGGAGAACGGCCCCATGAGCTTCGGGCTGACGGAGATGGTGATCATCCTGGCGATCGTGCTGGTCCTGTTCGGGGCCGGCAAGCTGCCCACGGTGATGGGTGATCTCGCCAAGGGAGTGCGGAATTTCAAGGCCGGGCTGAAGGACGAGCAGCCCGAACCCACGCCGCCGGCGCCGCGGCTCGAGGCTCGCCCGGCTTCGGATGACCGGCCGGCGGGCTGAGGTGATCCGTTCGGCTCAGTGGTTGGAACGGTGCAGGATCTGGTCGGTCAGCCCGGTCTGATAGGCGAGCCCCGCGGCGGTCAGGATCGGCAGGCCTTCGGGACTGGTCGCGACCAGGCCCTTGCGTTCGAGCGCGCCATAGACGGAGGGATTGGCCAGACCGGTGGCATCACGACTGCGCACCACGGCGTCGCCGATGTGGAAATGATCGCCATGCGGCGACGGCAGGTAGCGCACGAGCACCCCGGCATCGCCATCGAGCGGGCTGGCGAATTGCGGCTGACGCGCGAGCTCCTGCAGCAGGGCCAGGGTCTTGGCCTGCAGCGGGTTGAGCTTCAGGGGATTGGGACGGTCCGCCATGGCCGCGATACGCCTCTCGGTACGAGCTTCGAGCGGCCGACCCTAGCGGCCTCCGCTGCGAGGGACCAGAGCGAGGGGGCACGGCCATGGACGTGACCCTGGCGCAGCGGCTCGTCGGGCTCGCCCGCCACGCCTACCGCGACGCCCGCCATCCGGCTGGCGGCGCGGCGGTGATTCACTCCGATCCGATCGAGACGCCGGCCTTCACCGGCTTCGTCGCCTCCGACGAGCATGCCGCCTATCTGGTCTTCCGCGGCACCAAGCTGCACCTGGATTCCGGCGACCTCTTCCGGCGCACCTTGCAGGCCTGGCTCGCCAACCTCGACTTCGCCCAGGTCGAGGAGCGGGGTGCCGGAATGGTGCATCGCGGCTATGCGCGCGAGCTCGACGAGCTCGGCCCGCGCCTGGCCGAGATGGTCCGCGATCATGCGCTGGGCGGCAAGCCGGTCTACGTGACCGGCCACAGCGCCGGCGGTGCCTTGGCCACCCTTGCGGCCCGCCGGCTGCACGAAGCCGGGGCCGACGTCCGTGCGGCGGTCCTGTTCTCGGCGCCGCGGGTCGGCGATCGGGCCTTCGCGGCGTCCTACCCGCTGCCGCTGGTGCGGATCGAGCACCGGCACGATCTGATCCCGCATCTGCCGCTGCCGCCCTCGCTGGTGCGGGTTCTCGGCCGCCACGTCCTCGACCCTGTGATCGCGGCGTCGGAGTGGCTCGGCCCACTGCTATCCGGCAACCGCATCGGCGGAACCGAGTACGTCCATGTCGGCGAGCTGCTGTACGACGACGGCGCCAGCACGCTCTATCGCGTGCCCCCCGGCCACTATCTGCGCCGGTTCGGCCCTCTCCTGCTGCGCGAGCTGCAGACCGACCTGTTCGGGCGCGGCGCGCCGCCGGAGGCTGCGGACTACCGCGCCGCCGCCTGTCCGCGCTGGGCGACGCCGGTTCCTGGCCGGCTGATGGACGGCGTGCGCCTGACGACGACCCTGGCACAGGTCGGGCGGCAGGTGCGGCAGCGCCGCGTCGATTTCCTGCTCGACCACCATATCGACACGGCGCAGCTGCTGATCGACCGCATCGAGCGGCACGCGCGCTGACCTGAACGGCGCTTCTCTCACCCGAGCGGTGCCCCTATCGTCGCGCCGACAGGGAGGCGACCGATGCGACGGACACCGGCTGGACGGGGGACCTGTGCCCCGTGATCTCGGACCAGCCACTGCTGTGCGGCATCGACGCCGGGACGAGTCAGATCCGTGCCCTCGTCTTCGCCCCGGACGGAACCGTCGTTGCGGGCGCGGCGCTGCCGACGCCGACGCGGGTGCTCGATGCCGGCAGCGCCGAGCTGGACGCCGAGGGGATTTGGCAGGCCGCCGTGGCGGTGCTGCGTCGGGCGGTTGCCGAGGTGCCGAACCCACAGGCGATCCGTAGCATCGCCGTCGCGAGCATGGGTGAGGCGGGCACCCTGATCGCCGCCGGGGGGCGGCCGCTGGCGCCGATCATCGCCTGGTACGACACCCGGACGACGGACGAGCTCGAGTGGCTGCTGTCGACCACCGGGTTCGAGGCGCTGCACCGGACGACCGGTTTGTGCGCCGATCCCACCTTCAGCCTGCTCAAGCTGCTCTGGTTGCGCCGCCACCAGCCCGAGCTGATGGCGGACGCGACGGGCTGGCTGAACGTCGGCGACTATCTGGCATGGCGGCTCGGCGGCGAGCGTGCCACCGACCTCAGCCTGGCGTCGCGGACCATGCTGCTCGATCTTGCGCAAAGGCGATGGTCGTCGGCCCTGCTGGATGCGCTCGAGTTGAACGCCGCCCTGCTGCCGCCGATCTGCCAGGCCGGCGGCCGCATCGGGACCATTCGCCCGGAGATCGCCGCCGCGACCGGCCTGCCGGACGACTGCATCGTCGGCGTCGGTGGCCTTGATCATGTCTGCGGCTTGTTCGCTGTCGGGGCCGACCGTGCCGGCGTCCTGCTCGACAGCATCGGCACCGCCGAGGCGCTCTCCCTCGTTACCGACATGCCGCTGGCCGCTTGCGCCGTCG
>JBFWWD010000189.1:0-11532 GCA_050246385.1 Geminicoccaceae bacterium
TCTCGGCGGTGATGGGGCTGCTCTACGCCCTGATGCAGAGCGACCTGAAGCGGCTCCTGGCCTACAGCACGGTCGAGAACCTGGGCGTGATCTACGTCTGCCTGGGGCTGGCGTTGAGCTTCCTCGCCAACGGAATGCCGGCGGGAGCCTCGCTGGCGCTGACCGCCGGGCTGCTGCACGCCCTCAACCACTCCCTGTTCAAGGGCCTGCTGTTCATGGGCGCCGGGGCCGTGCTGCACGGCACGGGCGGCGAGCGCAATCTGGAGGCCATGGGTGGGCTGACCCACCGCCTGCCGGTGACCAGCGTCTGCTTCCTGATCGGTGCGGCCGCCATCTCGGCGCTGCCGCCGCTCAACGGCTTCGTCTCTGAATGGCTGCTGTTCCAGGCCATCCTCCAGAGCATCGGCCTGCCGCTCGGCTTCCTGCGCTTCCTGGCGCCGGCCGTCGGCGGCCTCATGGCCCTGGCGGCAGCGCTTGCCGCCGCCTGCTTCGTGCGCGCCTACGGCATCGCCTTTTTGGGCCGGGCCCGCAGCGAGGCGGCCCGGACCGCGCACGAGATCGCGCGCCCGGCCCAGGTCGCGATGATTCTCGCCGCCCTGCTCTGCTGCCTGCTCGGCATCTTCCCCGGCCCCGTCGTCGACCTGATCGGTACGGTGGGCGCGACGTTCGGCCCGCGTCTGCCGGACCAGGCCGTGCAGGGCTGGCTGTCGCTGGTGCCGGTGAGCCCGGATGCCAGCAGCTACAACGGCCTGGTCCTGTTCCTGTTCATCGCATTCTCCAGCACCACCGCGGTGTTCTTCATTCACCGCTTCGCCTCGGACCGCCTGCGGCGCGCCCCGGCCTGGGACTGCGGCTATCCCGACCCGTCGAGCGCCACGCAGTACACCGCCTCGAGCTTCGCCCAGCCGCTGCGGCGCGTCTTCGGCGGCTACGCCTTCCTCGCCCGCGAGCAGGTCGACATGCCGGCACCGGGCGAGACGCGGGCGGCGACGTTCCGCCTGCTCTGGCGCGACCTCGTCTGGGACGGTCTCTACGCACCGGTGGCCGTGGGCCTGGGGCAGGTGACCGAGCGTCTGAACGCGCTGCAGTTCCTGACCATCCGGCGCTATCTCAGTCTCGTCTTCGGGGCGCTCGTTCTCCTGCTGCTGGCGCTGGTGGCGTGGCGATGATCGGCGCCGCGCTCGCCCAGGGCGTCCAGATGTTCCTGGTGCTCCTGCTGGCCCCCGGCCTCGTCGGCCTGACCCGCAAGGCGCGCGCGCGGCTCCTGCGCCGCCGCGGCCCGCCTGTGATCCAGCCCTATCGCGATCTGCATCGGCTGATGCGCAAGGAGGTGGTGCTGGCCGACGGCGCTTCCTGGCTGTTCCGGATCGCGCCCTACCTGATCTTCGCGGCGATCTGGGTCGCCGCCGCCCTGGTGCCGACATTCGCGATCGGCCTCGCCTTCAACTGGGCGGTCGACCTGATCGCGATTGTCGCCCTCCTGGGCTCCGCCAGGTTCATGCTGGCGCTGGCGGGCATGGACGTCGGCACCAGCTTCGGCGGGATCGGCAGCTCGCGCGAGCTCATGATCGCCAGCCTCGCCGAGCCCGCCATGCTGCTGGTCGCGTTCACCCTGGCGCTGTTCGCCGGCACGACCCGGCTCTCGGGGATCGCCGAGTTCGTGCTGACGCACCCGGTCGGCCTCAGGGTCTCCCTCGCCCTGACGCTGGTGGCGCTGATCATGGTGGCCTTGGCCGAGAACGGGCGCATCCCGGTGGACAATCCGACCACGCATCTCGAGCTGACCATGGTGCACGAGGCGATGGTGCTCGAGTATTCGGGACGGCACCTCGCCATGATCGAGCTCGCAGCCGCCCTGAAGCTCATCTTCTACCTGTCGCTGATCGCGTGCGTCTACCTGCCCTACGGCATGGCACTGTCCGCCGCGGCCGGGCCGCTCGCGCTCCTGCAGGGGGTCGTCGTCTACCTCGTGAAACTCGCGCTGCTCGCCGTCGCCCTGGCCGCGTTCGAGGTTACCGTCGCCAAGATGCGGGTGTTCCGGGTCGGCGAGTTTCTCGGTGCGGCGCTGATGCTGGGCTTCCTCGCGACCCTGCTCCTGTTCGTGTCGAGGGGCATGTAATGGTCACCGGCCTCGCCTTCGACGTCGCGCATCTCCTCGCCGGCGGCATGGTCGTGGTCAGCTTCATGCTGCTCTACCAGGACCGCATGTTCGCGCTCCTGCACGTCTTCGCGCTGCACGCCGGCCTGCTCGCGGCGGCGGTGGCCTGGCAGGCCTGGATCCAGCACGCCCCGCACCTGTTCGTCACCGCGGCGATCGCACTCCTGTTCAAGGCGATCTTCATTCCTGTGTCCCTGCAACGGATCATGATCCGGCTCGGCATCCACCGCGAGATCGAGCAGGTGGTGGCCACCGGCGTCGCGATGCTGGCGGGCCTCGGCCTGACGGCACTCGCCATTCTCGTGACCATGCCGGTCACCGCCGGCACGGACGTGCTGACCCGGGAGGACGTCGCGTTCGCGCTCGCCATCCTGCTCCTGGGCCTCCTGATGATGATCACCCGCCGCAACGCGGTCAGTCAGGTGATCGGGTTCATGAGCCTCGAGAACGGCCTGATCCTGGCGGCGACGGGTGCGAAAGGCATGCCGCTCGTGGTCGAGCTGTCGATCGCCTTCTCGGTCCTGATCGCGTTCATCGTGTTCGGGATCTTCGTGTTCCGGATCCGCGAGCGGTTCGACACGGTCGACGTCCAGGCGCTCGACCGCTTCCGGGGCGACCAGGCCCATGGGTGACCTGGCCCTGTTCGGCGTTCTGGGCGTGCCCGCGCTCGCGGCGGTCCTGCTCGGCCTCCTGCCCGGCTACCACCTCGAGGCCCGGCTCAACGTGCTGGCCGCGCTGCTCAGCTTCCTGTCGGCCCTGGTCTTCCTGATCAGCCGCCCCGCGCCCGGCACGTTCATCCTGGTCGACGACTTCAACGTCTACCTGATCGTGCTCAACAGCTTCGTCGGCTTCACCACCAGCGTCTACTCGGCGACCTACATCGACCACGAGCTGGAGATCGGCCGGCTGACCCCGGCCTATCTGCGCTTCTACCACGCGATGTACCAAGCGATGCTGGGAGCGATGAATCTGGCACTGCTGGCCAACAATATCGGCCTGCTGTGGGTTGCGGTCGAGGTGGCGACCCTCTCCACGGTGGTGATGGTCGGCATCTACCGCACGCCGCAGGCGCTCGAGGCGGCATGGAAATACTTCATCCTGGGCTCGGTCGGCATCGCACTCGCCCTGTTTGGCACGACGCTCGTCTATCTCGCCGCCCAGGGGGTCCTGGCCGGGGGCCTGGACGCCATGGCGCTCGACCGGCTGGTCGCCAGCGCCGACAGACTCGACCCGGCGCTGCTCGATCTGGCCTTCGTCTTTCTCCTGGTCGGCTACGGCACCAAGGTCGGCCTCGCCCCACTGCACGCCTGGCTCCCCGACGCTCACGCGGAAGGGCCGACCCCGATCTCGGCCGTCCTTTCGGGTCTCCTGCTCAATGTCGCGCTCTATGCCCTCCTGCGCTTCAAGATGGTCATGGCGGCGAATCCGGGCGCCCTGACGCCCGGTCCCCTGATGGTCGTCCTGGGTCTGCTCTCCGTCAGCTTCGCCGGGCTGATGCTCTATCGGCGCCGCGATATCAAACGGCTGTTCGCCTACTCGTCGATCGAGCACATGGGCATCATCACCTTCGCCTTCGGCATGGGCGGCCCGCTCGCCAATTTCGCCGGGCTCCTGCACATGGCCATGCACAGCCTGACCAAATCCGCGATCTTCTTCGCAGTCGGCCATGTCGCGCAGGTCAAGGGCACGCAGCGCCTCGCCGACATCCGTGGGCTGGGCACCAGCCACCCGATGCTCGCCGCCGGCCTGACCGTCGGCGTCCTCGCGATCGCTGGCTTTCCGCCCATGGGCATCTTCATGAGCGAGTTCCTGGTCGTCGGCTCGACCTTCGCCCGGCAGCCGCTGCTGGCCGTACCGCTGGTGCTTGGCATCCTGGTGGCGCTGGGCGCGCTCCTGCTGCGGCTGCAGGGGATCGTCTTCGGGCCGACAAGCGGGCCCCCGCATCCCGTCAAGGCTTCCAGCCTTCCTTTGTACGCCCATCTGGCGCTCGTCCTGGTCGCGGGGGTGTGGCTGCCGCCACCCCTCGTGCGCTGGTTCGAGCACGTCGCCTCGTTGCTGGGCTGAGCGGCCATGGGCGGGGCACGCAGCCTCAAGGACATGCTGGCCGTCAGCACCCCGCGGCCGGAGCATCGGCCGTGGCCGCGCCATTCGGTCACGGCGGCGACGTGGGACGATATCGGTGCCGCCCTGGTTGCCGGCCGCGTCGACCTTATGGCGCTGTTCGCCGACCTGGGAGAGGTCAACGCGGTCCTGTACGAGCCCGCGAGCGGCGAGGTCGGCGTCGCCAGCATCCTCTGTTACGATGGCCAGTTTCCTTCGCTCGGCCGGCTGCACGCGCCGGCGCAACGGCTCGAGCGCGCGATCCACGATCTCGACGGCCTCGTGGCGACCGGTGCGCCCGACCTTCGCCCATGGCTCGACCATGGCGTGTGGCCGGACAGCCGCGACGAGGCGCGGCTGTCCTACCCGTTCCTGCCCGCGATCGGCGACGGGCTGCACCGGATCCCGGTCGGGCCAGTCCATGCCGGGATCATCGAGCCCGGCCATTTCCGCTTCACCTGCAACGGCGAGACCGTGGTCCGGCTCGAGCAGCGGCTGGGCTACGCCCACAAGGGGATCGAGGCCCTGCTCGCCGGGGCCGACCTCGCCCGCGTGGCCCACCTCGTCGGGCGCGTCTCCGGCGACAGCACCGTGGCCTATCAGCTCGCCTTCGCCCGCGCGGTCGAGGCTGCGACCGGCACCGAGCCACCGCCGCGCGCGGTCTGGCTGCGCGCGCTGCTGGCCGAGCTCGAGCGGATCGCCAACCATGTCAACGATGTCGGCTTTATCGCCAACGATGCCGCCTTCGCGCTGCTGCACACCCATTGCGGTCTGCTGCGCGAGCGGGTCCTGCGGGTCTGCGGCGAGCTGTTCGGCCATCGGCTGATGATGGATCGGATCGTCCCCGGTGGCGTTTCCATCGACCTCGACGACGAGGGTGCCGCACGGTTGCGGTCCCTCGTGACGGAGCTCGGTGCCCGGTTCGCCGAGGTCGCGGCCGCCTACGACAACACGCCCTCGCTGCTGGACCGCACGGTCGCCGCGGGCATGGTGACGGGTGATCTCGCACGCCGCTTCGCTGCCGGCGGCTATGTCGGGCGGGCCTCGGGACGCCCCTTCGACAGTCGCAGAGCCCTTGCCTACCCGCCCTATGATCGGCTGCAGCTCGAGGTCGCGACGCTGGATCGCGGCGACGTGGACGCCCGCGTGAGGATCCGCATCCGCGAGGTCGAGCAGAGCCTGTCCCTGGTCGGGCAGATCCTGGAAGGTCTGCCGCCGGGGCCCGTCTCGGCGCCGGTAGCCGATGGCCCGGGCGCGGGCCTCGCCTTCGTCGAGGGGTTCCGCGGTGACGTGATGGTCTGGGTGCGGCTCGAGGTGGGAGGGCGGGTCGCCCGCTGCCATCCGCGCGACCCATCCTGGTTCCAGTGGCCGCTGCTCGAGGCCGCGGTCGAAGGCAACATCGTCGCCGACTTTCCCTTGTGCAACAAGAGCTTCAACTGCTCCTACGCCGGCCACGACCGATGACCGCGCTCAAGCTGCTGCTGGCCGGGCTGCGGCCGCCCGCCACCATCCCCGGGCCGACGGCCGACGATCCCGCGTTGCGGGCGGCCGCCGAGCAGCTCGTCGCGGCATCACGGCGTCGGCTCGGCCGCTCGCTCTCGATCCGCGCGATCGACGCCGGCTCCTGCAACGGCTGCGAGCTCGAGCTGCAGATGCTCAACGGCGCCGTCTACGACATCGAGCGCTTCGGCCTGCGCTTCGTGGCGAGCCCGCGCCATGCCGACGTGCTCCTCGTCACGGGCCCGGTCACCCGCAACATGCAGGTGGCGCTCGAGCGTACCTGGCGCGCCACGCCCGATCCGAAATGGGTGGTGGCGGTGGGCGACTGCGCCAAGGACGGCGGCTGCTTCGCCGGCAGCCCCGCGGTGGTCGGCGGCGTAGCCGCGGTCGTCCCGGTCGACCTCCACATCCCTGGCTGCCCACCCCCGCCACAAGCTATTCTGGAGGGGTTGCTCGCACTGCTTGATCACTGAATCGCGCCCAGGGGGTCGTAAGCCGAGCCGAATATGAAAAAGGTTTACCACGCCGCATGCTTCGCAGTGATTTGCCAGCTCCTGGCTGCTACAGCGTTGATTGGTGCGATATTGCTCTTTGCAAGTTTGTATCCGCCTGAAGCAAGTCGTCTATCTAATCAGTCAGAAATCTCTTGCCCCTTGTTGGCAACAAGCAGTGTCATATTCCCTACGGCGATAGTCCTGCTTGCGGTTGGGGTGATATTGGCCAGTCATCCATACCTTGACATCACCGCTGCAAGTATCCGAACCGCATCCGAGCTGATCGACCGTGCCAATCCTCGCGAGGTCATGCGGGCGCTCCGGGCGAATCTCTGGCTGAGCTCGCTTGCCTTCGCGATGCTCGCGTTCAGGCCCCCGATGGACATCATATCCAGGATATCTGGTGGTGAGACAGGTGCGTGCGCAGGGGCAATCGTTTGGCCTGTGCTCATGAGCCTTGGTCTGGCAGGCTTGGGGGCGACTGCGCAGGCAGTAGAGAAATCCTGAAGCTCCAGCGATGTCGGCAGCAGGACCGAGCATGCTCCGAGACTGCCACTTCGTTCGCATGAATTTCTTCATTGACCTTGTCACGTAGCGCTGGCTCGATGTACAATTGGCGCAGTGGATTGCAGAATAGAAACGCCGGGCCTCGAACTGGCTGCTGCCGCTCGCCACCCTCGGATGCACGGGCTCTGCGCCGACGTCCGGTCAGCTCGCGCACTCGTCAGCGGGCTCGGGGCTTCCCAGGCCGACCTGATCACACTGGAGGCACTCCGCTTGCAGATCGGGCCCTGACCGTGGGGGAGCGCCGGGTCCTCAGGCGACCGCAGCTTGGAGGTGTCGGCCATGGTGGCTGACCTGACGCCGAAGCAGCAGCGTTTCGTCGACCTCGTGCTCGGCGGCATGCCCGCCTCGCGCGCCTATCGGGACGCGGGCTACTAAGCGACCACCGATCGCGTGGCCGAGGCTGCTGGCTCCCGGATGTTGAGGAATCTCAGGGTTGTCGCCTGCCTCGCCGAACGCCGTGCGAAGGCTGCCGAGCGGGCGGAACTGAGCTATGCGGGCTTCCTTCGCGAGGTCGCCGACTTTGCCCGGGACAAGCAGGTAGAGCAGGCGCACCGCCTCGCCGCCTACCGGTTCGTGACCGAGCACCTCGCGCGGATCACGCCGCTCGCCCCGCCTTGCCGAGCCTGCAGGCGTTGCCGTCCATGGCGAAGTGCGCCGCCCGCAGCGTGCCCCGGGCGAACAGCGCCTGAGCGAGCCGGTCGACGTGGGGCCGGAGAGGCTCGACCAGGTCGCAGGCGAGCGACTCCCGGCCGGGCACAGGCTCGTGCAGGACGCCAATCATCGGGTCGAGACCGACCACGTGCGCGGCGCACACGGCCTCGTGGTGCAGGAGCGTGTAGCCCAGCGACAAGGCCACGTTGACCGGGTCGCGCGGCGGCCGCCGGTTCCGCTCCGTGAAGCCGAGAGCGGGAGCGAAGGCGGTGCGGTAGGCGGCGAAGTAGGCGGCGCCGGCCGCGCCCTCGCGCCCGATGAGCGCGGCGAGCCCCTGGCGCAGATCGAGTTGGCGCGCCTGCGTCGCGATCTGCTCAATGGCCGCGAGCACGAGCCGGCGGTCGCCCACGGCGTCCTCGCGGAAACACTGGAGGAGCCGGGTCTGGGCGGCGAGCTTGGCGGCGACTATCCGCACGCCGAGGCCAGCGCGCCGGGCGGGGCTGCCGAGCAGGCGAGCCTGGGCGAGGCGTAGGCGAACGTCGGCCGTGGGACGTCCGAGTAGGCGCGCTGTCGCCTCGCCACGCCGACCCGATAGCACCAGGAGACCCACATCGCGCACACAGAGCTCCGCCAACAACCGAGTTGACAGCATCGCGGGCGCCCGGACCACCAAACGCTCGAGCGCACCGAGCGGAAGGGTCTGCAATCGCTCGCCGCCCAGACGGACGACCATGGCCGACCCGTCGATGTCGAGCACGGCATCGCGGCGATCGAGATAGACAGTGCGCATGATGCCTTTGCTTTTCGCTTGCGCCAGGTCGGCGCGATCTCCAGGGGTCAGCCCACGAAGAAGAATCGTGGGTCGCGCGGACGCTGGGCCAAACCGAGCGTCCGGACGCCTCGGCTCGGGTCGGGCGGCAGGAACAGCACGCTGTCCTGGCTCAGGTCCACGATCGCTGCGAGCTCACGGCGCAGGAGCGCGAGTTCGCCCCGCGTGAGCCAACACTCGTGCACCGACTTCTGCCCGCCGGTGCTCCATGTCCTCACCGCGCAAAGCACCTCGCGCAGACGGTAAGGGCACGCGATGTCATAGGCCACCAGCCAGAGTGTGCGCTTCGACATGACGAGGCGAAATATCTGACCGGCGCGCGGCATGGACGGGCGACAAGCTTGTCGCCGCTACATCCGGAAATCGCAGCTTGGAGCCTCGAGCGCAATCACGTCCTGCACAAGCAGGTTGAGTTGATGGCCGCGCGGGCCGAGGACAATCTCGCACGTTTCGAAAGAAGAGCGCATCGATGCCCAGGAACTCGGTCGAGGCTTCTGGTCCCGACGCCACGCCCCGTGAAGGTACGGATCGTCATGCTCCCGTCGCTCGACGACCAGTCGGCCACGGCTTACTTCCGCATTCCATCGTGGGTGGCGGCGGAGTTAAACATGCAGCTCGACATTGCGCCGACCATCGATGTTATCGCAAGCCAGTTGAGCCGATGAAGATCGCCACCTTCAACGTCAACGGCATCACCGGCCGGCTTCCCGTCCTGCTGCGGTGGCTCGAGGCGGCGGAGCCGGAGGTGGTCTGCCTCCAGGAGCTCAAGACCAGCGACGACAGGTTCCCGGTCGCGGCCATCGAGGCCGCCGGGTACGGCGCCGTCTGGCATGGGCAGAGGAGCTGGAACGGCGTCGCGATCCTTGCGCGGGGCGTGGAGCCGGTTGAGACCCGCCGTGCCTTGCCGGACGATCCCGACGACGCGCAGAGCCGCTACCTCGAGGCGGCGGTGCAGGGTGTGCTGATCGGCTGCCTCTATCTGCCCAATGGCAATCCGGCGCCCGGGCCGAAGTTCGACTACAAGCTGCGCTGGTTCGAGCGCCTGGGGACGCATGCCGCGGAGCTGCTGGCCACCGGTGCCCCGGTCGTGCTCGCCGGCGACTACAACGTCATGCCGACCGAGCTCGACGTCTACAAGCCGGAACGCTGGCTGGACGATGCGCTGTTCAGGCCGGAGGTGCGCGCCGCTTTCCGTGGCCTCGTCGCCCAGGGCTGGACCGACGCGCTGCGCGTCCTCCATCCGGAGGAGCGGATCTACACCTTCTGGCCCTATTTCCGAAGCGCCTGGGCGCGTGACGCCGGCCTGCGCATCGACCATCTCCTGCTCAGCCCCGCGGTCGCGCCGCGCCTTGCAGCGGCCGGCGTCGATCGTGAGGTGCGCGGTTGGGAGAAGGCCAGCGATCACGCGCCGGCCTGGATCGAGCTCGTGCCTGCCGGCAGGCACCCTCGGCGCAAGAGCATAAGATCGACGCCGCGGCCGTAGCCCTGCATACGTTGCAGTAGGCCTGCGGACCGTCGTCAGAGATAGAAGCCGACCGCCGGCAGCGCCTTGATTCCGGTAAGCTGGATCTCGAACTCGCTGGTGGATCGGTCTCGTTGCTGGCGCGGCACTCAGTCCTCAAACGCCGGCAGCGCCTCGATCTGCTCCTTGGTCATGGAGATCTTGAGCTTGTCACCATCCTTGGCCACCTGGTCGAGGCCGATCACGACATCCTTCTCGCCCAGCCCCAGGAAGCCGCCGACATCGGCGGATACCGCAACGGGTTGCGCCGAGGCATCGACCAGCACCTCGTCAACCTCGCCGATCTCCTCGCCGTTGGGGCCGTAGATGTCCATGTCCTCGAGCTGGTCGATCGTGACGCCGAGCGACGACACCATGACCGACTCGTCCTCCGCCTCGTGCAGCCCCGTCGGGGTCGTCTGAGCCCATGCGCCACCGGCGGCAAACGCGGTGACGCAGGCTGCGACGGCGCAGATGCATGGCGCGGTGCGCGACATACCCGGCTCCTTCCGTGACGAACGTGAATCAGGAACGCTGCCCCACGAGCCTCGTTCCGATCACCGGCGTGCGGTTGCTCACAGACGGGCGCCTGCTGACGCACGACGCTGCCCGAATCGGCATCGGGTCGGTCGATGTCTTGCCGGGAAGGTCACATGACTGCGAGCAGCCCACGCGAGACACATGGCAGCGGAGCCTCCTGGCTCGCGGCATGCATCTCAGGTGCCGTCACGCTAGCGCCGGTGCACGCCGATGCCCTGAGCCTGAAGGTGAACACGCCGTTCGACCTGGTCGACCTGGCCCCGGGGGACGGCAAATGCCAAGCCAACCTGGTGCTGCCGCCGCCAGGTGGCGGACCGCCGCTCGTGCTCAAGGTCTGCTCGTTGAGGGCGGCAGTCCAGGAGGCCAACGCCCATGCCGGGAAGGATGTGATCACCGTTCCGAAAGGGACCTACCGATTGCTGCGCAAGGGCAAGGGTGAGCTGGCGAGCGCCACGGGCGATCTGAATGTCACCCGTTCGGTCGACATCAAGGGTGCGGGGCCATCGAACACGATCATCGATGGCGGTGTCTGCGACGATCCCGAAGATCCGAACTGCACCTCCGAGAATGTCCTGTCCAATACCGACCGCGTCCTCTCGATCGTCAATGACGGTGCCAACCCGACGGTCCGGATCGAGGGCCTGACCATCCAGAATGGCGGCGGCCTCAATGTCCAAGGCGGCGGCGTCCGCATCTACAAGGGCGCTTACGTGACCATCGTCCGCTCGCGGATCAGGGAGAACAAGAGCCGCCAATTCGGCGGCGGCATCATGAACAGCGGCAACCTGCAGGTCATCGATTCCGCGATCCTCCGGAACACGTTGCCCATCCACACGCTCGGCGGGCAAACCTCGTCCGGCGGTGGGATTCTGAACGACGCGTCGGGCAAGCTCGAGGTCGTGCGCAGCCTGATCGCCGAGAACGAGGCCGTGCGTGGCGCCGGCATCCGCAACGGAGGCGGCGCGATCAAGATCGTCAACAGCACCATCAGCGGCAACAAGGCGACCGCCAGCGGCGGTGGCCTGTGGAACCTGGGTTCGGCCACCATCGCCTTCACGACGATCGCCTTCAACGAGGCGAACCGCCAGGCCGCCGTGATGGGCAGCGAGGTTCGGGTGGGCGGCGGCATCTACAACCTGGTCAGCCAGACCAGCGACACGATCACCAACATCGCCATGGGCAACAGTATTCT
>JBFWWD010000190.1:0-11438 GCA_050246385.1 Geminicoccaceae bacterium
GGATGTCCTTGGAAGTGAGCGCGGCGGCGTAGCCCCGACGCTGCAGGCGGATCTCGCCGTCGTCGATCGAGCCCGAGGCGTCCGCCGCCAGCACCAGCACGAGATCCACCGGCTCGGCCGTCGCGGTCTGCGCGAGGAGTCCGAATGCCGTCGTCGCCGCCAGCATCCGCAACATGGGCTCCCTCCGATAAGGTGCCACCTGCTCAGTCGGTCAGCTCGCGAAACCGCATCACGCCGCCGTCGGAGAGGCTCAGCGTGAGGCCGTCATCCTCCACGGCATAGCCCTGAGTCCGGCCGATCGCGTCGAGAAAAGCGTGCTCCTCGTCCATGGCCGGCGCCGGGCAGGCCATCATCGTCGCACCCATGCCGCTGAAGGTGAGCGTACGGTCGTGCACCTTGGCCGTCGCGAACCATTGGTTGCAGCCGCCCTTGCCCGACGCCTTCTCGACCGACGCGTCGATCGCGAGCGTGATCGTCGCCGTCGGGCGCAGGATCTCGGCATCGGCGCGCGGCTGCAGCTCGTAGAGCCGCCAGACCTTGCCGGCGAAGGGATCGGCCGGCGGCTCCACCGCCAGCTTGCGGACGATCTCGACCAGCACCGTGCGGACGCTGCTCGCGTCGGCGGGCGGGTTCTCGACCGGGAATTCCTCGACCTGGAGCCGATAGCGATAGCCCGGCTCGTAGGCGAAGCCCTCGATCCGGCCGTGGAAGACGACCCAGCCCTCCTCGCCGACATCGCGCACCCGCATGCACTGCTGCTGCGCGACGCCGGCGCACTCCACCAGCCGGCTGTCCACCTCGAGCATGCGCGGCACGGCCCAGGCCGGCGTTGCCAGCGCCAGGGCGGTGAGCGTGAGGGCTGACAAGGCGCGCATGTCATCTTCCCGTTCGGTGCAGCGCTCCAGTAGCAGTGACGTTGCGGCTGCAACATCCCATCCCGCGTCCGCTCCTTCTCCCTGCTCGCGCCACCACCTACATAGCGCTCGCCAACCCGGAGCCACCTGCTTGACCCTCGCCGCCTCTTCCGCCGCCGAGGCCGCCGCCCGGCGGCGCACGCTCGCGATCATCTCGCATCCCGATGCGGGCAAGACCACGCTGACCGAGAAGCTCCTGCTGTTCGGCGGCGCCATCCACCTCGCCGGCGAGGTCAAGGCCAAGGGCGAGCGGCGCCGCGCGCGCTCGGACTGGATGAAGATCGAGCAGCAGCGCGGCATCTCGGTCACGACCTCGGTCATGACCTTCGAATATGGCGGCTGCACCTTCAACCTTCTGGATACCCCCGGTCACGAGGATTTCAGCGAGGACACCTACCGCACGCTGACCGCGGTCGATTCGGCGATCATGGTCCTGGATGCCGCCAAGGGCATCGAGCCGCAGACGCGCAAGCTGTTCGAGGTCTGCCGCCTGCGCGACATCCCGATCATGACCCTGATCAACAAGATGGACCGCGAGGCACGCGATCCGATCGAGCTGCTCGACGAGATCCACGACCAGCTGGCGCTCGACACGGCACCCATGAACTGGCCGGTCGGCATGGGCCAGAACTTCAAGGGCGTGTTCGACCTCGTCGGCCGCAACTGGGTCCTGCTCGGCCAGGGCAACGGCCTGGAATCGGAGGAGGTGGTCGCCGAGCGCGGCAACAGCCTCGCCATGCGCGTGCCCGAAGGCCAGCTCGAGGAGCTGCGCGAGCAGCTCGAGCTGGTCGAGGGCGCGCTCCCCGCCTTCGACCTGGCGAGCTACCGCGAGGGTCATCTGACGCCGGTGTTCTTCGGCAGTGCCTTGCGCAATTTCGGCGTGCGCGCGCTGCTCGACGCGCTCGCCGCCCACGCCCCCTCGCCGCGGCCGCAGCCGACCGACCAGCGCACCGTCGAACCGGGCGAGGACAAGGTCTCGGGCTTCGTGTTCAAGGTCCAGGCCAACATGGACCCCAAGCACCGCGACCGCGTCGCCTTCCTCCGCCTGTGCTCGGGCCGGTTCCAGCGCGGCATGAAGCTCAACATGGTCCGGCACAACAAGCCGATCGCGATCTCGAGCCCGATCTTCTTCTTCGCCCGCGAGCGCGAGATCGCCGAGGAGGCCTGGCCCGGGGACATCATCGGCGTGCCGAACCACGGCCAGCTCCGGGTCGGCGACGCGCTGAGCGAGGGTGAGCCGATCCGCTTCACCGGCATTCCGAGCTTCGCGCCCGAGATCCTGATGCGCGTGCGCTTGGGCGACCCGATGCGCGCCAAGCATCTGCGCGCGGCGCTCGAGGACCTGGCCGAGGAAGGTGTCACCCAGGTGTTCCGCCCCGAGCTGGGCGCGGAGTGGATCGTCGGCGTGGTCGGCCAGCTCCAGCTCGACGTGCTGCAGACGCGGCTGGATGCCGAGTACAACCTGCCGATCGGCTTCGAGGCCGCCCCCTACGTCACCGCCCGCTGGTGCGCCGCCGACGATCCAAGGGAGCTGGAGCGCTTCAAGGAGGCCAAGCGCGCCAGCCTGGCCGTCGACCGCGACGGCAACCCGGTCTTCCTCGCCCGCAACAATTGGGACCTCGGCCGGGTCCAGGAGGATTTCCCGAAGATCCGCTTCACGGCGACGCGCGAGCGGGCGTGACGCGGCCATGAGCTGGCTGGCCGGCCGCGGCGACATCCTGGCGGGCGGGTTCCTGCTCATCTTCGCCTCCGGCCCGGGCCAGACCTGGTTCATCGCGCTGTCGGGCCCTGCCCTGCGCGGCGAGCTCGGGCTCAGCCATGGCACGTTCGGCGTCCTCTACGCGCTCGCCACCCTGGCCAGCGGGACCCTCCTGCTCTGGCTGGGTGCCGCGGTCGACCGGCTGCCGGCGCGGCACATGGCGGTGCCGGTCACGCTCGGCCTCGGCCTCGCCTGCCTCGCCATGGCCGCCGTCGCCGACCCGATCCTGCTCGTGGCCACGCTGTTCGGTCTGCGGCTGTGCGGCCAGGGGCTGATGACCCATCTCGCGCTGACCACCGTCGCGCGCGGCTTCCCCGTCGGTCGCGGCCGCGCCTTGTCGCTGGCGGCTCTGGGTTTCAACGCCGGGGAGGCCCTGCTGCCACTCGCCGTCGCGGCCGCGATCGCCGGCCTCGGCTGGCGCCCGACCTGGGCCGTCACCGGCGCCTGCGTGATCCTCGTCCTGCCGGCGCTGTCCGCCTTCCTGCTCCGCCGGGCGCCGAGTCCCATGCCGCAGGACCCCGGTGGCGGCGCCAGCGGCCTGACGCGCGGCCAGATCGTCCGGTCGGCGCGGTTCGCGCTCCTCCTCCCGGCGCTTCTTTCCACCGGCTTCATCGCCACCGCGCTGTTCTTCCACCAGGGTGCGATCGCCACCGCCAAGGCATGGCCCGCGGGCTGGTTCGCGATCTGCGTGCCGGTCTATGCCGTGACCTCGATCGCCGCCAATCTCCTGTCCGGCTTGCTGGTCGACCGGATCGGGGCGCGCGCCGTGCTGCCCTGGTTCGTGCTCCCACTGGCGCTGGGCGTGGCGCTCCTGGCAGCCTCGAACGCGCCCTACGCGGCGTTGCTCGCGATGGCGCTGGTCGGGCTGACCGCGGGATCCGGCAACACGGTGCTCACGGCGGGCCTGGCCGAGATCTACGGCATGGCGAGCCTGGGCACCGTGCGCGCCCTGGCTGCCGCCGCCATGGTCCTCGCCTCGGCCGCCTCGCCCGCCATCGCCGGCCTGGCCCTGGACGCGGGCACACCCGTCGCCGCGATCCTGCTCGCCTTCGCAGGCATGGCGGTTGTGGCGGGGCCGCTGGCGGCGCGCGGCGCAGCGGCTGCTGCCGTTGCGCGTAGCAGCGCCTAGCCGCGCAACAAGGCGCGCGACATCTTCGCACGCGTCCCGACCCACTGAGCCGGTCACGGCAGCGTCACCACAGCCGGTCCCGAACCAGGACGCCGATGCCGCGCCCTCCTCCGGCCGGAAGACAGTTAGGCGAGCTGCAGGAACGACGCCCGATCAGCCGCGGCGGGTGCATCGCCCCGGGGGCGCCGCTCCCGTGGAGAGCCAACGGCTCCGATCGAGGCTGGAGGAAGGGATCTATCGGATGCGGCGGTCTCGGGAGTCGCCGGCTGGGAACGGTCCGGCACCATTGAGCCAGTCGGCAATTTTCACTAGGACCTGCGCAGCTCCGTTGCGCGGGGGGTTAGGTTGCGCAGAACTGGAGGGCCTCATGGATCTGTCACTGTTCGCCGTTGCTTTTTCCGACGGCAAGGCGGCGAACGACGGCCGGGCAGCCCTCAAGCGTCTGCACGAGGAAGGTACGATCAGGCTGGTGGCATCGGCCATCGCGGCCAGGGACGAGGACGGGGAACTCGTGGTCAGGGAAAGCGAAACCCCGGGCGCCACGGCCGCGATCCTTGGTGGGGTCGTCGGTGGCCTCCTCGGCCTGCTGGCAGGACCCTTCGGTGCGGCCATGGGTGTCGCGGCGGGTGCGATGTCCGGTGGATGGTTCGACCTCAACCGCGCCGAGGAGCGCGAGCGGTTCAACGGCAACGTCGCGGCCAAGCTCAAGGAGGGTAAGACCGCCCTCCTCGCCGAGATCGCCGAGCCCGATGCCGCCACCAAGTCGTTGATCCGCGAGCAGATGACGTCGCTCGGCGGATCCCTGGTCTGACGCTGCCCGCCAGCACCCGATCCGTTACTCCGGCTGGCTGCTTCAGGCCGGCTGCTGCGATTCGCGTCTGTTCTGCTGCAGCCGCCGCGCCGCGACAGCGGCGAACAGCGACGCCAGGCACGTGGCCAGCATCATGCCGAGGAGAACATAGCCGCTGTTGGCGTCGGTCAGGATCGCGCCGGTGATCGAGGAGACGGCCGCGGCTCCGGCCACCGACAGCGACCCCGCCAGGCCCGAGGCGCCCCCCGCCAGACCAGGCTGAACCGACAGCGCGCCGGCGCTCGCACCCGCCATCGTCAGTCCGTTGCCCAGCCCGAAGCACACGCACGGGCCGAAGATCGCCGCCGGATGCACGATCCCGAGCGACAACAGCACCAGCCCGACCGCGAGCCCCGCGCAGGCGACCATCATCCCTGCGGTCATCGTCGTGGTGGGTGCATAACGGTCCGCGTACCGGCCTGCCAGGAAGCTGCCCAGCATGAAGCCCGCCGTGCTGCTACCCATGTAGATGCCGAGAATGGCCGGCGACATCGCAAAGAGGCTCTTGGCCGCCAGCGGCGCTGCGCTCAGGAACGCGTAGAACGCTCCTGTCGTGAACGTCATGGCCAGAATGTGGGCCCAGAAGATCGCGCGCCAGCCGAACAGCCCGTCCAGCAGACCGCCGAGCACCGGCCCCAGCATCGGGGCCAGCGCCCACCCCACCGAGACGTAGCCGATCACGCTCGCCGCTTCCCGCTCGTCCCAGCAATCGCGAATGACGGCGAGCGACACGGAGTAGCCGGCGATGACTACCGCCTGCAGCAGGCGGAAGGCGAGAAAGCTCCCGACTCCGGGCGCCATGGCGCAGCCCAGCGACGCCAGCGCGAACGCGGCGAGCGATGCGAGCAGGACCGGACGGCGCCCAAACCGATCCGACAACGGCCCCATGACCAGCTGCATCGCCGCGGCCGTCCACGCATAGCCAGCGACCGCCAGGTTCACGATGGCGTAGTCGACCTCGAACGCCCGTGCGATCCCCGGCAGCGACGGGGGAAACATGCTCACCGGCAGGACCGCCACCGCCGAGAGCACGATCAGCGTGAGCAAGGTCGGCTTCTGGCGGGCGGCAGAGGTCATCGCATGTCTTCGATCGAATCCAGGCCTGGGGCTGAAGCCGCCCGAACGCGACCCCCAGCCTGCCGCCTCGGCTCGCCTAGGGGGTCCCGGCGGCTTGGCCCGCCTCCTGCTGGAAGAACAGATAGGCGAAGGACAGGAACGAGGCGATCAGGGGCGCCTGCAGCCAGGGATTGCCGACGGCGGCGAGATCCGCGAGTGCCGTCAGCGCGATGCTGCCGGTCGCCTCCGCCGCCCAGGCGAGCAGAAAGGCCAGCGCCAGGATCCCGATCGCAACCGGCAGGGTCGTGACGAAGAAGCCCAGCACCAGCCGCCAGCCATTGCCGTGGGTGATGCGCCATGAGCTGGCCGGCGTGATGGCACGATCGTCGATCGCCGTGGCCGGGAACACGAGCTGCAGCCGCATCGCGACGTAGACGCAGGCGATCATCAGCGCCGGCGCCAGGAGAACGCCGAACCCGGGCGAGAACTCGCCCTCCCCGCCCAGGCCCATGGTCGCGAGCAGCGCCACCAGCGGCAGGATCCCGACCAGGAACGCGAGCATCACCGAGAGGGCGAAGTAGCGGATCACGCGCCGGTCGATCGGCGCCATCCGCGCGGCGAGCGGATCGTTGGCGAGCAGGCGGCGGTGCCAGGCCACGGCCACCGCCGCGGCACCCAGGGCGACCGCCATGTCCGCGGCCGTGCCGAGCAGCGGGACACTGTGGCCGAGCATCATCAGCGCCCAGCTCAGCAGCAGCCACAGCCCGCCGACACGCAAGAGCCCGGGCAGGTTGCCCATGACGTCGAGATAGGCGTGACGCGCCAGGCGCCACGCTGGCAGCTTGGTCATCGCGATCGGTCCGGCGCCGACGACATTGAAACTCCATCCGTGTAGCATCGACCGGCGTGCCATAGCAGGGAGCCGCCGGCCTCGCCATGCGAACCATCCGCCGCGTCTGGCTAGCCGCCGGCATCATCGCCCTGTCGAGCGCCGCAGCGTCGGCCGCCGAGCCGACCCTCAAGCGCGTGCTGCTGACCACGGGCGGCGTCGGCTATTTCGGTTACGAGGCGGCGCCCGACGCGCAGGGCCATGTCCGGCTGACCGTGCCGCTGGCGCAGGTCGACGATCTCCTCAAGAGCCTGATCGTGATGGGCGGCGACGGTCGCGTGCGCGGCGTGAGCCTGCTCGGCCCGACCCCGCTTTCCGACCTGTTCCGCGACGCACCGTTTGGCGAGGGCGACCTGATCGACCTGCCGAGCCTGCTCCTGCGCCTGCGGGGTGCGGAGATCGAGATCACCGGCCCGGCGACGCTGCGCGGCCGCATCCTGGCGGTCGCTCGCGAGGAGGTGATCGAGGACGGGCGGGCCAGTGCGCGTCACCGCCTCAGCCTCGCCGGGGCCGACGGCATCCGGTCGGTGATCCTGGAGACGGTCTCGGGCCTGAGCTTCACCGACCCGGCGCTGCGCGCGCAGGTCGACCTCGTCCTCGCCCGGCTGGCGGAGAACGGCGCCGAGCAGACCCGCGAGCTCGATCTGGCGCTCGGCTCCGCGGCCACGGCGCCGGTCAAAATCGGCTATCTCGCCGAGACACCCTTGTGGAAGGCGAGCTGGCGGCTGGTCGTCGGCGGGGATGACGGGCTGCTGCAGGGCTGGGCCGTGCTCGAGAACGCGAGCGGGCAGGACTGGCAGGATGTCGCGGTCACTCTGGTCGGCGGCAGCCCGACGGCGCTGCGGCAGTCGCTGTTCGCCCGGCAGTATGTCGACCGGCCCGAGTTTCCGGGCGGCGTGCCCATGGCGAAAGCCGCCGGCCGGGCGGAGGCGGCGCCGCGGTTCGCGGCGGCGGCACCCGAACCCGACATGGCGCTCGCGGATCAGGCCGCCCCGGCGGCGTTGGACACGGCCGCGGCGCAGGAGCTCGCGGCCCAGACCCTGTTCCCGCTGCCCCAGCCGGTCACGCTCGCCGTCGGCCACACGGCCATGGCGCCGATCCTCGATCGCCGGCTGCCGATCGAGCGCGTCGCGCTCTACCGCACCGCGGAAGGCGGCCGCCACCCGAACGCGGCCATCCGCCTGCGCAACGACGGCGACGCCAGCCTCCCGGCCGGGCTCGCGACGCTGTACGAGGAGCCGCCCGCGGGGGGGCTGACCTTTCTCGGCGACGCGCCGCTGCCGCAGACCGCGCCGGGCCGCACCGAGATGCTGGCCTATGGCCGCGACGGCGCGGTCGAGGTCGAGGTGCGCAGCGAGACGCATGGCCGGATCGACCGTGCCACCGTCGTCGACGGCGTTCTCGAGGTCACCAGGGTCGAGCAGCAGCGCTACCGCTACGGCGTCGATCTGGCCTCCGGCGCCGCTGCGCGCAGCTTCGTGCTGGAGGAGCCGAGCCGGCCCGACTGGCGCCTCACCGAGCCGTCCGACGCCGTGGTCGAGGGCGGCCTCGTGCGCGTCACCCGTCCACTCACGCCGGGAGCCCCGCTCGAGATCGTGGTGGCGCTGGAGCAGCCCAAGACCAGCCGCCTGGCTCTGCTCGATTACGATGCCGAGGCGCTCCGGCTCGAGCTCGCCGGGCTGGACCTGCCGCCGGAGCTGCGCACGGCGCTGGCCAGGCTGCAGGAGCTCTCCGGGCGCGTCGTCTCGCTCGAGCGCGAGATCGCGGCGGCCGAGCAGCGGCGCGGCGAGCTCGCCGGCGATCAGGAGCGCCTGCGCGAGAATCTCGGTGCGGTCCCCGCAGGCAGCGATCTTGCCCGCCGCTACCTCGCCGGGCTGGCCGGGAGCGAGGACGCGCTCACCACCGCGACCGCCCAGCTCGAGCGTCTGCGGACCGACCTCGCCACAGCCCGCGAGGCACGAGCCGACTACGTCCGCAACCTGCGCCTCTAGGCGTCGGTGCCCGGCACCCGGACCGGCGGCGGACCAGCCGAATCCTTGGGCGGCAGCGCCGGTTGCGGCAGGGCGTAGAAGCGCGGCTCGCGGTCGTCGAGCGACCTCTCGAACGGCATCCGCATCCGCAGTGCCGTCTGCTGCTCGGCCGCCGCGCGCGCGGCCTTTTGCAGCTGCTCGGCCGTGCGCTGGTCCCAGGGCAGACGATAGGCGCGCGGCTCCTCCGCGCCATCGAGCTGCAGCCAGACATAGATGGCCTTGTCCTCGACCATGGAGCTGCCGAGGACCGTGGCTTCGGGCGCCGTGGCGAGAAACCACTCGAAGCTCGCCGGCTTCGGCTTGCTGAGCAGATCGAGCATGGCGCCGTACGCCGTGCCCATGAGCGCAAACGCCAGAACGAGCGCGCCCGCCTTGAGCACGAGGCGCCGCGGCGACCAGATGCAGATCGACGCGAGAGCGATCGCCAGGAGAGCCATGACCGCAAACATTGGGGTGAGGTCGGTCATGACGGACGCCAGTCGCGCAAAGGTCTCTGCAGGCTGGTCACGCTGCCGGGCACCAAGGCTCCGGCGGCGTCGAGCCGGAAGCGGAACACGGTGAGCTCCTGGCCCTCGCGGGTCAGCTCGACCGAGGAGGCCAGGATCTGCTTCGAGCTCTGCTGGTCCGGCGCCTTGACGCTCGCCACCACGGTCACGGGCACGGTCCCGCCCAGCTCGTTGCGATAGAGGTGGACGTTGGCGGTGTACTCGCCCGGCGGCATTCCACGGGCGAAGCTGATCTCGTAATTGAGCCCGGTGGCGTCGGCGCGGGTACCGAGATCGTCGCGCAGGAGGTTGAAGATGGCGCCGCCCTTGTTGGAGTAGCCGACCGGCACGTCGCCGGGCGCCTGCACCCAGAGATCGACGTCGGCGTCCACATCGTCCGGCCAGCGCGCCTCGATCATCACATTGCCCGGCGGCTGGGCGGTTTCGGTCGCAGCCGCCTTGGCCTGCTGCTCGCCGATATGCGGCAGCAGGAGCACGGCGACGGTGACGAAGCCGCTGAGCGTGAGCATGATCAGGTCGCGGAAGACGATGTCGCCGTCGTCGCCGGGATCTTCGTCAAGCGGCTGCATCGCGCTCTCCGATCTCCACCACACGGGTGAGCACGTGCGTGGCGCCCGTCTCGAGCAGGCGATAGTTCACCATCAGCCAGACATTGAGCACGGAGCCGACCAGCGTCTTGTAGAGCGCCATCGCCATGCCGTGTAGCAGCGTCGCGACCATGGGGCCGATCGCGGCAGCGTCGGTGACCGCCGCCTGATTGACGCCGGACAGCGCGATGATGAAGCCGACGATCGTGCCGATGAGGCCGAGCAGCACGAGCGTGCTCGCCATGTGGCGCACCGAGGCGATCCGGTGCAGCAGCTTCAGCCGCAGGGTGCCGGCCAGCGCCGCGCGGGTGTGCCCGCCCCGCCCCGCCATCTCGTACAGGAGCCTGGTCGAGCGTGTCGGTGGCCCGATCGGCCACTGCTGGAGCGCATTCAGCTCGCGTGACAGCATCAGCGTCCGCTGGGCGGCCCACACCAGCCCGACCACGAACAGCACAAAGATCGTCTTGCAGATGTGCGTATCGTCCGCGGCGAGGATCCGGTCGATCCAGCCCTGCAGCCAGACGGCGGTGAGCAGCACGAGGCCGGTGCCGTTGACAGCGATGAAGCGCAGGAAGAGAAGATACCGGAACGGCTCGACGCACACGGCCAAACCGTGCCGTGATGACCTCGCGAGCCAACGCGGCGCCAACGCGCCGGCTGTCTCGGCCGCTGCAGAGACGATGGGCGGCATGAGCATGACTCCACCTTCACACCTCGCCGCGGTAGCGGCGGGCTACGCAGATCCGTCAAGTCATTGGGAGCCGGCTTCCTGAACCGGTAGTGCCGAGCCAAGGTTCCTCGCTCGCTCCCGCCGCGCCATGGTGACAAATCTGACACGTGGCGGGCGAAAGCCGGTCACTTGGCCGGTGAAGCGCGATTGTTATACCGCAGATTGAACAGGATTTCAACCCTAGCGCGAACCTGTGCGCCTCCCTGTCGGCGGGGCCCACCAGCCGGTCTGCAGTCGCGATCATCCGGGCAGACGTCGAAGTCGAGCCAATAAAAAAGGCTCCCCGGAAAGCGTCACATCTCACCCAGCTACGATAAAAGACGATATAGGCGGATGTTTTAGCCGGCGCTGTGGCGTATCTTCTTCTATTGTCTTTAGCATAATCCGGAATCATCGTGACGGGATGATCTGATCCGCTGCTGTCTCGCAAGTCCAATACAAGTAACCCGAAGTCAATTTGCGTAATGGTTCGTCGAGGGTGAGATCGCGGTCGCTCGGCCGTTCCGCGCCAAGCCTGGGAAAGCGGCCGCCAGTCGGGAGGCGTGCCACGCGCTGCCGGCCGTGACGTCAAGCAAAACTCGGCCCATCATTGGGCGATTATTCGAGATCGAATCCACTTGCATGGGATTCGCGCCATGATATGCGATGCCGCTGCATGCGTCATGTCAGAGGAGTGCGTTGATGACCCTGGACGAGCTCAACTCCGCCGTTGCCACCGCCACGGGCAAGCCCAAGAGCGAAGCGAGCAAGGCTGTCGCAGCCGTGCTGCACGGCATCCAGGAGGCGCTGAGCAAGGGCGACAAGGTGTCGATCGCCGGCTTCGGCGTGTTCGAGGTCGCCGCCCGGCCCGAGCGCGAGGGCCGCAATCCGCAGACCGGCAAGACGATCAAGATCGCCGCCAGCAAGGCGGTCAAGTTCAAGCCCGGCAAGGGCCTGCGCGACGCCGTCAACGGCTGACGCTCCGCGCAGCGGGTCGCTCTTTCCTCGA
>JBFWWD010000191.1:0-11287 GCA_050246385.1 Geminicoccaceae bacterium
GGAACTCGATGATCGGCACCTTGCCGAAGAAGCGGATCGATTCGAACAGGACCGAGAACACGATGCCGGCCGTGGTCGCGACCGAGAGGCCGGCGGCGAGCCAGAGCGCCAGCGTGCACCAGCGCTCGACGACGTTGCGCGCGCGGAACTCCCGCTGCACGTTGCGCAGCCCGGCGGTCACGCAGAACACCGCCAGTGCCGCGCAGGCGACCAGGAGCGCGATCCGGCTGAAGGTCAGCAGCGTCGCGTAGTACTCGGCTGCGGCCTGGATCGCGGGCGTCACCTCCCCGACCGGCGGCAGCCCCTCGGCCAATCGCCGCACGGCGCTCATGAAAAAGCCGACCCGCTCGGGCGACTGCGTGGTGATCTCGGGCGGCACCGAGCGCAGGACGATGCCGCGCAGCACCACCGGCTCGATCAGGCGCCACGCCGCCCAGAGCGCGATCGCCGGCCCGGCGGCCAGGAGCGCGGCGTAGGAGGCGTAGTAGCCGGGTCGCGAGTGCAGCGCGGCCGAGCGGCCGCCGGCGATCGCGAGCGCGCGACGATTGGCGAGGAAGTAGGCGGCGATCGCGAGAATCAGAACGACGGCGACGGCTGGCGGCATGAGGGTGCACCGCTGGAGAAGAGGCCGGCCCGGCCGAAGCGCCGGGCCGGGAAACGATCCTACATCGACAGCGGCGTGAGCTGGGTCGCCTCCGTGCGCGCCTTCTCGCGCTCCTCGGCGGGCAGCGGGATCAGGCCCTTGTCGGCCAGGTAACCGTCGTCGCCGATCGCGGCATCACTGGTGAACTCGGCGATGTATTCTCGAATACCGGGGATCGCCTCGACATGCGCGTTCTTGACATAGAAATAGAGCGACCGGGCGACCGGATACTCGCCGTCGGCGATGTTCTCGAAGGTCGGCTCGACGCCCTGGATCGTGCTGCCCTGCAGGCGGTCGACGTTCTGGTCGAGGAAGCTGAAGCCGAAGATGCCCAGAGCCGCCGGATTGGCCGCGAGCTTCTGCACGATCAGATTGTCGTTCTCGCCCGCGTCGATGTAGCCACCGTCCTCGCGGATCGTCTGGCAGGCGGCCTGCTTCGCGTCGCCCTCGAGCGCCGCGATCTCGGGAAACTCCTCGCAGGCCTTGTCCATCACCAGCTCAACGAAGGCGTCGCGCGTGCCGGAGGTGGGCGGGGGGCCGAGCACCTCGATCTTCTCCGCCGGCAGTGAGGGATTGATCTGGTTCCAGGTGGTGTTCGGGTTGGCGACGAGCTGACCGCCGACCGGCACCTCCTTGGCCAGCGCCAGCCAGATCTCCTTCTCGCTGAGCGCGTAGGGAGCGTGCTCCTTGCTGTTGGCGAGCACGATGCCGTCGAAGCCGATCCTGACCTCGGTGATTTCGCTCACCCCCGCCTTGGCGCAGGCCTCGACCTCGCTGGCCTTGATCCGGCGCGAGGCGTTGGCGATGTCGGGCGTGTCCTCGCCCACCCCGGCGCAGAACAGCTTGATGCCGCCGCCGCTGCCGGTGCTCTCGACCACCGGCGTTTTCATGCCGGACTTCTGGCCGAACTGCTCGGCGACGGCGGTCGAGAACGGGAACACCGTCGAGGAGCCGACGATCCGGATCTGGTCGCGCGCCTCGGCTTGCGCGGCGACGGCCACGAGCGCCGTGGCGGCCGCGGTCAGGAGCAGACGATGCATGATACCTCCAAGAGCCAGCCTGAGAGCCGGGGCGATGCATGTTCGCGGATGGTGGGGCTTTTATGCCGGTTTCATGACAGCGTCGTGACAGAGGCACCCTGCCCGGTGATCGTCGGCAGGTAGACGATGAAGCTGCTGCCCACGCCGACCCGGCTCTCGATCGCGAGGTGCCCCTGGTGCCGCCGCAGAATGTGCTTGACGATGGCGAGGCCCAGGCCGGTGCCCCGCAGCCGTCGGCTGCGCCCGGAATCGACCCGGTAGAACCGCTCGGTCAGGCGCGGCAGATGTTCCGCCGCGATCCCCGGCCCCTGATCGGTGACCGCCACGCGGATGCTGGGGCGGCCGCTCGCCGCACCCGCGTCGGCCGGCGCCGCGCCCAGGGCGGCCGCGGCTACCGTCACGGTGGTGCCCTCGCCGCCATACTTGATCGCGTTGTCGATCAGGTTGACGAGCAGTTGGTGGAGCTGGTCGGTGTCGCCCACGACCACGGGCAGGCCGGTCGGCAGGTCGAGCGCGATCGTCACCCGCCCTTGCTCGGCGACGGCGCGCGTGCTGGCTACGGCCTGCGCCACCACCTCGCTCAGGTCGCAGCGGTCGCGTGGCGGCTGGTGCGCCGCGAGCTCGATCCGCGACAGCGACAGGAGATCGTCGACCAGACGCGACATCCGGTCCGCCTCCTGCGCCATGATCTCCAGAAAGCTCTCGCGCGCATGGCTGTCGTGGCGAGCCGGCCCGCGCAGGGTCTCGATGAAGCCCTGGATCGAGGCCAGGGGTGTGCGGATCTCGTGGCTCGCGTTGGCGACGAAGTCCGAGCGCATCCGCTCGATCATCACCTCCTCGGTCTGCTCGCGCAGAGCCAGCAGGACGCCGCGGCGGTGCTCCCCCAGATCCAGCGGCTCGATCCGGGCGCTGAACTGCTTGGTGCGGTCGCTGCTGGGCGTGAAGGCGACGCTGCTCGCCGCAGTGCCGGTCAACGCTGCGGTCGCGGCCGCGAGGACTCCTGGGTCTCGCAGGATGCGGACGAGCGGCAGGTTGGTCGGCGACGCGTCGAAGCTGTGGCGTGCCGCGGCGTTCGCCTGGATGACGTCGAGCTGCTGGTCCACGACGATGATCGGGTCGGGCAGCGCCTCGATCAGCGAATCGAGCATACGCCGCTGCGCGGCCATCCGCTCCGAGCCGACCCGCAGCCGACGCGCGAGATCGCCGAGCGGCCGCCGCAGGCGGTCCGCGACCGGGCCGGTGACCTCCGGCAGGGCGGTGCCGTCCCGTCCCTGCGCCAACCCCGCGATCCGGCCGGCGACGCCCTCCAGCTCGAGGAGCTGCCGCCGCGCCGACCAGGCGCCGCCCAGAAGGCACAGCAGGCCGCCGAGCAATGCCGTCGGGACGGCGATCTGCTCGAGCGCGGCGAGCAGGGCGAAGGTAGCGATCCCCGGGGCTCCCGCCCCCAGCGCGCGGCGCGCCAGCACGCGCCCGCCGATGCCGCCCTGCTCCCGGTCCACGACGCCGGAGGGCCCGGCGAGGCCCGGCTCAGCCCATGTCGACGGGTGCTGCGGTCTTGGCGCGGACCTCGTCAAGAGCAACGCCGGGCGCGAGCTCGAGCACCTTGTAGCTCGTCCCGGTCTTGCGGGTGACGCCGAACACGCCGAGCTCGGTGATCACGAGGTCGACCACGCCGGCGCCGGTAAGCGGCAGCGTGCACTGCTGCAGAAGCTTCTTCTCGTCGCCCTTCGCGGTGTGCTCCATCACCACGATCACCCGCTTGACCCCGGCGACGAGGTCCATGGCCCCACCCATCCCCTTCACCATCTTGCCGGGAATCATCCAGTTGGCGAGGTCACCGTTCACCGCGACCTGCATCGCGCCCAGGATCGAGAGGTCGATGTGGCCGCCGCGGATCATCCCGAAGCTGTCGGCGGAGGAGAAGAAGCTGGTCTTCGGCAGGGCGGTGACCGTCTGCTTGCCGGCATTGATGAGGTCGGCGTCCTCCTCGCCCTCGAACGGAAACGGGCCCATACCGAGCATGCCGTTCTCGCTCTCGAGCGTCACCTCCATGCCTTCGGGGATGAAGTTCGCCACCAGCGTCGGGATGCCGATGCCGAGATTGACGTAGAAGCCGTCCTGCAGCTCGCGAGCCGCGCGCGCCGCCATCTCGTCGCGGGTCCAGGCCATCTCGCTTCTCCCCTCAGGCAGCGCGCTTGCGGACGGTGCGCTGCTCGATCCGCTTCTCGTAGTTCTGCCCCTGGATGATCCGGTCGACGAAGATCCCGGGGGTATGGACGTGGTCCGGGTCGATCGCGCCGTCCGGGACCAGGTGTTCGACCTCGACCACGCACGCCCTGCCGGCGGTCGCGGCCATCGGATTGAAGTTACGCGCGGTCATCCGGTAGACGAGGTTGCCCTCGTGATCGCCCTTCCAGGCCTTGACGATGGCGAGGTCGCAGACGATGCCGCGCTCCATGACGTAGGTCTCGCCGTCGAACTCGCGCAGCTCCTTGCCCTCGGCAATCAGG
The DNA here is from genome assembly GCA_050246385.1 of Geminicoccaceae bacterium. Lineage (GTDB taxonomy): Bacteria > Pseudomonadota > Alphaproteobacteria > Geminicoccales > Geminicoccaceae > Benzoatithermus. The sequence goes on from JBFWWD010000191.1 coordinate 4,194, forward strand.
GTACCGACGCCGGTCTTGGTGAAGAAGGCAGGAATGCCGGCGCCGCCGGCGCGGATGCGCTCGGCGAGCGTGCCCTGGGGATTGAACTCGACCTCGACCTCGCCGGCCAGATACTGGCGCGCGAACTCCTTGTTCTCGCCGACATAGGAGCTGATCATCTTCCTGATCATGCGCCGGTCGAGCAGCTTGCCCAGGCCCCAGCCGTCGACGCCGCAATTGTTGCTGACCACGGTCAGCCCCTTGACGCCGCTCGCCACGATCGCATCGATCAGGTTCTCGGGAATGCCGCACAAGCCGAAGCCGCCGGCAACGATGGTCATGTCGTCGCGCAGCAGCCCGGCCAGGGCCTCCGTCGCATCGCTGCGGACCTTCCGCATCATGGGCCTCCGGAACAGGTGACTGGATCGGGTGCGCCCCGTGAAGGGCGATTGTCATCCCTCCTCGATAAAAGCAAGCGCGCGAGCGTTAGCGTACCACGCCGGCCGGTTCCGACGGGAACAGGAACTCGCGGCCGACCTTGACCCGATGCGTGCCGTCATAGGCGATCACGTCGGCCGTCGCGTAGGTCTCCGACCAGCGCTCGGGCAGATAGGAGCCGGTGCCGATCACGTCCACCGGCGCCTTCACGCTCGCCATCAGCTTGCACTTGGAGGGCCCGAAGCCGGACGATGCGACGATCTTGACCCGATCGAAGCCCGCACCGTCGAGCTGCTCGCGCATGTGGTAGATGGCGGCGGCGGTGACGCCCGTGCCGGTGAGCCAAGCGAGCTCCTCCGCCGTGCGATAGGTGCGGATGGCGTGCGGCACGCGCCGGTCCAGGACGGCATAGGAGGCGGCGACGTCGAGGCCCTCCATGAAGCGGCCGCCATGCGTGTCGAGCCGGACCGCGAGCCGGCCGGCGGCCGCCAGGTCGGGGAACCGCCGGCAGACCTCGAGCGCGTCGGTGACCTCGCGACCGAAGAAGTCGACGAGCACGGTCAGCTCCTGGTCCGGGAAGCATTCGTGGAACATCTCGGCGGCGCGCAGCGTGCTGCCGGCATAGCCGATCAGCGCGTGCGGCATGGTGCCGAGGCCGTCGGTCCGCCCGAAGAAGTGGGCGGTCGCGTCCGTGGCGTTGCCGATGAAGCCCTTGGCTCCAGTCTCCCGCTGCGCCCGGGCCGAGCCTACCGAGGCCGCATAGGCCATCATCTCGGCCATCTCGGCACCAGCGCAGTGCCGCGCGTCCATGGCGAGGAAAGCTGCGTAGGGAAGGTCGGTGCACATGGTGTAGGCGTTGTAGGCGGCAACGCAGGGCGGCCCGAGGCGCTGCAGAAACACCGTCTCCAGATCGACCAGATGACGGAACGGCCCGTGCAGATACATCATCGGCTCGCCGGCGCCGACCCAGGCACCCTCCGCATGCACGAGGTCGACCTCGATCTCGGCGTCGCGTTCGGCCGCGATCCGACGCAGCCAGTCCAGGGCGAGACGAGGCGTGGACAGGACCGGGCGCCGCATGAATACGGCATAGGTCACGCGGCAATCGCCGAACCGCTCGACCACAGTCCGGGTCCGCACGAAGTATTTGTCGGTGTAGCGCGCGACGTCTTGCGTACTCGGCGCCATTCCAAGCCCTCTCGCTGGCTCCACGGCCGTGGAGCTAAGGCGGCGGGACAGGCCAAGTCAATCAGCGGCGCTCCAAGCTGACGGTAAGCTGACGGTCGCTCCTCGGCTTGGCCGTGGACGGTCGATGGCCAGGAACCATGCGGCCACGTCACACTATGTGGTAATTTCGGCGGCGGCTTGTGGCACACGGGTCCACCATGCTTGCCAGCAGCGACAGGATTGGGCCAAAGCTTGACCGGGGACAGAAGTGCCGGCGTGCTGCGGCGTCCCGCGACGGAACGAGAAGGGAAAGTAGCGATGACCTCCACCAGTGGCCGCAAGATCCTCGCGGCCTGTGCTCTGCTCGGGCTGGGCCTTGCCCTCGGTGCCTGCTCCTCGCCTCCCGGCGGCGAGCTCTGGGGCGTCGACTACAGCAAGGGCGTGCAGTTGCCGCCGTCCGACTTCCCGGGCCCCAACAACAACCCGCCGCCGATGCCGCCCAAGACCGAGGGCTGATCGCGCCGGCAGAGCCATCCGCCGTATCGGCAGGCATTATCACGCCGTCGCTGCCCTGCGACGGCGTGATTGTCGTTTCTGCTACTGCCCCCATCGCCGCACAGGAAACGATAGCGGCAGATCCGAACAAGCCCGTATTCCCCACGACCAGGAACTGCGTGGATCGTGGCAGTGGCAAGAGATCGCCACCATGCGCAGCCACCGCTTGGCCGCTTTCGGCAGCGCATCGCACACCCTGCGCAGCGCTGCCGGCCTACGGCCCTCCAAGCTGCGTCAGATCTTCTCCTCACCGGCCAGCACGCCGTCCGGGATGGCCGGCTGCGCGCGCAGCCGGCCCGTGATCTCCTCGACCGGAGCCGGTTTCGCGAACCAGTAACCCTGCAACTCGTCGAAGCCGATCGCCCGGGCGATCTCGACATGGCGCCAGGTCTCGACGCCCTCGGCCACGACAACCAGGCCGAGATCGTGCGCAAGGCGCACCACGTGCTCGCAGATGGTTTCCGCCCGACGGTCACCGAACTGTCCGACGAGCGAGCGGTCGATCTTGACCGTGCGCAGATGCAGGCGGTGCAGATAGCTCAGGCTGGAGTAGCCGGTGCCGAAATCGTCCAGCGCTATCGCGACTCCCAGGCGCCGCAGATCGTCCAGCTCGCGGTGTACGCGCGGATCGTCGTCGAGCAGCACATGCTCGGTCAGCTCGAGCTCGATCAGGCCGGGCGGGATGTCGACGCTCTCGATCAGCTCGGCCATGCGCCGCGCCACCCCGCCGCGCCGCAGTTGCGAGGCGGACAGGTTGATGGCGACCCGCGGCGGGGAAATCCCACCCGCCCGCCAGCGACCGATCTGAGCGACCGCGTCCTGCAGCACCCAGCTCCCGAGCGGCTCGATCAGCCCCGTCTCCTCCGCCATCGGCAGGAAGGCGCCCGGCCCGAGCACGCCCCGCTGCGGGTGCCGCCAGCGCAGGAGCGCCTCGAGTCCGGTCACCGAGCCGTCGGACGCCGCGATCTTGGGCTGATAGTGCAGCTCGAGCTCGCCGCCGTCGATGCCGCGCGCGAGGTCGCGCCGCAGCAGGCCGCGGGTTCGCGCCTCGGTCGTCAGCTCCGGGCGGTAATAGGCCATCCGGGCGCGGCCGGCGGCCTTCGCGCTGTAGAGCGCCACGTCGGCATTGGCGCACATCTCGTCCGCTGTGCCGCCGTCCTCCGGGAAGATGGCGATACCGACGCTGCTGCCGACCACGACCTCCTGCTGGGCGATCCGCACCGGGCGCGCCGCTGCCGCCATCAGACGCTCGGCGAGCACCGCGGCATCGGGTGCCGCGCGCAGCTCGATCTGGATCACCGCGAACTCGTCGCCACCCAGCCGGGCGATGGTGTCGCCGCCACGGATCGAGCCGGCGAGCCGCTCGGCGACAGTCCGCAGCAGCTCGTCGCCGGCACGATGGCCGAGACTGTCATTGATCTCCTTGAACCCGTCGAGATCGAGATAGAGCAGGGCCACTCGGCGCCGGGCGCGCGCCGCCACCGCCAGGGCCTGGATCAGGCGGTCCTCGAACAACCGCCGGTTCGGCAGGCCGGTGAGCGCGTCATGATGGGCCAGATGCTCGATCCGGGCGCGCGACTCCTCGGTGCGGGCGAGCAGCTGACGCGTGCTCCTGCCCTCGCGGTAGAGCAGGACCATGACGATCGTGGCGCTGCCCGACAGCCCGAGCAGCGACGCCCAGCCGGCCGGCCGGAGCTCCCGCAGGTTGTGCTGCAGCCGGCTGTGCGCCACGGCCGAAGATTGCAGCACGCCGAGCATCAGCTGCTGCAGCAGGGGCGTCTCCTGAGCGAGTTCGGTTCGCAGAGCCGCCAGATCCGCGGGAACGATCGGGGAGGCCACTGCCCCCTGATACCGCCGGAGCAGCTCGTCGAGACGGCCCAACAGCTCCCCGGCACCTGGCAGCGCGCGGAAGGCGGTTGCGTCACTGCCGGACCGCAACGCATCGACGCGGCTCCAGAACAGGTCGAGCCGGGTGCGAAGCGCCGTGGGATCGGGTTCCGCGTCGAGCGCGCGATCGAGTTCGTGCAGCAGCCGCTCCAGCTCGAAGCGGGCCTGGAACGCGTTCCAGCTCGCCTCCGTGCCGCCGCTGTCGACGGAGCTGCTCAGCACCTGCAGCCTGCGCTCGATCGCAATCAGGCTCCCGCCGAAGAGCAGCAGGGCGAGCCCGAGCAGCCCGGCACCGACAAGTCGGGCACGCCGGCTGATCGTCATGCGACCTCGATCCGGGTGAGCTGCCAGATCGAGCGCTGTCGGCGCAATCGATCATCCAGGTCGGGATGTTGCGTCCAGGGGTAGATCACCCACAACGGCCCGCGCTCTCGCACCGAAAGCGGATGGCCGTCACGGTCGAGCGCGAGCAGAATCGGGAACTCCCGTACTTCTGGGATCGGGATGGTCACCTGGTAGTCGTTGAGGGCGAGCGTCCGCAACTCGGTGCCTGTCGCCTCCAGCCGGTCGAGGAGGCGGGAGGCGAGAACGCCGACGAAGGTGCTGACGCCGTCGGTGAACGGCGTCGAGGTGGTCAGCTCGCTCGTCCCCATGCCGAGCAGCAACTCGCGGTCGAGCCGCGCTTGGCCACCGCCGTTGCCGATGCCGATCCTGCCGGTCACGGTCAGGATGATCTCGCCGCTCGGCTGAGCCAGCGGCGTCGCAGCGTAACTGCGGCTCGCCGCCGCGAGGCCTATTGCCGCGAATGCCCCCAAAGCGCGACGACGCGAGTTGCTTCGTCGCTCATGAAACCGGAAGGTGCCCAATCGGGCATTCTCGTGCGGGGACACCGTGTTCCCTCGGGGCGCTCCTTCCGGCACTTCTGCCGTGCCGACGCCATCATCGTCAATCGTCGAGCGGTCTGGGACTTGCCAGCACAATGCCGTCCGTTGGATGAGAACAGATCTCGTCTTCGGGTAGATTCGCGACCGCCATGCCTCAGATCGCGCCGCGCCGCACGCTCTCAACCGGCGATTTTGTTCGCGGTGTCCGCGATGGCGACCGCGCCATTCTGTCGCGTGCCATCACGCTGATCGAGAGCAGCCGGCCGGCAGATCGCGAGGCGGCGCGGGCGGTGCTGCGCGAGCTGCTGCCTGCGAGCGGCGGCGCCCGGCGCATTGGCGTCACCGGCGTGCCCGGCGTCGGCAAGAGCACGTTCATCGACGCCTTCGGCAGCATGCTGACCGCGGCCGGCCACCGCGTCGCCGTGCTGGCGGTCGACCCTTCGAGCAGCCGGACCGGTGGCTCGATCCTGGGCGACAAGACGCGCATGGCCCGCCTCGCCGTCGATCCTTCCGCCTATATCCGGCCCTCGCCCACTGGCGGCACCCTGGGCGGGGTCGCCCGCATGACGCGCGAGAGTATGCTGCTGTGCGAGGCGGCCGGCTACGACGTGGTCCTGGTCGAGACCGTCGGTGTCGGCCAGTCCGAGACCGTCGTCGCCGGAATGGTCGATCTGTTCCTGGCGCTCATGCTGCCGGGTGCCGGCGACGAGTTGCAGGGCATCAAGAAGGGCCTGCTCGAGATCGCCGACCTGATCGCGGTGAACAAGGCCGACGGCGATAATGCGCTGCGGGCGCAACAGGCGGTCACGCACTATCGCGCCGCCTTGCGGATCATCGAGCCCGAGAGCCCTTCCTGGCGCCCGACCGTCCGAACGATCAGCGGACTGACCGGCGCCGGCCTGCCCGAGCTCTGGAACGAGATCGAGCGCCACCGCACCGTTCTGTCGGCCTCCGGCGAGCTGGCCGCCAAGCGGTCGCGCCAGCAGGTTGCCTGGATGTGGTCGATGCTCGACGCGCGCCTGCTTTCCGGCTTTCGGGACAGTCCGAACGTGCGCGCGCTCCTGCCCGAGCTTGAGAAAGCGGTGGCGGCGGGTGCCGTCGACCCGAGCGTCGCCGTGGAGCAGCTACTGGCCGCCTTCGGCAACTCACCGCACCGGCAAGACCCGAGGCGTTACTCCCGACAAGAATCGTTGTGAACATGCCGGAAAGTCGTTGGACCGAAGCCGCTGGCCGAACGGAAGCCAGACCGATCCGGTGAAGCGGTTCGGCCGCCACGCCGCGGCAGCACCGGCCGCCATGCTTCTTCTGAAGCCCGCAAGGGCCGAAACCGCATGCGTATGACCGGCACTTACCGGTCGAAACAGCAAATCCATTGCGCGATCGGGTCGTTGAAGCCGCTTCGGAGCTCGCCTGGCCGGCAGCGTTCCGGCTCGCGGCGATCCGATCCGACTCTCTTCACAGCAGGAGATCGCCGGCTCATCCACCCTTGACGGCACCGGCGGCAAGGCCGCTCACGATCTCCTTCTGCACGAAAATCGTGAGCACCAGCACGGGCAGCGTCACCACCAGCGCTGCGGCGGCGAGCGGTCCCCAGGAGAGCTGCTCGTAGCTCAACGAGTTGTAGACGGCCACCGGCAGGGTGCGTGTCTCGCGGCCGGCCAGCACCACGCCGAAGATGAAGTTGTTCCAGGAGAAGATGAAGGACAGGATGGCGCCGACGATGATGCCGGGCCGGGCCAGCGGCAGCATCACGCGGGTGAAGGCCTGCCACAGACTGGCGCCATCGATCAGGGCCGCCTCCTCGAGCTCGGCCGGCAGGCTGTCGAAGTAGCTCATCATCACCCAGACCACGATCGGCACCGAGATGACGAGGTGGATGATGATCAGCGGATAGAGCGTGCCGGTTAGGCCCAGCGCGCGGAACAGGATGAACAGCGGGACGAGATAGCTCAGGCCGGGCGTGATGCGCGACAGGAGCACGAGCAGGCTCAGCCCGTGCGCCCGCGCCCGCGAGAGCCCGTAACCGGCGGGAACACCGACGATGAGCGCGGCCACCGTGGACGTCCCGGAGACGATGATGCTGTTCCAGGTGTAGAGCAGGAACGGGTTCTGCTCGAAGATCGCAACGTAGTTCTGCCAGGCGAACTCGCTCGGCCAGAACACCGGCGGGTAGGCCGTGTTGTC
>JBFWWD010000192.1:0-11245 GCA_050246385.1 Geminicoccaceae bacterium
GAATCTGTGCGCTTCCTCACGCCGCCTTGGCCGTGGGGAGCTTGGATACCAGCCTAAGGCTGACGTTCACCCCCTCGAGCTGATAGTGTGGTCGTAGATAGAACCGGGCATTGTAGTAGCCCGGATTGCCCTCGACCGACTCCACCTGGACCTCGGCCGCGCGCAACGGGCGCTGGGCCTTGACCGTCTCGGACGAGGTGTCGGGATTACCGTCGATATAGTTGGTGATCCACTTCTGCAGCCACTTCTGCATGTCCTCGCGCTCCTTGAAGGAGCCGATCTTGTCGCGCGCGATCGCCTTGAGGTAGTGCGCGAACCGGCAGACCGCGAACAAATAGGGCAGCCGGGCCGAGAGATTGGCGTTCGCCGTCGCATCCGGATCGTCGTATTCTTCCGGCTTCTGCAGCGACTGCGCGCCGATGAACGCGGCGATGTCGGTGTTCTTGCGGTGCAGCACCGGCATCAGGCCGAGATCCGCGAGCTCCTTCTCGCGCCGATCGTCGATCGCGATCTCGGTCGGGCACTTCATCGCCACGCCGCCATCGTCGGTCGGGAAGGTGTGCACCGGCAGGTTGGTCACCGCCCCGCCCGACTCCACGCCCCGGATGCGGACGCACCAGCCATAGAGCTTGAAAGACCGCGTGACGTTGACCGCCATGGCGTAGGCGGCGTTCATCCAGGCATATTTGTGGTGGTCGCGCCCGGTGACGTCCTCCTCGAAGTCGAACGCCTCGACCGGATCGGTCTTGGCCCCGTAGGGCAGGCGCGCCAGGACGCGGGGCATGGCCAAGCCGATGTAGCGGCTGTCCTCGCCCTTCCGGAGCGAATTCCACTTGGCGTATTCCGGCGTGCTCGCGATCTTGGCGAGGTCGCGCGGATTCATCAGCTCCTGCCAGCTCTGCATGCCGAACAGGCTCGGCGCCGCGCCCGAGATGAAAGGCGTGTGCGCCGCGGCGCAGACGTTCGCGATGTTGCCGAGCAGCGCCACGTCCTTGGGGCTGTTGTCGAAATAGTAGTCGCCGACCAGGCAGCCGAACGGCTCGCCGCCGAGCATCGAATATTCGTCGGTGTAGATCTTCTTGAAGATCGGGCTCTGATCCCAGGCGGTACCTTCGAACTTCTCGAGAGTTCGCGACAGCTCCTTCTTGGAGATGTTCAACACCCGGATCTTGAGCATCTGATCCGTCTCGGTGTTGTTCACCAGATGGTGCAGTCCGCGCCAGGCACCCTCGAGCTCCTGATAGTCGGGATGGTGCAGGATCAGATTGATCTGCTCGGTGAGCTTCTGGTCGAGCTGGGCGATGATGGCCTGAACGGACCTGATCGCATCGTCCGACACCAGCCGGGTGTGCGCCAGAGCCTGCTCGGCCAGGGTGCGCACGGCGGCGCCGATCCGGCCTTCGGCCTCCGCGTCACGCGGCCGGAACTCCTTCTTCAGCAGCGACTGGAAATCATCGGGCGCCAGGGCCTCGGCCGCTGGGGCCGGTGCGGACTCGAGCTGGGCCTGATCGGCCATGGCGGATCCTCCTTAGTCTTTCTCGGCCTCAAGCCTGCGCCGTGGATTCCTCGGGCTTGGGTGCCGCTGCTAGGGCTTCGCGGAGTGCCGGGTCGTTGAGCAGCTTGCCGATCAGCGCTTCCGCGCCGTCCTTGCCGTCCATGTAGGAGAGCAGGTTCGAGAGCTGCTCGCGGGCCTCCAGCAGCCGCCGCAGAGGCTCGACCTTGCGGGCGACCGCGTCCGGCGAGAACTCGTCCAGGCTCTCGAAGGTCATGTCGACCGCGAGATTGCCTTCGCCGGTCAGCGTGTTGGGCACCGTGAACGCGACCCTGGGCTTCATCGCCTTGAGCCGGTCGTTGAAGTTGTCGACGTCGATCTCGAGAAACTTCCGATCGCTTACCGGCGCCAGCGGATCGGCCGGCTTGCCGGCGAGATTGGAAAGAACGCCCATGATGAAGGGCAGCTGAATCTTCTTCGCCGCGCCATAGAGCTCGACGTCGTACTCGATCTGGACCCGCGGCGCCCGATTGCGGGCGATGAACTTGGCACCTTGGTCTTGAGGCATCGCTGCACGCTCCGGCTAGCGGTTCGGCTTGGCTTCGTCGCCGGCACCGGCCACGGCCTGCAGCTCCTTGAGGCCGCCGGGCGCCAGCTCCTTGATCGCGTCGAGAAAGGTCATCGAGACGAGCCGCTTGGCGCGGCCGACGAGCAGGGGCACGGGGCTCGAGGGCTCGTTGCGGCTGTAATAGTCGAGCACGCGATCGAGCGCCGCCACCACCTCGTCGCGCGACTGCACGGCTCCGTTGGCGTGACCGTTGGTGAACCGGGGCGCCATCTCCTCGTGCGCTTCACCCTGCGGCTCGGCGCGATTTTGGAGCGGTCGGAGCCTTCGCGCCAGCTCGCCAAAGCCCAGCTGTGGATCGCCCGCGGCGCCGAAGCGCTCCCGGAACAGCGTCTCGAGCGCCGTGAACGCCGTCTCCAGCCGCTGCGCCGCCGCCGGGCCGTCCTGACCGGCAGTGGCGACCGCGCGGTCGAAGTCCTCCAGGAACAGAAGCGTGCTGCGCCGCTTGAGGAGCTCGCCGGCTCCGGTCTGAAAGTTCGAGCAGACGAGCCCGCTCAGCGCCCCGAGGCGGGCCATGAACCGCTCGCGCGGGTTCTCGTCCTCCGGATCGTAGGGCGGCAGCTCGTTCCAATATCGGTCGAGGCCTGTCGCCAGCAACTCCATGGCGGACGCGAAGCCTGGCAGGCCGTCGGTCGCGAGCTGGCTCTGGGCCAGCCACACCCACACCCGCAGGTCGCGCGTCTGCCCGGCGATCTCGAGGATCCGCTCCCGCTGCCGTGCCCAGTCGACCCGCGACGGCGCCCCCTCGGCAGCAGCCCGGTCGAGCTGGTCGACCTGGGCGCGCAGCGTCAGGAATGCGTCCAGCTCCCGGACATCAGGCCCACACGGCGCTTCTCCGTCGAGCGGCTGCAGCAGCTGTGTGACTGGAAGCTCCATCGATCCCGCCTGCAGCCCCGACTTGTCTGCCCTTATTCGCTCGGAAGGGTCTTGATCTCCACGCGACGGTTGCGGGCACTCGTCGGATTGTCTGGATCGATCAGCTGCCGCTTGCCGTAGCCACGGGCCTGCAACCGCTGCGGATCAACACCATAGGTCTGCTCCAGATAGCCCGTGACCGCGTCGGCCCGCCGTTCTGAAAGGCCGTCGTTGTAGCCATCGGGTCCGGCGGCGTCGGTATGGCCCGCGATCTCGAACCGATAGGTGAGAAGCTCGTTCGACTGCAGGGCGGCGCCAAGCTCGTCGAGCTGCGACAACGTATCCTGACTGAGTTCCGCGGAGTTGAACGGGAACAGGATCTTCAGGTCCGGCAACAAGCCACTGCCGGTAGTCCCAGGTGTCACCGCGGAAGCACCGGTCGACGGCGACAGGCTACGCGTTGCGCCCAGGTCCGGTTTCAGAATCCCAACCAGGTTGTCCTTGGTATACGCAGGAGTGTGTTCCTGCGACCAAGCAGGCGCGAAGCCCAACAGAAGGGCGAGCGCAGACAGACCCAATAACCGACCGGTGATTGGCATGGCACCTTCCCCAGTCATTCATCTATACGCTGACTGCGAACATAGGACAACTGCGCGCCGACGCTGTGACGTTCCTCACATCTGCGTCGGCTAGGGATGCGTGACGAGTGCGATCCGGCTCAGGCGCAAACCGCCCGGCGGGACCTCGGCAACGGCCGAAGCGAGCACGGGAAGCAGGTCATCGACCTGCTCGACCTCCGCACGTCCGACGCCGGTGAGCGGGACCGTGCTCAGGATCGCCAGCAGCAGGCCGCGACCATAGGGCGGCGTCACCTGGTAGTCGCGCACGCCGGCGCGGCGCTCGTTGGCCTCGACTCCCAATCGGACAGTCTGGCCGCCGTGGACCCGAGTGTCGCGTAGATACGGGTTGGGCAGCAGGTGGACGACCTTGCCCGCGCCGTCGACGAAAAGGACGTTGAGGTAGCCATCCGCCAGATCAGGCGGCACCGCGACGGTCACGACCACATAGTCACCGGCCGCGTAGTTCGCATCCGCGCGATTGAGCGCGATGCCCGGCCCCGCGGCTCCGGCGCCGATTTTCTCGACCTCGCCCAAAACGCTGCAGAACGGCGCCTCGACGACCTCGACCGCCAGCACCGGCTTCACGCCGGCCGAGAGGTCACCGCCTGCCTCCCGGACGAGCGCGAGGTCCTCCGGGCTCTCGACGCGGCCACGGATGACAGGAGCGAGGTCCTCGTTCAGGACCACGTCGAGATGGCTGCACGGCAGCTCGATCAGCCGTCTGGCGATCCCTTCCCGGATCTGCTCCGGATCGACGGCGCGAACGGCAGCCGACGCTGCCGCCACAATGTCGACGCGCGAAGGCGAAGACGGCGCGGCAGCTGCCGCGTCGCTCACACTCCGCACGGGTGCCGGCTCGGGCGAAGTAGCCGGCATCTGCAGCGCGCGAGCGGCGGTTTGGGGAGCGCTCGGAGGCTCCGGCGAGACCGCTTCCTCGGCAGCTGCAACCACGAGGTCCGTCGCCGCCTTGCTCCTGTCCGGCGGCGACGGCGCCGGGGCCGTTGGAGGGAGCGCCAGCCCAGCCGGGGGAGTGACTGGCCCCGCGAAGAGCGCCGCAGTCGCAGCCCTGACCTCGGGTGATCGAACCGAGCTGGCCGGGCTCCGCACGAGGGACGCCTCGGCGGTAGGCGGCGCGGTCGCCCGCGCCACTGCCGCGGAGGTGGCGAAGGTCGTCTCGGAAGGAGCTGGTGCCGGACCGGCCGCCGGCGGGGAGATTTGAGCGGGAGCGACCTCGGTCGTGTCCGATTGCAGCGGCGCTTCCGCTGCCGAAGGCTGACGCAAGGCCGGCGTGTCCAGCTGCTCGAGTGGCGCCACCATCGCCGTGGCAACCTCTCCAGCCCGCGCTGCTCCGCTCGAATCCTGCGCAGCCACGGTCCGGGGAGACGTCGGCTCGACGATAGGACCCGTTCCCGCCGGCTGTGCCCGCGGTACGGGTGGCGTAAGAGCGCTCGCCAGATCCGCGCCAGCGCGGGCGGCCTCTGCCAACGGCACGGCCGGAGCCGTTCCATCCGGGGAGAACGCCGATGGTGCGGGCCTGACGGTGTCAGATGCGGACACGGGTCGGGCAGGCTGGACTGGAGCAAGGCTGCGGGCCGGCACGTTCTCCACTCGTGCCGCACCTGACAGCTTGACCCCGGACTCTTTCGATGGCGGCGGCGCTCTTGGCAGGACGATATGCGGCACCTCGATGACGACCTCGATCGGGACCGGCTCCGGTTGCGGCTCCGCAGGCCGCCGCTGGGTCGGCAGATTCAGTGCCGCCATCATGCCGAGCAGGTGCAGCACAAGCGACGCCGCCAAGCATCCCAGCAGCAGATGCGCCGGCTCCGACGGACGCGCGACTTTACTTGAAGAGCGGAACGGGACCACGGCTCGAGACCTGGAGCCGATCGAGGCAGCCATCGACGGCCGCACCGCCGATGGAGCATGCCGAGACGTCGTTCAGCAGCACCCGTCCGAGCCCGTCGCAGCTCGTGTCGGGCAGGTCGAACAGCCTGACCGAGGTCTTCCGCGCCCGCACCGGCGCGAGATCGACCGCGAGCCGCTGTCCGATGAGGCCGTCCTTGTCGAAGCTGACCAGCTCGAGCGTCAGCGCGTCATAGGTCTCGTCCGACTGGTTCTGGAGCAGCAGGAAGAGACGGCACGCCTGATCGGCCGGCTCCAGCTTGTTCAGCTCGACGGTGATCGGCGGAGCGGGATTCTGGGCTTGGATCGGGCCGGCACAGATCGCGCCTGCGCCGGCGACCATCCCCAACGCCGCAAAGCCTCTCAGCCGCATCAGCCTTCTCCCTGCCCGTCTTTCTCTAGCGCTCGGGTCTGGTCTCGATGGGAACTTGCGACATCGCGATCCGGCCGGTCCGGGCCGCCTTCGGCAGCGCCTCCGCGAGAAACGCCAGATAGGCTTCGGCCGGCTCGCCGATGGTGCGAACCCCGTCATAGAGCGGCTGCTCGCTGACGAGCGCGACGACCCGTCCCAAGCCATAGGGCTCGCTCAGGCGCCACACGCGGTCGGACTGTCCGGCCGATGCCTCGTCGTGCCCGACCTGGATCGTCCCGCCGGCCGCTACCAGATTGTCCGTGGCGAGAGGCTCCGGCAGCAGATGGTAGACGCTCCCGTCCTCATGGAAGTAATCGACATAGACATAGAGGTCGGTCGCGGCCTGCGACTGCACGGTAGCCACGAACACGTCGCTCGCCCCGCCATAGACGCCATCCGGCCGATTGAGCGAGATCAGCGGCGGGGCGAGATCGGACATCCCGATCATCGCCGGAATCCGATGGACCGCCTCGCAATCCGGCGCGGGGTGGAGCGTGGTTCCGTTCTCGACGCCCGTGACGCCCGGAACGGCCTCGACGCGTGCGACCAGTCCGGAAGCGGCCGTCGCGCTCGGAATGCGGCCGGACAGCTGGACCCGGCCGTTCCCGTCCGCGGTCCAGCTCAGCTCCGCGCACGGCGTGTCCGCCAGCGCCGCCTCCAGGGCCGCCTGGTCGAACGAAGGCGCGGACGGCCCGGAAGAAGGGATCTCGCGAGGCGGCGGCGGTGAGAGGGGTGGCGCCGTCGTTGGCTCCTGGACGATCACCCATACGGCCGCCGCCAAGGCGACGGCCACTGCACCGGCGCCGATCCAGGCCAGCCAGCGGACCCGGCTCGGGCGGTCGGTTGCCGACGGCCCCGGTGCCGAGCGGGTCGGTCCGGCGAAGTCCTCCAGGCTTTTGGGGCGATCGTTCGGATCGGGAGCCAGCAGCGGTGCGATCAGCTGCTGGAGCGGCTTGGGCAGGCTCGACAGGTCGGGACGGCGCATGCGTGCCGCGACGGCGGATGCCGGATCGTCGCCCATCGGCAAGGGCCGGCCGCGCGCGGCGGCAGCCAGCACCAGGCCCAGGCTGAACATGTCGGAACGCTGGTCGACCGGGGCGTCGATGGCGCCGGCCTGCTCGGGCGAGGCGTAGGACGTCTTGCCGGTAAAGCCACGCGAGCCGCCTGCGTACAGCGTGGGGCCGCTCCCGCCCTCGCGCCGGGCGATGCCGAAGTCGATGATCACCGCGTCGTCCAGCCTTCCGCCGGGCAGCAGGACATTGTCCGGTGAGAGATCGCGATGATGCACTCCGACAGCGTGCGCGGCCGCCAGTCCGCGTGCCAAGCGACGCGCCAGGCGGATCACCTCGTCGACGGTCAGCAGTCGCTCGCGCATGCGGTCGGCCAGCGACGGCCCGTCGACGAAATCCATAACGATGAGCACGCGTCCGGCTTCGTCGCGGAACACGCCCTCATAGCCCACCACCGCCCCGTCACGGATGCTCTTGAGCGCCTCCGCCTCGCGGACGAACAGGCCGCGCAGGAACTGGTCCTGCAGGAGCTCCGGGCGAATCGTCTTGATCGCGCAGGGCGCGCCGGTGACCGTGTTGGTGCCGCGGTAGACCTCGCCCATGCCACCGCCGCCGAGGCGGCCGTCGATCCGGTAGGTGCCGTTGCACAGGAGCGTTCCAGGGAGGATGGCTCCGGCCATGCTCCCCAGATCATCCACACCGGCACCTTGTGGTTGCGACAAGCGGGACTCCACGCTCTGCCGAGAGAATAGGCGCCACTATGACGCTCCGGGAACAGTGACGCCAGATGAAGCGCATCACCGCTGGACAGAGCGTGGGGCGGCGGTCATCCTGACCGATAGTGGTTTGCGCGACTGAACCGACAGTCGGCCGAGTTGGCAGTGCTTTTCGTCACAGATCGGCGGTCGCGGTCGCGCTAAGCCTCCCGCCTGGCGTGGGGAGAAGCGACGTCATGTTCGGCCAGTGCGGCTTAGGTCGACCGATCGCCGTCACGGTCGCGGCAGCCGCGATCGGATGGCTGGCGGCGAGCTCGAGCGCAGGTGCTGCCACCAAGCTCGTGAGGACACCCGAAGGCGACACCTGCGGACAGGCGAACAGCGCGCCGCAGCAGAGCCTGCCGGCGGTGATCGCGGCTTGCGACGTCGTCGTCACCCAGGCGCAAGGCAGGGATCTCGGGCTGTTCCACCGCTACCGGGGACGCGCCCTGGACCGGAGCGGGCAGTCGGCGCTCGCCCTGCCCGAGTATGACCGGGCGCTCGAGATCCTGGCCGACGACTACGACACCCTCATGTGGCGAGCTGCCCTTCGCGAGGCGGTGGGTGACAAGAGCGGGGCGATCGCGGACTACCAGCGCCTGAATCGGTTGAACTCGCGAATCTCGGACTGGCGCCGCGCGATCGCGAGGCTGGGCGGAACGGCAGAGAGTCCGCCGGCGAACGAGGTGGCAGGTGTTTCCCCGCCCGCTGGCAGCGACGAGGCCCGCCCGCCACAGGGCAAACCGCTCCAGCCAGAGACTCGGACGGCTCTGCAATCCGCTCAGGAAAGCCCGCCTGCCACTGCCGGTCGCGCACAGAGCTCGGCTCAATCGACGGCCTATCAGGACCAACTGAAGGAGCTCGGCTTCTACGAAGACCTGGATGCTGCGAATGCAACCGCAGATGCGTCAGGGACAGTAGAGCCTGAAAGGCAGGCAACGGAACGGTTCGAGCTGGTCCGCCGCGCCCAGACCGAGCTCACGCGCCTCGGCTACGACATCGGCGAAATCGACGGAGTCGCAGGCTCGCGCACGCGCAATGCGTTGCGAAGCTGGCTGCAGAGCACGGGGCAGCCCACCAGCCGCGAGATTGACCCGCAGCTCGTCGCCGAGCTCGAGCAGACACGGTCGCCCGAGCCGCAACAGGTGGTCGAGGCCGAGACCAAGAGCCTCGAGTCCGCGACCGCTGACAATGCGAAGCCGACGCCTCTGACGCCCGAGGAGCCGGTCAGCGAACCGGCGCAGCTGCCGTCGCAAGGGGCCATGATCGCGGCGACTGGCCAGCAGCCCCGTGATTCGGCGGCTGTCGAGCCGGAGCGCCCCGAGCCACAGTCCACCTCGCCGGTCGTCCTGCCGACCGACGGGGAGAAGCGGGTGGCGCTGGTCATCGGCAACTCGGGCTACCGGAACGTGGCGGCCCTGCGGAATCCGCGGCAGGATGCCGAGGACATGGCCAAGGCCCTGGCGGACATCGGATTCACCGTCTTCCCGGGCTACGATCTCGATCGCGATGCGATGGACGATCTCACGACGAAGTTCGCGCGCGAGGCCGCGGATGCCGATCTCGCGGTGGCCTACTATTCGGGACACGCGCTGCAATATTCCGGCGAGAACCTGCTTGTGCCGGTCGATGGGCGTCTCGAGGACCAGTACAGCTTGCGGCGTCTGGTTCGCCTCGATCAGCTGATTCAGGACACCGGCGGCGCACGCAAGCTGGCCGTGGTGATCGTGGATGCCTGCCGGGACGATCCGCTCGCCGGACGGCAGAGTGCCACGCGTTCGCTGGCGATCCCCAAGGGCTTGGCCCAACCCGGCTACGTACCGCCCAGAACCCTGGTCGCCTATGCGACCTCGCCGGGCATGGTCGCCTACGACGGCAGTGGGCGCAACAGCCCCTATGTCTCGGCGCTGTTGCGCCATATCAAGACGCCGGGCGTGAAGGTTCAGGACATGTTCGCCGCCGTGACCGGCGACGTCGCCCGCGAGACCAAGGACGCGCAACGGCCCGGCACCTACAGCTCGCTGGACGCGGAAGCGGTCTACCTCGTGCCGAGTGCCCCGGCAGCGACCGGAGTCGAGCTGTCCGAGCTGACGCACGCCGAGGTGCAGGCGATCCAACTGTCGCTGAGCTGGCTGGGCTTCTGGTCCGGCAACGCGGACGGTGTGGTTTCCCCCACTCTGCTCGATGCGGTCCATCGCTGGCAGGGGTCCCAGTCCGCCGGTGTCGCCGACACCATGACCACGGCGGAGATCGTCGCGCTCCATCGGCGCGCAGCCAGGAGTCGCCCGCGCGAGCCCCTGCCGCCGATCGGCAACATGAATCAGCTGTTGCGGCAGGTTCAGCAAGGCGACGCCGAGGCACAGAGACTGCTCGGCATGGTGAACGATCCTGCCTTCGAAGCCGGCCCCTGGCCGAAGGATCGGCAGTCGGCGCGCGAATGGTACAAGTCGGCGGCGACGGAAGGCGACGCCGAGGCCGCGGCCCGGCTTGGCCTCATGCTGGCTTCACCGAGCGGCTCGGCAGCCGATCAGCCCGAGGCGCGGCAATGGCTCGGAAAGGCCGCGCAGTCGGGACAGACGGAGGCGGCGCTGCGGCTCGCGGAGCTGCTGCTCGACGAGGGCGAGAGCTCGCCCGCTCGGGCGCAGGCGATCGAGCTCCTGAAGACGGCGGCCGCCAGTCCGGCGACGGAAGGCTTCGCGAACGCGCTTCTGCGCGACCTCGGCTATCAGGTCGTGGTCTCGAGCAATCCGTGACGTGTGCCACTAGGGTGGCGGTCACGCCTCAGCCACTCTGCTGAACACCCGGCGCTCCGCCGCGCCACCGTCGAATCCAAAGGCCTTTGCGGTGTCGGTCGCGGCCGGAGCGAGCCTGCTCCACCGGCAGGAACCGGCCTGACGGGCTGGCGTTTAGCCGCCGAGCATGACGAGGCCCGACCGTGGGTCCTCGACCTTTGCCCGGAGCCAAACGCGATATGGCCACCATCGCCCGTCCATCGTCCGACCCTTATGCGGTCGACCCGCGGCTCCTGCCGGCAGGGCGGCGCATCTCCTGGGGTGCGATCATCGCCGGCATCGTGGTCGTCCTGGTCGTGCAGATGCTGTTGATGCTGCTCGGCCTCGCCATCGGCGCCGCCACCATCGATCCTGCCACCGCCGATACGCCGCAGGCCTCCACGCTCGGCCTCAGCGGCGCCGCCTGGTGGCTGATCGCGACCGCCGTTTCCGTGTTCGTCGGCGCCTGGGTCGCCGCGCGGCTCGCGGCAGTGCCGTCGCGGCTCGACGGCAGCCTGCACGGCATCGTCACCTGGGCCGCCGCCACCCTGATCGGCATCTATCTTCTTTCCACCGCGATCGGCGGCCTGATCGGCGGCGCGTTCGGTGCGCTCGGCTCTGCGGCCCAGGCGGTGGGACAGGGCACGCAGTCCATCGCCTCCGCCGCCATGCAGGTCCTGCCCGACGATATCCGCAGCCAGGCCGAGCAGCTGTTCGACCGCGCCCCGGCCGCGGCCGGCCAGGTGCAGCAGCAGGCGCAGGAGGCGCAGCAGGCGGCCGGCGGCGGGAAGATCGGAAGA
>JBFWWD010000193.1:0-11235 GCA_050246385.1 Geminicoccaceae bacterium
ACGCCGTCGGCGAAGTAGTCCTGCTCCGGGTCGCCGCTCAGGTTCACGAACGGCAGCACGGCGATCGAGGGCCGGTCGGGCAGCGGCAGTCCCTGTGCCGCAGGCTCGTCCGCCATGACGGGCACGGGTGTCGATGCTTCCGTCACCTCGCCGACGAACCGGAAACCCTTGCGGGCGACGGTCCGGACCAGGTGCTGCTCCTGGCCGCTGTCGCCGATCGCCTTGCGCACCGCGTTGATGTGGCTGGCGAGGGTGGATTCCGAGACGATCCGCCCGTCCCAGACCGCGTCGAGCAGATCGTCCCGGCTGACGACGCGCTCGCGATGCGCGACCAGGTAGAGCAGCAGGTCGAACACCTGCGGGCTGGTCGCAACGATTTCGGACCCGCGGGACAGCTCCCGCCGGTCGGGATCGAGCACGCACTCCCCAAACCTCAGCCGCATCGGGCCCCTACCTGTTCGCCGGACGCGTCATCGCAGCAGCGCCTCCATGGCCTGCCGGGTCGCGACGGTGAGCATCTCGGGCAAGCTGTCGAACGGGAACCACGCGCATCCGGCCAAGGCCTGCGGTTCCCGAATGACCGGATCGCCCGCGAACTGCTCGACCAGATAGACCGGCGCTATCCAATGCTCCATGCGCGTGCGGTCGATCTGATCGACGACGCACAGGAGCGACCTGAGCTCGATCTCGATGCCGAGCTCCTCGCGGACCTCGCGCACCACGGCCGCAGGTACCGTCTCGAACGGATCGACCTTGCCGCCCGGCAGCCCCCAATGACCGGCCTCGGGCATGCGCTTCCGGCGGACGAGCAGAATGCGAGCGTTCCTCACGATCGCGGCACCGCAGCCGACCCGGGGCAGTGTCATTCCGGCAGGCCTGCCCGCCTCAGGCCGTCGGCGAAGAGTTTGGCATGCTCAAGCCGCTGAAACGGGAACCATCGCCCGAGGCCGGCGATCCGCAGCTCGGGATTGCACTTGCGCACATCGCGCATGGCGGTCTGCGCGTCGCCCATGCGCCCGCCGAGCGCATGGCTCGCCGCAACCACGGCCCCAGGCAGCACCAGCAGCGGAGCATCGCGGAACGCCTTCGTCGCCCAAGCGGCGGCGGCATCGAATCGCCCGGCGGTGAGATGCGCCAACGCCACGCCGGTCTGCATCCGAAACATCTCCGGATCGAGGGGACTCAGGCGCATGGCCTGGTCGTACTGCTCGATCGCCCGGTCATGCTCGCCGCGAAACAGCCTCAGATAGCCGCCCAGGAACCATGCCGCCGCCAGGTTGGGGTTGAGCAGGACCGCTCTGTCCAGAAGGTCGATCCCCAGCTCCAGGTCGCCGGTGAAGTGGGCCAGCGCATGCCCGCCGCGGGCAAGGGCGCCGGCGTCGTTCCTGCCCAGGTCGACCGCACGGCGCGCCAGGCGCAGGCCCTCGGCGATCTCGTGAGCGTGGTCGCTCGATGAATCGTTGAGGTTGCGGGAAAACAGGCACCACGCGGCCATGCCATAGGCCGACGCGAATTCCGGATCGAGCGCGATCGCCTTGCGAAATCCGGGCAGGGCCTCGTCCAGGCCCTCCCGCGTTCCGGCATGGAAGCGCGCCATGCCGCGCAGGAAATGGTCGTAGGCGTCGAGGCTCTCGGTCGGCTTGCGCTCGGCACGCTCGATCTCGGCGCGTTCCAGCTCCGGGGCGATCGCGCCGACCACGCTCGACGCCATCTGGTCCTGCAGCTCGAAAATGTCGTCGAGTGCGCCGTCGTAGCGTTGTGCCCAGCGGTGGCCGCCGCTGGTCGTGTCGACGAGCTGTCCGGTGATCCGCACGCGGTTCGCAGACTTGCGCAGGCTGCCCTCGAGCACGTAGCGCACGCCCAGCTCGCGGCCGACCTGCCGCACGTCGATCGCCTGGTTCCTGTAGGCGAAGCTCGAATTGCGGGCGATCACGAACAGCCAGCGGATGCGCGACAGGGCGGTGATGATGTCCTCGACCACGCCGTCGGCGAAGTAGTCCTGCTCCGGGTCGCCGCTCAGGTTCACGAACGGCAGCACGGCGATCGAGGGCCGGTCGGGCAGCGGCAGTCCCTGTGCCGCAGGCTCGTCCGCCATGACGGGCACGGATGTCGATGTTTCCACCACCTCGCCGACGAAGCGGAAACCCTTGCGGGCGACGGTCCGGACCAGGTGCTGCTCCTGGCCGCTGTCGCCGATCGCCCTGCGCACCGCGTTGATGTGGCTGGCGAGGGTGGATTCCGAGACGATCCGCCCGTCCCAGACCGCGTCGAGCAGGTCGTCGCGGCTCACCACGCGCTCGCGATGCTCGATCAGGTACAGCAGCAGGTCGAAGACCTGCGGACCGGTCGCGACGACCTTGGACCCGCGGGACAGCTCCCGCCGGTCGGGATCGAGCACGCAATCACCAAACGTCAGCCGCATCCGACGCCCCTCATCCTTGTCGCGTCGGGATCACCACCTCGGCGCTGGTTCCTGGACAGATATCCAAGCCAAACTCGATCGAATTTCAAGAACGCCGCAAAGCCTTCATCGGACGCATCGGGCAACCTCCTGACGTCGATCGCTGAGGCGGCCGAGGTCGAATGGAGGATCAGAGCATGAAGATCGTCGTCATCGGCGGCACCGGCCTGATCGGCTCGAAGCTCGTCGACCGCCTGCAGGCGGCTCGCCACGAGGTCGTGGCGGCGGCGCCCAGCACGGGTGTCAACACCATCACTGGCGAGGGCGTGATGGCGGCTGTGGCCGCTGCCCAGGTCGTCGTCGACGTCGCGAACTCGCCCTCGTTCGAGGACAAGTCGGTGCTGGAGTTCTTCGAGACCTCGGGCCGCAATCTGCTCGCCGCGGAGAAGGTCGCCGGCGTTGGCCACCACGTAGCGCTGTCGGTCGTCGGCAGCGACCGGTCGCCGGCTAGTGGCTATCTGTGCGCCAAGCTTGCCCAGGAGCGACTGATCGAGACCTCGGGCATTCCCTACACCATTCTCCGCGCGACCCAGTTCTTCGAGTTCATCGGCCGCATCGCCCGGTCGAGCGCCGTTAGCGAGATGGTCCGCGTCTCGCCGGCCCTGCTGCAGCCGATCGCCTCGGACGACGTGGTGGCGGCACTGGCCGACATCGCGGTCGGAAGCCCGATCAACGGCATGGTCGAGGTGGCCGGGCCCGAGAAGATCCCGCTCGACGATCTCGTCGGCGCCTTCCTGCGTGCCTTCGAGGACGGCCGTCAGGTCGTTTCGGACGTTCACGCCCGATACTTCGGCATCGAGCTGAACGACCGCTCGCTGACCGCCGATGACGGCGCCCGCCGCGGGACGACCCGCTTCCAGGATTGGCTTAGCCGCGCAGCATCTCAGTACCGGGCCGCCTGATAGGTCTGCCCGTCCAGCGCCGGTGCTCGCCGAGTCGGCACCGGCTCGTCCGTGCTTGCAACCCCAATCGACCGCAAATGCGCCGATGAGGCATCGTCGATGCCATGTGGAAGGCGGCGGTCAGCAGGAGACGATCATGAGTCTGAACAACGCCTCACTCTGCCCCGGATCGGGCGGCGACGAGCTGGTCCCGTCGCGCTACGCGCTGCGGGTCGGCGAGATCGACGTGCTGGTGGTCAGCGATGGTGTGCTCACCCTGCCGGGTGCCATGTTGGGCCACAATGCCGACCCGGCCGTCCGAACGGCCTGGCTGGAAGACAAGTTCCTGCCGCCGGAGACTCTCGAGTGGGCGCTGAACGTGGTCCTGGTGCGCAGCGGCGGCCGGACCATCCTCATCGACGCCGGGCTCGGTGCCGACCCCGACCTGAACCTGCCGCGGGCTGGTCGGACGGTGCAGCGCCTGGAGGCGGCAGGGATCGATCTCGCGTCCGTGACCGACCTGGTGCTGACCCACCTGCACATGGACCATATTGGCGGGCTTCTCGTCGACGGGGTCCGGGACCGGCTGCGTCCGGACCTGCGGATCCATCTGGCGGCTGCCGAGGCCGCATTCTGGGAAGCGCCCGATTTCTCCCGTGTTTCCATGCCGTCGGGGTTCCCGGATGCGCTGCGGCATACCGCAAGGCGGTTCCTGAACGAGTATGGCAGCCAGCTGCGGCCGTTCGAGTCGGAGTACGAGGTGGCTCCAGGTGTGCTTGCCCGTCGCACCGGCGGCCACACGCCGGGTCACAGTGTGGTCCGCCTCGCGTCGGGCGGCGACCGGCTGACATTCGCCGGCGACGCCGTGTTCCAGGTCGGCTTCGAACACCCCGATTGGCACAACGGCTTCGAGCACGACCCCGAGGAGGCTGCCCGCGTCCGGGTCGATCTGTTGCGGGAGCTGGCGGCCAACCGCGAGGCACTGGTGGCCACTCACCTGTCGTTCCCGTCCGTCTGCCATGTGGCGGTTGCCGGCGACGCCTTCCGCTGGGTGCCGGGTCCCTGGGAGTACTGATCGCTTGCTCGGCGAGGGCCGGAGCAGACGTCAGCATGCATCTGAGCGGAACGGATGGCCGGCAGTAGGGAGCGGTCATGGACGTCTATGAGGCAGTCACCAGCCGACGGTCGGTGCGCGGATTTTCAGGCGAACCCGTGTCGAGGGAAATACTGAAGCGCGTGCTGTCCGCCGCGGCCCGGTCGCCGTCCGGATCGAACATCCAGCCGTGGAACACCTACGTGCTGACCGGCGCCCCGCTGGCCGAGCTGAAGACGCGCGCCGTCGAGCGCGTGGCCCACGGCGACGCCTGGGACGAGCGGCAGTACGAGATGTACCCGCCCGCGTTGAAGCCGCCGTACGGGGACCGTCGGTCCGCGTTCGGCAGGGAGCGCTACAGCGCGCTCGGCATTGCGCGCGAGGATTGGGAGGCGCGCCAGCGCGCGGCCATCGCCAACTGGAACTGCTTCGGCGCGCCGGCCGCCCTGTTCTGCTACATCGACCGGGACCTGGCCCGGCCCCAATGGGCCGACGTCGGCATGTATCTGCAGACCGTCATGCTGCTGCTCCGCGCCGAAGGGCGGCACAGCTGCCCGCAGATGGCCCGATCGCAGGTGCGCGAGACGGTCGCGGAGGTCCTGTCACCCTCGGACGGGCTCATTCTCTTCTGCGGCATGTCGATCGGGTACGAGGACCCGACGGTGACCTACGGCCGTACGGGTCGGGTGCCGCTCGACGAGACGGTCACGTTTGTCGGGGACTGAAGACTCGCTTCCCCGCGATCCTCGTCGCGCTGGTCACCCTCGCGCTGGCGGCGGCGCTCCGCCAGCGGTTGGATGGATATCCAAGACAAGCTCAATGGGAAATCACGGTCGCCGCAAGGACTTCGCCAGGGGTTTCGAGCATCGTTCGTCCATCGGAAGTCACGAATGCGGCCGAGGAGGGCCGGAGGGAGTGAGCATGAAGAGCAGTAGCATCACCAAGCAGCTCGTGATTGTCGGTTCCGGCTTTGCCGGAATGATGGCTGCGCTGGCTGCCTCACGTCTGCGGCATGAAAAGAACGTTTCGCCGGCCGCGCTCGCGATCACCGTCGTTTCGCCTGAGCCCGAGCTGGTCGTTCGTCCGCGCCTGTACGAGCGCAAGCCGGAAACGATGGTGGCGCCGCTCGGCGATCTGTTCGCGGCCACCGACGTCAACCATGTCCGTGGCACCGTCGAGCGGATCGACAGCGCCGCGGGCGTGATCGGCGTCAAGGGTGCTAACGGCGAGACCGGCACGCTCCCATTCGATCGCCTCGTCCTTGCCTCGGGCAGCGAGGGATTTCGGCCGCCCATTCCGGGGCTGGCGGAGTTCGGCCACAGTGCCACCGCACTCGAGGATGCGGCAGCACTCGATCGTCACCTCCACGCGCTTGCCGATCGTCCGGCCTCGGCCGCGCGCAATACCGTCGTGGTCGGCGGCGGCGGCTTCACCGGCCTCGAGGTCGCCACGGAGATGCCGGGTCGGCTGCGCGAGATCCTGGGCGAGGACGCCGATGTTCGCGTCATCATCGTCGAGCGCTCGCCGCACGTCGCGTCCACCATGGGCGACGAGCCGCGTCCCTACATCGAAGCGCGGCTTCGCGAGCTGGGCATCGAAGCCCGCACCGGCGTGGCGATCGCGCAGATCGATGACGGCAGCGTCGTGCTCGGCAACGGCGAGCGGATCGAGGCCGCGACCGTGATCTGGTCGGCCGGCATGCGCGCCTCGCCGCTGACCGCGCAGCTCGCAGCCGAGCGCGACAATCTCGGCCGCATCATCGTCGAGCCCGACCTGCGCGTGCCGGGTGCCGTCAACGTGTTTGCGACGGGCGACACCGCCAGGGCGGTGACCGATCCTGAAGGCAACTTCGCGGTGATGTCGTGCCAGCACGCGCGCCGCCTCGGTGCGTTCGCGGGGCACAATGCCGTCGCCGAGCTGCTTGGCGAGACGACCCTGCCCTATGACCAGCCCGTCTATGTGACTTGCCTCGACCTCGGCCCCGACGTCGCGATCTTCACGCGCGGCTGGTCGGCCAAGACCGAGGTGACGGGCCGGCAGGCGAAGAAGATCAAGGAGGAGATCAATACCGTCTGGATCTATCCGCCTGCCGCCGACCGCGGGGCTGCATATGAGAATGCGCTCGTTGCGCGCACCGTCGATTTCTGATCGCGCTTGGCGCGCGTGAGAGCGACGGCGCGTGACCGGCTTCCCCGTCGAACGTGCCCGGACCGGGCAGCAGCGGCTGCGCTCAGCTTAAGCCGCGTCATCCTGTCCGCAGAGGACGACGACGTCCGTCCGCGGGAGGTGGTCGCGGGCATTTGCTCGCCTTCGGCCCTGGTCCGGGCTGGTCCTGACGCTCTGGACCATCCAGCAGCCGCTGGCCCGCCTTCGCGTGATCCCCATCCCGTCCTGCGAGTCGTTGCGAGGTAGTGTCATGTCCGCATTGAGCGACAAGGTCGTCATCGTCACCGGGGGCAGCTCCGGCATCGGCCGGGCCGCCGCCCTGCGCTTCGCCGCCCTGGGGGCCAGTGTGCTGATCACCGGGCGTCGCGCCGCGGCGCTCGAGGCGGTCGCGACCGGCCATTCCGAGATCGTGCCCCTGGTGGCCGATGCGGCATCCGCCGCCGACGCCGCATACACCGTGGGCGAGGCGGTCGAGCGCTGGGGCCGCCTGGACGTGCTGGTCAACAATGCCGGTGCCGGCGCCATCCTGGCGCTGGCCGAGGTGACGGCGGAGCGGCTGGAGCGGATCCTGGCCGCGAACGTGCTCGGCCCCAGCCTGCTCGCGGCGGCGGCGCTGCCCCATCTGGCGGCCACGAAGGGCACGATCGTCAATGTCTCCAGCACGTTCGGGCACAAGCCGGCGGCTGGCCTGTCGCATTATGCCGCCAGCAAGGCGGCCCTGGAGCACCTCACCCGCTGCTGGGCGCTGGAGCTCGCGCCGCGAGGCATCCGCGTCAATGCGGTGGCGCCGGGTCCGACCGCATCGGGGGCACTGATCGGAATGATGGGCCTGTCGCCGGCGGAGGCGGCTGCGGTCGAGGCGCAGGAGCGCGAGCGGATCCCGCTCGGCCGACGCGGCGAGCCGGACGAGGTCGCCCGCTGGATCGTGCGGCTCGCCGAGCCGGCGTCCGACTGGGTGACCGGCCAGGTGATCGCCGTCGACGGCGGGCTGGGCCTCGCGTGAGCCGCATCGGCCGGCCTCGCTGACCAGGGATGGAGCCGGGTGTTGGACGCCGCCTACATCTCCGCCATGGCGGCCCTGGCGGGCTCGGCGATCGGCGCCCTGACCTCGCTGGTGACGACCTGGCTAGCACAGCACGCGCAGGCGCGCGCCGCCCTGCGCGCCCAGGACCGCACCCGGCGCGAGGCGCTCTACGGCGACTTCATCCGCGAGGCCTCCAAGCTGTTCGTGGACGCCTTCGAGCACGAGCTGGGCGATCCGGCCAAGCTGCTGCAGCTCTATGCGACCGTCAGCACCATCCGCCTGTTCGGCCGGGCGCGCACAATCGCCGAGGCCGAGCGGGTGATGAACCGGATCGGCGCCGCCTATTTCGCACCCAACAAGGAGCTGCGCCTGTTCGCCGACATCACCCGGGCCGGCGAGCTCGACCCGCTCTACGCCTTCAGCCGGACCTGCCGCGAGGAGCTCAAGCTCGTGCGGGCGTGAGTACCTGCGGCGGTCGAGGGCCCGCGGCTCGGGTTCAGACGTGCACAGTGGTCGTTCACGTCCGCCACACCGGCAATCGTTGTTGCGCTCGCTTCTGCCTCGAGTCTTGCCAGTTGGATTTGGCCTTCGCCATGGCGTCGAGGGTGTCGAGCTGCCAGCTCCAGGCGGTGCAGTCGTTCCCCACGCCACGGGGGTCATCAGCTCCGTCAACCCATCGCCGCTCATGGGCGTTGCGCGGACCCCAGCCGGAGGCGACGGAAGCATGCAGGGTCGCAAAGGCGTCGCGGCCCGAGTCGGAGAGGAGTGCGGCAAGGGAGGAACAAGGCGATCTCCCGAGTAGAACCAATCCCCGCCAATCCGTCGCTCAGCGGCTCACCATCGGCAAGGATATGAGTCCCAGGCAGGGTCTTGCGCGGCTGCGGCGAGAGGCTTGCGCCCGGCCAAGCGACAGCGCCAGGATGGCCGGACCAGCGACGGATCCACGTCCGGCCGGAGACACCGTCGCCATTGCGCGGATGCGTTCCGGCTACCGTCTCGTGGAGAGCCGATGGCTCCAGATGTCTCGCCCGCCGGCCATATCTCCTACGACGCCCTCGCCGCGCGCCTGGCGGAGATCTTCGTCGGCGAAGGCGTCCCCGACTGGGTGGCCGCAATCCTCGCGCGCAACTGCGCCATGTGCGAGCGCGACGGCACCTACAGCCACGGCGTTTTCCGCATCCCGGGCTATCGCGCCACGATCCGCAGCGGAACCATCAATCTCGCCGCCGAGCCCGCGATCGAGCGCGTGGCCACGTCGTTCCTGCGCGTCGCAGCCGCCGGGGGCTATGCTCAGCCGGCCCTGGCCCGTGCGCTGCCGGATGTCCGGGAGATGGTGGCGCAGACCGGGGTCGCGGTGGTGGCCATCCGCGATTCGCACCACTTCAGCGCTCTCTGGCCCGATCTCGAGCCGTTCGCGGAGCTGGGTCTCGTGGCGCTGACGATGGTGGCCGGTGGGCCGACCGTGATGCCGCGCGGCGCCAAGCGGCTGGTCTTCGGCACCAATCCGATCGCCTTCGCCACGCCGGTGGCCGGCGCGCGACCGCTGATCATGGATTTCGCCACCTCCACCATGTCGAACGGCGACCTGCGCATCGCCCGCGACGAAGGGCGGCGGGTGCCCCTCGGCACCGGGCTCGGCCGGGATGGGCGCGACACCGAGGATCCGGACGAGATCCTCACGCATGGCGGCCTCCTGCCGTTCGGCGGGCACAAGGGTGCGGCGCTGTCGCTGATGGTCGAGGTGCTGGCATCGGGCCTGACTGGCGGCCACTTCTCGCACGAGGTGGATCTTGCTGCATATCCAGGCAGCCTGACCCCGCGGACCGGCCAGCTGCTCATCGTCGTCGACCCGGCGCGCGGCGGCAACGATGGCTTTGCCGAGCGCGTTGCGGGATTGCTGACGCTGCTGCGCGAGAGCGGCCTGGACCGCCTGCCGTCGGACCGGCGCTACCGATATCGCGATGCGGCGATGGCGCGCGGAATACCGGTCACGGACACGATCCGTGCGCTGTTCACCTGAGGCTTGAGGAAGCGATCGCCAACCGACACGCTCTTCCTCGAACCCAAGCGTGGCTTATGATGCGGACGACTGTCAGGGACATCCGTCATCGCGGTTCGTTGTCGTCGTGGGCTCGCGCAGCGCTGTAAGCTGCGATTGCGCCGGGCCGCTGCGGAACGGAGGATGTCGGATGGGATCGGAACTGGCGGAGGAGCTGCTGCAGCGGCTGGACCGGTATGTCCGCATCGACACCCAGTCCGACGCGTCCTCGACCACCTCGCCCAGCACCGCCAGGCAATATGACCTGCTGAACCTGCTGGTCGCGGAATTGGGCGAGATCGGCGTCGGGGACGTGCGGCTGACGGAGTATGGCGCGGTGCTGGCGACGATTCCGGCGACCGTGGACAAGGATGCGCCGACGATCGCCTTGCTGGCGCATGTCGACACCACGCCGCAGTTCACCGGCAGCGGCGTCAGGCCGATCCTCCACCGCGCCTGGCAGGGCGGCGACATCGTCCTGCCGGACGACCCGGAGATGGTGTTGCGGCCGGCCGAGCTGCCCTATCTCGCGGGCAAGGTGGGCGAGGACATCGTCACCGCCAGCGGGACGACGCTGCTCGGTGCGGACGACAAGGCGGGCGTGGCGATCATCATGGCCGTGGCCCGCCACCTGATGCGCCATCCCGAGATCCCGCACGGGCCGGTGCGGATCTGCTTCACGCCGGACGAGGGGATCGGCCGCGGTGTGCATGCCGACCTGCTCGGGGATCTGGACGCCGCCTGCGCCTACACGCTGGACGGTGCCGAGCGGGGCGAGATCGTCCACGAGACCTTCTCGGCCGACGGGGCGATGGTGAAGATCCAGGGGGTCGCGATCCACCCCGGCTGGGCGAAGGGCAGGCTGGTGAACGCGCTGCACCTGGCGGCGAAGATCGTCGACACCCTGCCGCAGGCGACGCTGACGCCCGAGACCACCGACGGCCGCCAGGGCTTCATCCACCTCACCGAGCTGAGCGGCAGCGCCGCCTCGGCCGAGCTGCACCTGATCCTGCGCGACTTCGAGGAGGCCGGGCTGCGCGCCAAGGGCGAGCTGCTGCGGCAGGTCTGCGCCGTGATCCAGGCAACCGAGCCGCGGGCGAAGATCGAGTGCACGATCACCCCGCAATACCGCAACATGCGCTACTGGCTGGAGCAGGACATGCGCCCGGTCGAGCTGGCGCGCGCGGCCTGCCGACGGGTCGGCGTGGAGCCCTTCTCCACCTCGATCCGCGGCGGCACCGACGGGTCGCGCCTGACCGAGCTCGGCCTGCCGACGCCCAACCTGTTCACCGGCATGCAGGAGATCCACGGGCCCTTGGAGTGGATCAGCCTGCAGGACATGGCGAAGGCGACGGAGCTGTGCGTGGCGCTGGTGCAGCTGTGGGGTGGGGTGGCGGAGCCGGCGACGAAGAGCAGGCCGGTGGGTGAGGCGCATCCGCCGGCCGTGGACTGCACCCCGAGGCTGAGACACGTAAATCAGGGACAGCTCGGTTGCACTGACGCCATGGGCTGCTGCGCAGCAGCCCATGGCTGGCTGGTCTCGAACTCCACCGGCGAGCGGTAGCTCAGTGC
>JBFWWD010000194.1:0-11232 GCA_050246385.1 Geminicoccaceae bacterium
CGCCGGAGGTGGGATCCGGGGCAATCACGTCACACTGACCGACAGCACGGTCAGCGACACCACCACGACGGGCGCCTACGCCGGTGGCGGCGGAATTCCGGGCGGCTCCGTGACGGTGACCAACAGCACGGTCAGCGGCAATAGCACGGCGGGGGATGACGCCTCCGGCGGCGGCGGGATCCGGGGCTCCTACGTGACGGTGGCCAACAGCACTGTGACTGGCAACAGCACGGCGGGTGTCGGGGTCGAGGGCGGTGGGATCCGGGGCAACTACGTTACGCTGGCCAACAGCATCGTCGCGGGCAACACGACGGTCGGCGGCGCCGGCTCAGACGTCTACGGTCGCGCCTACGGCAGCGCGTACAGCAGCATCCTGAGCAACGGGCTGAACATCTTCGGCAGCGCAGTCGACGGCAGTGTCCCGAGCGACAGGGAGAATATCTCGACCGATCTTCTGTTCGCGGCATTGGACCCGGTCACGGGAGGCGGACTGCTCGCGGACAATGGTGGGCCGACGCAGACCATCGCGCTGCGCGATGCCGGCGACAACCCGGCGCTCGCCGGTGCCGACCCGGCCGACAGGCCCGCCACCGACCAGCGCGGCGAGGCCCGGCCGCAGCCGGTGGGCACGGCCCCCGACATCGGTGCCTTCGAGCTGGACCAGTCCAACCCGAGGCCGCCGCCGGTCGGGACGACCTTCGTCGTGACGACGACGAGCGATGTCACGGCCGATGACGGGCAGCTGACCCTGCGCGAGGCGCTGGCGCTGGCCGATGTGAACAGCCTCACCGCGGACCGGATCGAGTTCGCGGCCGAGGTGCAGGGCCGGAGCATCACCCTCGCCGGCAGCCAGCTCACGGCCAGCTCCGACATCACCATCGACGGTGGGGTCGGTGTCACGGTCGATGCGAACCAAGCCAGCCGGGTTCTGCTGATCCAGGGTCTCGGGACCGAGGTCACGCTGCAACACCTGACCATCACCGGCGGACGCACCACGGCGGACAAGGACGGTGGTGGTGGTGGCATCCGGGCTGGTCAGACCACCAGTCTGGCGCTGGAGCAAACCACGGTCAGCGGCAACAGCACGGCTGGCTATCGTGCCGACGGCGGCGGGATCGAGGGCGACTTCGTAATACTGACCGACAGCGCCGTGAGCGGCAACAGCACGGCAGGCTATGGCGCATACGGTGGCGGTATCCGCGGCCACTCCGTAGTGCTGGTCAACAGCACGGTCCTTAACAACAGCACGGCAGGTGAACGCGCCTCCGGCGGCGGGATCGAAGGCTACTCCGTGACGCTGACCAACAGCACGGTCAGCGGCAATAGCACAGCGAATTATAGGGCCAGCGGGGGCGGGATCAGTGGCGAGAAGATAGCTGTCACAAACAGCAGCGTGAGCAACAACAGCACTGCGGGTGACTCAGCGGGTGGTGCTGGAATATTTGCACAAGGATTTCCTGCCGCCGTCACTCTCACTAATAGTACCGTGGTAGGAAATAGGGCGCATGGTGAGTATGCCGACGGCGGCGGAATTTTTGTCAATGAGTACGGTGCACTCGCGCTTACAGACAGTACGGTTACCGGCAACACCGCTGGCGTCTATGGTTACGGCGGCGGGCTGTTTCTGTTCGAAACTCCCTATAGCAGAGCATCGGCGACTGTCCGCAACAGCATAGTCGCCGGAAATGTTGGAGGAGGTGGGCCTGCTGAGCCCGACATCACCGGGCGCATCACCACCTCGAACGGCCACAACATCTTCGGCAGCGATGTTCAGGGGGCGATCGGAGGCGACCTGGAGGATGTGCCTGCGAGCCTCCTGTTCGTCGGCGGGCTCGCCGACAATGGCGGCCCGACGCAGACCATCGCCCTGCGCGATGCGGCGGACAACCCGGCGCTCGCCGGTGCCGACCCGGCCGACAGCCCGGCCACCGACCAGCGCGGCGAGGCCCGGCCACAGCCCGAGCGCACCGCGCCCGACATCGGCGCCTTCGAGCTGAACCAGACTGCCGATGCCTACAACCCGATCACCGGTACCGACCGTGGAGAGTTCCTCTCCGGCACCAGC
The DNA here is from genome assembly GCA_050246385.1 of Geminicoccaceae bacterium. Taxonomy (GTDB): domain Bacteria; phylum Pseudomonadota; class Alphaproteobacteria; order Geminicoccales; family Geminicoccaceae; genus Benzoatithermus. The sequence continues at coordinate 2,066 of JBFWWD010000194.1, forward strand.
GATGCCGACCTGATCCACGGGCTCGGCGGCGGCGACCGGCTGTGGGGCCGGCCCGGTGGCGATCTTCTGTTCGGCGACGCCGGCGAGGATGTGCTCGCCGGCAAGGAGGGGGTCGACCAGATGACCGGCGGGGCCGACGCCGACCGCTTCCTCTACCGCCGCCCGATCGAGGCCCCGCCCGACGGCCCGGTCCTCGACCAGATCATGGACTTCCGCCGCGCCGAGCACGACAAGATCGACCTGCGCCCGATCGATGCCGACCAGACGGCGGGCGGGAACCAGAAGTTCAGCTTCATCGGCGAGCAGGGTTTCACCCGGGCGGGCCAGGTCCGCTACGAGGAGGTCGCCGCGGGCCAGTTCCTGGTCAGCGGCAGCACCGACCGCGACCCGGCGCCAGAGCTCGCCTTCCTGGTCCACAGCGCCGAGCAGCTCGAGGCGGCGGATTTCCTCCTCTAGCCGGCCTCGAACATGTCCATCTGCCCGTCCAGCCGCGGCGGCCGGAACAGATCCGTCCGCTGCGGCATCTGGCGGCCGTCGAAGCCGTGGCGGCGGCTGGCGGTCCTGAAGCGGTGGCGGATCAGCTCGGCGAAGTGGCCGGCACCACGCATCCGGCTGCCGAAGCCGGGGTCGTTGAGGCGGCCGTCGCGGCACTGGCGGATCAGGGACAGGATGTGGGCGGCGCGCAGGGGCCGGTGCGCCTCGAGCCAGGCCGCCATCAGCTCCTTGACCTCGTGCGGCAGGCGCACCAGCACCCAGCCGGCACTCACGGCACCTGCCGCCGCGGCCGCCTCCAGGATCGGCTCGATCTCGTGGTCGGTCAGGCCGGGAATGATCGGGGCCACCATCACGCCCGTGGTCACGCCGGCCTCGGCCAGCGCTCGGACCGCCGCGAGGCGCCGGTAGGGAGCGGCGGCGCGCGGCTCCAGCGTGCGGGCGGTCTCCCCATCCAGCGTGGTCACCGAGACGTAGACCCGGGCCAGGCCCTGCCGCGACATCGGCGCCAGCAGGTCGATGTCGCGGGTCACCAGCGCCGACTTGGTGACGATGCCGACCGGATGCCGCGTCTCGGCCAGCACCTCGAGCACCTGCCGCGTGATCCGCAGCCGGCGCTCGAGCGGCTGGTAGGGGTCGGTGTTGGCCCCGAGCGAGATCGGGCTGCAGACATAGCCGGGCCGGGCCAGCTCCTGCCGCAGCAATGCCGCGGCGTCGTGCTTGACGAAGATCCTGGTCTCGAAGTCCAGCCCCGGCGACAGCCCGAGATGGGCGTGGCTGGGCCGGGCATAGCAGTAGACGCAGCCATGCTCGCAGCCCCGGTAGGGGTTGATCGAGGAGTCGAACGGGATGTCCGGCGAATCGTTGTGGGCGATGATCGTGCGCGCCCGATCGGGGAAGGTCTGCGTGGTCGGGGCGGGGTCCTGCGCCAGCTCCGCCAGGCTGCCCCAGCCGTCGTCGGCCGCCTCGTGGCGCAGGCGCTCGAAGCGCCCGTCCGGGTTCAGCGTGGCACCGCGGCCCTTGTGGATCCTGGTAGGCATCAGGCCTGTGTCCGTGAACAATCAGGGAACATCTACCGGAAGGCATGGCGGCTGTCGAGCGTCCGGCCTAACTCAAGCCCTGCACAGAGGAGCGCGCGATGCCGACCATCCTGCCCTATGGCGCCTGGCCGTCCCCGATCACCGCCGAGCTGATCACCGGCCGGCAGGTCGGCCTCGCCAGCCCCTGGCTCGACGGTGCCGACGCCTGGTGGACGGAGAGCCGGCCGCTGGAAGGCGGGCGGACCACGCTGCTGCGGCAGCGGCCCGGCGGCCCCGCGGTCGAGCTGACCCCGGCGCCGCTCAATCTCCGCACCCGCGTGCACGAGTATGGCGGCCGGCCGTTCACCGCCCGGGACGGCGTGGTCGTCGGCGTCGGCTTCGCGGACCAGCGCATCTGGCGCCTGGCCGAGGGTGCCGATCCCGTGCCGTTGACCCCGGAGAGCGGCGGGTCGCTGCGCTATGCCGATCTCGTCCTCGATCTCGCCCGCGGCCGCGTCCTGGCGGTCCGCGAGGATCATCGTGGCGAGGGCGAGGCCCTGAACGCCCTGGTCGCCGTCCCGCTCGACGGGCCGCCGCACGAGGGCGAGCCGCTCGCCGCCGGCCAGGATTTCTACGCCTATCCGCGCCCGAGCCCGGACGGGACACGGCTCGCCTGGCTGAGCTGGAATCATCCGGACATGCCGTGGGACCGGACCACGCTCTGGCTCGCCGGGCTCGACGCCGCCGGGCGCCCGGTCGAGCCGGTGGCGATCGACAGCGGCGTCGAGGAGAGCCTGGTCCAGCCGGAATGGTCGCCGGACGGCGTGCTGCACGTCGTGTCGGACCGCAGCGACTTCTGGAGCCTCTACCGCGTCGACGGGCGCGGGCTGGAGCCCGCGGCCCTGATCGGTGCCGAGCTCGCCGGCCCGCTCTGGCAGCTCGGCGCCCGCTGGTACGATTTCCTCGATTCGGACACCGTGCTGGCGATCGCCACCGAGCGCGGCCGCTCGCGCCTGGTGCGGCTCGACCTCGCCTCGGGTGCGGATGCCACCGTCGAGCTGCCCTTCGTCGAATATGCCGGCCTGTCCTGCGCCGGCGGCCGGGCGCTGCTCCAGGCCCTGCCGGACGACGGGCCGGCGCAGCTGATCCGGCTCGATGCCGCCGGGGTGCTCGAGACGTTGAACACGGCCGGGAATCTGGAGATCGGGCCGGCAATGATCTCCCGTGCCGAGCATCTCGTCTTCGCCAGCTCCGACGGTCGCCAGGCCTTCGCCCTCTACTATCCGCCGACCAATCCGGACTGCGCCGCCCCGGCCGGAGAGCTGCCGCCTCTGGTCGTGCGCAGCCATGGCGGGCCGACCGGCCGCGCCTCGCCGGCCCTGAACCTGCAGATCCAGTTCTGGACCAGCCGCGGCTTCGCCGTGGTCGATGTCGACTATGCCGGCAGCACCGGCTATGGCCGCGCCTACCGCACGCTCCTGAACGGCCGCTGGGGCATCGCCGACGTCGAGGACTGCATCGCCGCGGCCCGCCATCTCGCCGATCGCGGCCGCACCGACCCGTCGCGGCTGGCCATCCGGGGCGGCAGCGCCGGCGGCTACACGACCCTCTGCGCGCTGGCCTTCCACGATCTGTTTCAGGCCGGCGCCTCCTGGTACGGCATCGGCGATCTCGAGGCGCTGCTGCGCGACACCCACAAGTTCGAGAGCCGCTACCTCGACCGCCTGGTGGGCCCCTGGCCGGAGAGTGCCGCGCTCTATCGCGCGCGCTCGCCGATCCACCATGTCGACGGGCTGAGCTGCCCGGTGATCTTCCTGCAGGGGCTGGACGACAAGGTGGTGCCGCCGAACCAGGCCGAGGCGATGGTCGAGGCGCTGCGCGCCAAGGGCGTCGAGGTCGCCTATCTGACCTTCCCGGGCGAAGGCCACGGCTTCCGGGCCGCCGCCGCCATCGAGCGCGCGCTGCTCGCCGAGCACGCCTTCTTCTGCCGCGTGTTCGGCATTGCGCTGGAGAATGCCGGCGAACCCTCGTGAGTGTGCGGAGAGTCACAGCGCCGACCCGAGACTGAGGCGATGGTTGCGATGCTTGGGTCAGTGACGAGGCCTTCCGATGTTCCGCATGACTCCAGGAGCAGGCTTCTCGCCCGACAGCCGGACTCTTCCCGGGCGCACCGCGGCATGGGGCGGTGTTGCGGCAGCGAGCGCGGTAGCTGTCCTCGGCTATCTGTATTCCGTGCCGGCCGAGCCGCGACCGTCGCCGAGCGAGACCGCGTCGGCGCAGCGTGCCGCGACGCTCGTCGCCGGCATCTACCGCGCCCGGGTCGATCTCGACCGGCGCGACCGGACTTTTCTGATCTCCTACGCCGACGGCATGATCATGGACGCCGACCGCATCGCCTGGGCGGTGTGCGACACGATCCGCAACCAGTCGGACATGCCCGACGCCGCGCGAGCGCTGCGCGACTGGCAGGTCGTAACCCTGCCGGCGGCCGGCGGGCCCGGCTCCTGTCGGATCGGGGTGCTGCGCTGAGGGATCAGCGGCTCGCGATCAGGAGACGGGGTCCCCCTTCCGACGGCGGCCGCGGCCGATCGGCGCGAGCGTAGAAGATATGGCGCCCGATGCGCATGACCTGGCTGACGCGCGGGCCGAAGCCGGGATCGCGCACCCAGTCGGCGTGGTACCACATGGCGCCGCGGGTCGGATCGGGGCCGGCGCCGCCGAGCAAGGTGGCGGCGAGCTTCAGGGCCTTGCGCCATGCCCGCGGCTCGCGCGGCCGGTCGGAGCGGCCGTCGCACACCCAGCTGAACTGGCAGCCCTGATAGACGACCTCGCTCACCGTCGAGGGGTAAGCCTTGTCGGCCATGCGGTTGAGCACGACCCAGCCCACGGCGAGCATGCCGATCTCGCCCTCGCCGCGGGCCTCATGGTACATGTTGAGGGCCATGGCGCGGATATCGCTCGCGGTCGCCTCGCCGCCCGATGCCGAGTGAGGCATCATCGACAGCAATGCGAGCCCGATGACCGCAGCACCCGGACGGTGCATGCCCGTTGGCTCCCCGTTCCCCCGACTCCCGACGAATCGGCGTTACCTCAAGAAGAAGGTAATGGCAACGCTCGAGGTTCCCATGAGCAACGGGCGTGAATGCTCGCGTGTATTCTAACTGATGAACAGTTGATCGGCCGATGAGCAACAGGATGTGTGTTCAAAGGAGCACGTTGCGGGCTCGGAGTCTTGTCTGGCCTAGAGCTACCATGCCTCGGTATTGTTGTCGGTTTGCCGCTAGTCGCAGCTCAGCGCCAGGATCAGGCTGATCTGGCACAATGGCCGGCCGCTCTCGCTCGCCCACTCGTTGAAAACCGACTGCACCGCCCGCCGCTCGCCCCGGCTGGTCGGCGCGGTGGCCGTCGCACCCCAGCGGACCAGCCCCCTGGTCACGGAATCGGTCAGGATGAACGTGTCCTTGCCGGCCATGCGCAGGAAGTACGGCGCGGAATTGCCGCCGAGCTGGCTGAAGCGCTTGGCCAGGATTTCCCACAAGGCCACGATGTCGCGGGCGGGCCACTTGGCGAGCCAGCCGCCGAACGAGCCGTGCTCGGCCTCGATCTCCAGCATCGCCCCCGCGTTCTGGCGGATCGAGCGCAGCTTGCCGAGGTGCCGGATCAGCCGCCGATCGGCGAGCATCGTCTCCAGCTCCTCGTCCCATACCCTGGCACAGCGGGCGGGATCGAAGCCGTGCCAGACCTCCTCGAAGGCAGGCCATTTGGCGTCGACCAGCTCGTGCTTCAGCCCGGCCCGGAAGATCCGCAAGGACATCAGCGACAGGTAACGATCGTCCGGAACGGCGGACAGCTCTTCGGAAGTCTTCGGAGTGACCAGCCGCGCGGCCATGGCCTCGGCACCGTGGCGTGCTTCGGCGGCGGCCAGGATCGGGCCGAAAGGTGGCGTGGACATGCAGCCGCTCCCCGCGAGTCGGCGTCCAGCTTGCCGCAGGGCAGGGCAGCTGCCAAGCGAGGGGGAGGCGCGAGGGAGGCTTGGATGGCCGGGCCACGCCCCGACCGCGGCTCAGCCGGCGTGCAGCAGATGCTCGAGGATCACCTCGCTGCGCTGCGCGCCTGAGAAGGCCGGTCGCCCGTCGATGAGGAAGGTGGGGACTGCCGCGACACCGTGGCGGCGCGCTTCGGCCTCGGCCGCGCGCACCTCCGCCGCACCCTCGCGGCCGGCGAGGAATGTTTCGGCCATCGGCCGGCCGAGGCCGACAGCATCGGCCAGCTCGGCCAGCACGGCGGCATCGCCGATGTCCCTGCCCTCGACGAAGTAGGCGCTGAAGAGCAGCTCGAGCATCGCGCCCTGCACGCCCTCGCGCTCGGCCAGCCAGATCAGGCGATGCGCATCGAAGGTGTTCGGCGTCCGGGTCATCCGCTCGTGGCGGAAGTCGATACCCTCCTGTGCCCCGATCGCGGCGACCTCCGCGTCACGCGCCCGCGCGCGCTCCCAGGAGCCGAACTTGGCGGTCCGGTAGGCGACCCGGTCCATGCCTTGGGCGGGCATGTCGGGGTTGAGCTCGAACGGCACCCAGCGGACCGAGAGCCGGGTGTCCGCAGGCAACCCTGCGGCGGCCCTTGCGAGCCGCCGCTTGGCGATGAAGCACCACGGGCAGATGGGGTCCGAGACGATGTCGACCCGGACCTCCCGCAGGGCTTCGACCCCGTGTCGCGGCTGCGCCGCCGCCGGCCCGGCGGCGATCCGAGCCGAGGGCTTCGCCTCGATCAGATCTGGCTCTGGCCGAAGTTCTCGATGCCGATCTTGTCGATCAGCTCGAGCTCCATCGTGTTATGGTCCTGGTGATCCTCCTCATCCTCCAGGATCTCGGAGATCAGGTCGCGGCTGACATAGTCCTTGGCGGCCTCGCAGATGCCGATCGCCTTGCGATAGTTCGCGATACCCTCGAGCTCGAGCTTGAGGTCGCACTCGATGACCTCTTTGAGGTTCTCGCCGATGTACAGTTTGCCCAGATCCTGCAGGTTCGGCAGGCCGCCAAGGAGAAGGATGCGCTTGATCAGCTTGTCGGCGTGCTTCATCTCCTCGATGCTCTCTTCATACTCGGCCTTGCCGCGCTTGAAGAAGCCCCAGTCCTCCAGCATCCGCGCATGCAGGAAATACTGGTTGATCGCCGTCAGCTCGCCCTTCAGCCCCTCGTTCAAGGCGGCCAGCACCTGCGGGTCACCCGTGATCGCCTTGGTCATCCGTCCCTCCTTAGAACGATTCTGAGAATCATCTAGGCTGCGCCGTTACGCAAGTCAACGCGGCGACGCTCGCGCGAACGCGCCAGGGAGCGGCGGCCATCGTGCGGCCGAATGCCTCAAGGGTGCAACATCGAACGAGGGAAGTCGGAAGGCGGTCGCAACCGCCGGCGCTGCGCGTCCGCGCTATCAGGCCGTGCGATCGGCCTGCGTGATCGCCCGCTCGTCGCCGGGCGTGGTCTCTGGCGCGTGCGTCGCGAGAAGCTCGGTCATCAGCGGCAGGCACTTGCCGCAACGGACGCGATGGCCGTTCAGCCGGTACATGCAGCCGACCGTGCGGCAACGCCCGCTCGCCGCGGTCTCACGGCACGCAGCTTCCCTCAGGCGGTTGCAGACACAGACGATCATGGGACCCCGGCTCGCAGCGACCGAGGTGCATTTAAGGTGCGGTCGGCATCCCGTCAAAGGGCAGAGCGCCATACTGGAAGTGCAAGAGTTCCAGACTGAAGTATTTTGTTACAGCAATGCCGATTGGAACGGCTCTACGCAGCCGCCCCGGCCGGCACTCTCTGAAACTATTCCAAATCAAATGATCGGTTGGCCGCATGGGCGGGCGCCGGGTTCTTGTGTATCGCTCCGAGCGGTTTCGCCCGGGCAATGCCTGGGAGAGTGGATATGTTACATGCTCGTCGCGTTTCTGGTCATGCTGCGGGAAGGTCTCGAGGCCGCCCTGATCGTCGGCATCATCGCCGGCTATCTGGTGCAGACCGGCCGGCGCGCCTGGCTCCCGGCCGTCTGGGTCGGCGTGTTGCTGGCGGTCGCCGCGGCCCTGTTGGTCGGCGCGGGGCTGCAGCTCGTCAGTGCCGAGTTCCCGCAACGCGCGCAGGAGCTGTTCGAGGCGATCGTCGGGCTCGCGGCCGTGGCCGTGCTGACCTCGATGGTGTTCTGGATGCGCAAGGTCGCACGCTCGATCAAGGGTGAGCTGCACCATTCGATCGACGCGGCGCTGGGCGGCTCCTCCGGGCACGGGCTGGCGCTGATCGGCATGGTCTTCCTCGCGGTCGCGCGCGAAGGGCTCGAATCCGTCTTCTTCCTGCTCGCGATCTTCCAGCAGAGCCCCGATCCCCTGGCACCCCTGGGAGCGCTCCTGGGCATCCTCGTCGCCTGCGCGCTCGGCTACGGCATCTACGCGGGCAGCGTGCGCATCGACCTGCGCCGTTTCTTCCGCTGGACCGGTGTGCTGATCCTGGTGGTCGCCGCCGGCATCCTCGCCGGCTCGCTGCGGGCGCTGCACGAGGCCGGTCTGTGGAATCACCTGCAGGCCACGCTGTTCGATCTGAGCGGCGTGCTGCCGGCGGACAGCGGGCTCGGCACCCTGCTCTCCGGCCTCTTCGGCTATTCGGACCGGCCCGCGCTCGGCGAGGCGATCGTCTATCTGCTGTTCCTCGCCGTCACGCTCTATCTGTTCCTGGCCGATCCGCGGGCCGCACCCGTGCCGGCACGCTCCTCGACGAGCCGGGCGAGCGGCACATGAGCGGGCCCGCCACGCTGCCGCGGCGAGCGATGATGCTGGTGACGGCCGCATCGGTGCTGCTCGTCCTGCTGGCCGGGGCCGCCTTCTACTACGCCTCGACCGTCGCCCGGAACCGGTCGACCGCTGCCGGCGAGGTGACCGTCACGATCGCCGGCAAGGTCTGTGAGCCCGACGCGCTGAGCGTCCCGGCCGGCCGGCGCACGTTCAAGATCGTCAACCAGTCCGACCGCGCGGTGGAGTGGGAGATCCTGGACGGCGTGATGGTCGTGGCCGAGCGCGAGAACATCGCGCCCGGCATCTCCCAGACCCTCACCGCCAAGCTCGTGCCGGGGACCTACGAGATCACCTGCGGACTGCTCAGCAATCCGCGCGGCACGCTCACGGTCACCGAATCGGCCGAGGCCGCGGCCGAGGCGGCCCGCCCGCCGCTCACCTCGTTCATCGGGCCGCTCGCGGAGTACCAGCTCAATCTGGTCCTCGGCGCCGACGCGTTGGTGGAGGCGACGCGCGCCCTCGCCGACGCGGTCAAGGCCGGAGACCTCGACCGGGCGCGCCAGCTCTATCTTCCGGCGCGGATCGCCTATGCGAGGATCGAGCCGACCGCAGCCCGCTTCGGCGATCTTGCGACGGCGATCGACGGTCAGGCCGACTATTTCGAGAAGCGGGAGCAGGATCCCGGGTTCAAGGGCTTCCATCGGCTCGAATATGCGTTGTTCGGGGACGGCGACACCTCGATCCTGACGCCGACCGCCGACGCGTTGCTCGGCGACGTCACCGAGTTGCAGGCCCGGCTGGCGAAGCTGCAGCCGGCGCCGGAGCTGCCCCTGGAGGCCACCTCCGCCCTGCTGGCGAGCGTGGCGCAGACGCGGGTGCCGCACGGT
>JBFWWD010000195.1:0-11213 GCA_050246385.1 Geminicoccaceae bacterium
CGGGGTCAGGACTCTTTACGGGGTCAAGTCGGCCAACGGGGTCAGGACTCTTTAAGGTCGGCCAACGGGGTCAGGACTCTTTACGGCGGCCGCACTCCTCCGCTATCCTCCGCCGCATGCCCCGCGCGCCCCGCACCGATGTCGTGAAAGCCAACGGGGTCAGGACTCTTTACGGCGGCCGCACTCCTCCGCTATCCTCCGCCGCATGCCCCGCGCGCCCCGCACCGATGTCGGCGGTCTGGTCTACCACGTGCTCAACCGCGCCAACGCCCGGGCGCCGCTGCTCGCGGACGAGGCCGACTATCGCCGGCTCACCGAGCTGCTCGCCGAGGAGCGGGCGCGGTCGGGGATGCGGCTGCTCGCCTGGTGCCTGATGCCCAGCCACTGGCATCTCGTCCTCTGGCCGCGCGGCGACGGCGAGCTCGGCCGCTTCGTCCGCCGCCTCACCCAGCGCCACACCCAGGCCTGGCACGGCCGCCGCGGCACCCGCGGCCAGGGCCATCTCTACCAGGGCCGCTACAAGGCGTTCCTGGTCCAGGACGACGCGCATCTGATCGCGGTCTGCCGCTATGTCGAGCGCAACCCGTTGCGCGCCGGCCTGGTCGCCTCGGCCGCCGACTGGCCGCACGGCTCGCTGGCCGAGCTGCGACGCCGCGGCGCCGCGCGGCTGCTCGACCCGTGGCCGCTCCCCCGGCCGGCCGGCTGGGCGGCGGCGGTCGATCGCCCCGAGACGGCACAGGAGCTCGAGGCGCTGCGCCGTTCGGTGCAGCGCGGCGCCCCGTTCGGCAGCCCCGGCTGGGTGGTCGCCATGGCCGACCGGTTCGACCTGCGCTCCACCCTGCGCCCGCCCGGCCGCCCTGCTCGCATGGTTACCGCAGAGGGGCGAGCAGACGAGTCATGACGCCATTTCCTGCTCTGTTCCCCGCCGATCGTAAGTTTTAGCGCTTCTGGATAGTGCCCCTTGTAAAGCGCGTTTTACGGACCGCCGCGGCCCAGATCCCTGAAAGTGGGCCGGATGCGCCCAAGCCCAGGGCACGATGAGATGGCCCGAACTTTGCTACTTTGAAGCTGTCGGATCTCCCGGACGACCCGTTCCGAGGAGCCTTTCCGTGAGGGTTTAGCCATGCATCGTCTTCTACCCGTGTTTGGAGGAGCCGCTTTAGCTGTCACGACAGCAGTGATCGCCCCGAGCAGTGCCAATGCCGTACCGATCACAGGACAAGTCGCCTGCGCAGGATGTTATCTCGTGCTCGAAGGTCCCTCAGATAACACCGGCACAGGCTTTGGAAACACTTTGAACATCCTGAGTCTTAAGACTAAGAATGGGCAGACTACAACGGAGATGGGTTCGGTCGCATTCAATGATGTGACGTCAGGTGACGCTACCAATCAATCCAACGCTCGGACTCTGTCGGAGCTTTTGCTTACCGATGCCGGCGCGTTTCGGTTATTGTTTGACATAGCCGAGCCAGGCAACGGGGCGGAGCCGATCACTCTCAATGCCCTAAGCGTAACCTTCTACGCTCCGGGCGATGGTGACCCCTTCATAACAATAGGGTTGGATCCCGCCACTGCTCCGATCGAGTTCCCCGCCAGCGCGCAAGGAACGGGAATTGACGACGCGGTCTTCAGGCTGAACGCCGCGGCTGTGGCTGGAGTTCAAGCGTTCTTCGGGCTTATTGAGACGCAACCCACGAACGATATCCAGGTCGGCGCCGCTGGGAAGCTGACGAACGCTTCCGGTGGTCCGGAAGCCTTCGCCGCCTCGACGCGGGCCGTCGTTCCCGAGCCTGGCACGTTGGCGGTTTTGGGCGCCGGACTCCTTGGTCTCGGTGCTTTCGTGCGGCGGCGTTCCAGTCGCTAGGAACGTGGTGAACGCCCAAGGAACGACGGGCCGACGGCCTGTCGTTCCGATGTTCGCGAGCTAACGGGCTCATTCGCGACGTTAGCCTGCAGGGAGAAGCGGGCCAGGACTCCTTAGACCTACCTGACCCCGCGCCATTGTCTGCCCGCTTCCCGACGGTCGCATCCCGCCCCAAGCTGTGATTCCCCTGTCCTACCGCCCTCGTCCGGACGGGACCGCGATGACGGGGCGGGGACGAATCCAGACGGGACGGCGCGCGCGGGAGCATGCGCCTCGTCGCCGCCGCGCTGCTGTGACTGACGCTGGCCGCGCCGGCGCCGGCACGCCCGAGCCTCGTCGTCGTGATCACCGACGACCAGCGCTGGGATGCCCGGCAAGCTCCGGCACAACCGCACGCGATTTCTCTACGAACACTTCCACGAGACCGGCTGGCTGGTGCCGACCCGCGTGGCACTGCAGCAGGGCCGCTACGAGCTGATCCGCTACCGCGCCGACCCCACCTGCACCGAGCTGTTCGCCCTCGACCAGGACCCTTTCGAGACGCACAACCTCGCCCCGCTGCCCCGGGGCGGCCGCGGCCCCCGCCACGACGAGCGCCGCCCTGGACGCCGAGCTGGCACGCCTGGGCTATCTCGTCCCCGCCTCCGCCGATCCAGAGCCGACGCCCCCGCCAGCCCCCGAGGCGACGGCATCGCGATGCTTGACGCCCTACTGCCTGTGCTTGGATGATCGGGCCGAGAACAACGACAAGGAGGCCAATTCTCGCTCCTGAGTTTAACGGACAACAGCTCAGCTCGCCAAGCCTGAGCATATTCTTCGCGATGACATAGCCACAAGCGTCAGGGAGGACAGCACGCGATGGCCTTCGATCCGTATCAATACATCGCATCCTATGGTGATTTGATTCGCGCGTTCGGCGACGATGCCGCCGCCGGCCAGCGCCACTATCTGACCTTCGGCATCGCCGAGCGGCGCAAGCCGGACGATTTCGACGAGAAGCAGTACCTCGCCAACTATGCCGATTTGCGACAGGCCTTCGGTGGCAATGGCGAGCTCGCGACGCAGCACTTCATCCGCTACGGCTTCGCCGAGGGCCGCACCGACGCCGAGCCGCTGCCGCCCAAGTTCGACGGCCTGCAATACATCGCCTCCTATGCCGACCTGATCGATGCCTTCGGCGCCAACCCCGACGCCGGGCGCGCCCACTATCAGGCCTATGGCCGGGCGGAAGGGCGGGTCGCCGACCGGTTCGACGAGAAGCAGTATCTCGCCAACTATCCCGACCTCGCCGCGGCGTTCCACGACGACGGCGACGCCGCGACCCTGCACTACATCCTGTTCGGCAAGGACGAGGGCCGCACCGACGCGGTCCCGGGCAACACCCCGCCGGTGGCGGTCGACGACGCGTTCGCGGTCGGCGAGGATTCGAGCGGCGCCATCGTCAAGGTGCTCGCCAACGATAGCGACGCGGACGCGGGCGACGTGCTCACGGTCGCCGCGGTCGGCAGCCTGGACACGCTGGGCAACGTCACCCTCGGGCCGCGCAACACGCTGTTCTACGACCCGAACGGCGCCTTCGAGGGCCTGAAGGCGGGCGAGACCGCGACCGACCGGTTCCAGTACACGGTCAGCGACGGCCATGGCGGCACCGCCACGGCCACCGCGGTGATCACCGTCACTGGGGCCAACGATGCGCCGCTGTTCACCAGCCCCACCGAGGCCACGGTGGCGGAGAACACGACGCAGGTGGTCCAGGTCGCGGCGACCGATCCGGAAGGGAGCCGGCTGCTCTTCGACATCGGCGGCCCGGATGGCGTGGCGTTCGCGTTCGACGGGGCCGGCAACCTGATCTTCAAGGAGGCACCCGACTATGAGGCGCCCGGGGACGAGAACGGCGACAATGTCTATGAGGTCCAGGTCACAGCCGGCGACGGCGACGCCAGGACGGTGCACGACATCGCCGTGACCGTCGCCGACGTGGACGACGTTCCCGTGATCACCAGCCCCGCCGAGGTCGAGGTGGCGGAGAACACGACGGCCGTGCTGGAGCTGACCGCCACCGATCCCCAGAACGACCCTGTCGCGTTCACGCTGAGCGGTGGCGCCGACGTCGACCTGTTCGCGATCGCCGGCAGCACCCTGAGCTTTGCCGCACCGCCGGATTTCGAGGCGCCCACGGACAAGGGCGAGGACGGGATCTACCAGGTGGAGGTGACGGCCAGCGACCCTGCGGGCAACACCGCGTCGCTCGCCCTCAGCGTCACCGTCACCGACGATCCCGCGGACGATCCGCCGCCGGAGGATCCGACCGACACGCCGCCGGACGAGACCCCGGCCCATCTCGACTTCATGTTCTGACGCCCGGGCCCGCTGGCCGGCGCCGCTCACCCGTCGGCCAGCACCCGCTCGACCATCCGCACCAGCTCCTCGTCGCGGAACGGCTTGCCCAGCATCGGCGCGCCGGCGAAGGGCTCGGGCAGGCCGTGCCGGCCGTAGCCGGTCACGAACACCACCGGCACCCCGCGCCCGCCCAGGCGCCGCGCCACGGCGGCGCTGGAGCCGCGGCCGAGATGCACGTCCAAGAGGGCGAGGTCGCACTCGCTGTCCTCGGCCGCCCGCAGCGCCGTGGCCTCGTCCGCGATCGGCCCCTGGACGGTGGCCCCCGATTCGGTCAGCACGTCCTCGATCAGCATGGCGATCAGGGCGTCGTCCTCGACCACCAGCACCTTGCGCCCGCGCAGCGCGTCCCCCGCCATCCACTCAGTCTCCGTGATGGATCCCGGCCGCGCCGACGGTCAGCCGGAGCACCGGCCCCGGCGGGCGGGCATGGCTGGTCAGCCCGCCCTGCAGCTCGTGCCGCACCAGCCGGGCCAGCATGGGCGCGGGCTCGCCTGCCGGCGGCGCCCCGCCCTGCTCCTCCCAATCGAGCTCGACCCCGCCGCCGGGCCGCGTCCGCCAGACCACCGCCACGGGCGCGGCGCCGCGCCGCGCGGCGTCGGCCGCGAGCTCGTGCAGCGCCAGCGCCAGCGCCGTGGCGGCTTCGGGCCGCAGCGCCACCGCCGGCCCGGCCAGCGCCGGCCGCCCGCCGCCGGAGGTTGCGGTCAGGGCCGCCACCAGCTCGCGCAGCGAGGCCTTCTGCCACTGCCCCCGCGCCAGCACGCGGTGCGCCGCCGCCAGCGCCATCAGCCGGCCCTCGAACGCCTCGCGCAGATCGCGCGGGACCAGGCGGCGCGGAAAGGACTGGCGGGCCAGCGCCTGCACCCGGGCCAGGGTGTTGCCGAGCCGGTGCTCGAGCTCGCGCGTCAGCAGCCGCCGCGGATCGCTCCGCGGCGGCGCGCGTTTCGACGCCACGGCCAGCACGAGCCGGCCGAGGCGAGCAGCAGCAGGCCGGCGCGTCCGGGCGGCCGATGCTCCCGCCGGCCGGGGCCACACCGGGCCCGGCCCATGGCACCCGACAAGTCCGCGTCCCGACAGATACCGTTCATTCGGGTCGGCAACGCCGGACGCGACCCGTGGTTCCTGCACCCCGTGCGCGATCCCGGCTGCCATGTGCCGGCCGTGTCAGAAGTTCAGCACCAGCTCCACGCCGGTGCCCTTGCCGCGCAGCCGCCAGCCGGCGCGTTCCGCCGGAAACCGCGCCTCGTAGTCGCGCAGATCGCCGGCCGGCCGCCAGGGCTGGCTCCAGATCTGCACCTCGCCGACCGCGATGCCGATCAGGGTGGATTCGGCGGCATCCTTCGCACTGCCCAGCGCCAGGATCGCCGCCCCGCCCAGGAGGTTGGTGGCGACGCCGGTCAGGTGCCGGCTCCAGCTGTAGCGCGTCTCGGCGCGCTCGGCGCTCGCCCGCAGCTGCCGCTCGCCCACCGCCAGCCGCTCGAGCCGGGCCTGCCTGCCCTCGCCCGCCACCGCCCGCATCGGCGCCGCCCCGGCCGCCCCCGGCAGCGGGTCGCGCAGCAGCCGGATCATGTCCACGGTCGCCAGCCCCGACTTGGCCGCGTCGACGATGCCGCGCACCCGCTGGTCGCCGTCGTCGGCCCGCACGGCATAGGCCACGTTGGTCGCGAGGCCGGCGATGTAGAACCCGGTCCAGCCATACTGCCAGGCCAGTGCGGTCGGCCGCTGCGCCTCCAGCCGCTGCTCGAGAAAGCCGAGCCGCGCCGCCAGCTCCTCGTCGGTGGGCAGCACCAGGGGGGCCGCGGGCTCGGGCACAGCCGCGTCGGCGCCGGTGGTGACGAGCAGGCCGAGCAGCAACAGGAAGAACAGGCGCATGGACGGGCTCGGCAGTTCGGGCATGGCGCAGCCTCGGCCCGACCTCCGTCTCAAGTCAATCGGGCGGCATGTCGGTCCCCGGGCCGCGGCTTGATTCAGATCAAGGCGCGGCCCGGCCGGACATGCTGTTGAGAGCTGCCCGCCTTGCGCGGGCCAGTGCCGAACGGCCGAAGGGGCACCTGGCCATGACCACCTTTACCGTCACCACCGCCGACGACGTCGTGAATGCCGGTGACGGCCTGCTCAGCCTCCGCGAGGCGTTGCAGGCGGCGAACGCGACCGCGCGGGCCGACCGCGTCACCTTCGCGCCGGGGCTCGCCGGCGAGCGGCTCGTCCTCAGCCAGGGCGAGCTCACGATCACCTCGGACGTGAGTGTTCTTGGACGCGACGTCGTGATCGACGGCGCCGGCGCAGGGCGCGTGCTGGCGGTCCGCGGTGCCGCGACCGAGGCGGAGCTGAGCGATCTGACGATCACCGGCGGCGACCTGGTCGACAACGACTCCCAGCGCCCATTCGATGGCGGTGGAGCCTTGGTGGAAGCCGGCGCGGCGCTCGCGCTGCGCCGATGCACCTTCGTCGACAACGGCGCCGTCAGCGGGGGAGCGATATCTGCCGGGCTTGGGAGCCGCCTCGAGATCGTCGACAGCGATTTCATCTCGAATGCGGCCGTCTACGACGCGGGTGCGATCCGGGCGCTCGGCGCCGACGTGCGGATCGCGGACAGCCGGATCTCGTACAATTCGGCCGAGAGCGCCGGTGGCATCCTCGTCGAGGCGGGCGGCTCGCTGCTGATCGAGCGCAGCACGATCGATCACAACCGTTCCTACTATGCGGCCGGTGTGCTGCTCGACGCGTCCAGCGGCACCATTGCGGACAGCACCGTCGCGAGCAATCGCGCGTTGAACAGCTACGACACGGCCGGCGGACTGACCGCGCGTGGCGGCAGCCTGGCGATCCGCAACTCGACCATCACGGCGAACCTCGCGGACAGCTACTTCGCCGTCGCTGGCGGCGTCGTCGCGACCGGCACGCTCGATATCGCGAACAGCATCGTCGTGGGCAATGTCATCACCGGTCACCTGAGCTCGCACCTCGTCACCGCCGACCTTTCCGGCACGATCACGTCGTCCGACGGCCACAACCTGTTCGGCAGCGACGTCGCCGGCAGCGTCTCGGGCGACCGGGAGGGCATCGCCGCTTCGGCGATCTTCGCCGCGATCGACCCCGCGACCGGCGGCGGGCTGCTCAGCGCTTCCGGCATCGTCCCGCTGCTGAACAGCATCGCCAACCCGACTCTCTCCGGCGCCGACCCGCTGGCCGCCTCGGCCACCGGCCAGCTCGGCGGCACGCCGCGTCCCCAGCCTGCCGGCAGCCTGCCCGACATCGGCTCGATCGAGATCAACCAGCCGCTCTCGACCTCCCCCTCGGCCGACAACGACGTGCTCACCGGCGGCGGCGGAGCGAACGCCATCAACGGCCTCGCCGGTGCGGACTACCTCAAGGGCCTGGGCGGCAAGGACACGCTGCGCGGCGGCGAGGGCGGCGACCTGCTCGACGGCGGCGCCGGCAACGACCGGCTCTACGGCGATGCCGGCATCGACCTGGTCTCCTACGGCGGCTCGAGCAAGGTCACGCTCGATCTCGGCACGGGCAAGGCGAAGCGCGGCGGCGAGACCGACACGCTCCACGACATCGAGGGGGCGATCGGCTCCACCAGGAACGACGTCCTCAAGGGCGACGGCGACGACAACTGGTTCCAGGGCGGGCTCGGCAAGGACAGCTTCACCGGCAGAGGTGGGCGCGACCTCTACGACTATGACGGCACCGCCGAGAGCAGGCCCGGGGCGCGCGACGTGATCAAGGACTTCGCCCATCTGACCGACAAGCTCGATCTCATGGGCATCGACGCCGACACGACCGTGGCCGGCAACCAGACCTTCCACTGGGTCGGCACCGACCCCCTCTCCGGCCCGGGCGAGGTCGGCTTCTTCACCTCCGGCGGCAACACCATCGTCCAGGCCAGCACCGACGCCGACGCGGGGGCCGAATTCGCGCTCCAGCTCACCGGGATCAAGGCGCTGACGGCCACCGACTTCTACCTGTGATGCGGACGCGATCTCGCCCTGATTGACCCAGATCAAGGCAGGAACGCTGTGGCCGTGCTAGCCCGGCGCATTCGTTCCATGGGAGCTCGGCGGAGAGCGCCTTGTCATGACCATTTTCACCGTCACGACCACTGCCGATGTCGTTGCTGCGGACGGCAAGCTCAGCCTGCGCGAGGCGGTGAACCAAGCCAACGCGACCACGGCCGCGGACCAGATCGTGTTCGCGAGCGGGCTGGAAGGGAAGACGCTGACCCTGACCGGCGGCGAGCTGGTGCTGGGCCGCGACGTCACGATCGACGGCGACCGCAACGACGACGGCCTCCAGGTCACCATCGACGGCAACGGCAACGGGCGCATCTTCAACATCACCGGCACCGGCACCGACGTGGCCCTACGTGATCTCGGCCTGACCGGAGGTTACGCGGGCATCAACGGCGCCGGCACGCCCGACGGCGGTGCCATCCTGCTCGGCGGCGGCAGTCTCGTCGTGACCGGCTCGACGATCACCGGCAACTCCGCCTATTTCGCCGTCGGCGGCGGCATCTTCGCCGACGACGGCAGCCGGGTCACGATCGTGGGTTCCAGCGTCACCGCCAACCATGCCTCCTATGGCACGGCCGGGGGCATCGCCGGCGGCAGCGACGTGACCCTGACCATTCGTGACAGCGAGATCTCGGGGAACAAAGCTAACTATGGGGGGATCGGCATCGATCTAGGCCCGGGCGGTTCGCTGACGGTCGAGGACAGCCGGATCAGCGGCAATTTCGCCGATGAAGGCGGGGGCCGCGGCTTGTCCGTCGACGGCAGCGCCACGATCGCCCGAACCACGATCTCCGGCAATTACGGCGGCGGTATCTTCGCCCGACAGTTGATCCTGACCGACAGCACGGTTGCCGATAATAACGTCGGCATCTACGGAGGCTCCGGCGCCGGCATCCTTGCCGGCGACTTGATCATCAGAAACAGCACAGTCACCGGCAACCGCGCCGCCGGCGACGGGCCTGACTTTATTGCGCGGGGCGCCGGCATCCTGGCCGACCACATCGATATCGCCAACAGCATCGTCGCCGGCAACACGCTCGGCGAATACTCGACCGGCAGCCCCGATATCGCCGGCACGATCGTCTTTAGCAACGGCCACAACGTCTTCGGCAGCGACGTCGACGGCAATGTCTCGGGCGATCGTGAGAACATTGCTGCCTCGGCCCTGTTCGCGGCGCTCGACCCGCTGACCGGCGGCGGGCTGCTCGGCGTCAACGGCATCGTCCAACTCCTGAACGACGTCACCAATCCCGCCGTCAGCGCCGCCGATCCGCTCGCGGCCAGCGCCACGGGCCAGCTCGGTGCCGCGCGCCCGCTGCCGGCAGGCAGTCTCGCCGACCTGGGCTCGGCGGAGGTCGGCCAGCCGCTCTCGCCCACGGCCTCGCTCGACAACGACGTGCTGTTCGGCACCAGCCATGCCGACACCATCAAGGGCCTCGCCGGTGCGGACTGGATCCAGGGCCTCGCCGGCGACGACACCCTGCGCGGCGGCAATGGCGGCGACCTGCTCGATGGCGGCAAGGGCAACGATGACATCTTTGGCGATGCCGGCATCGATCTCGTCTACTATGGCGGCTCGACCAAGGTGACAGTCGATCTCGGCCTCGGCAAGGCCACACGCGGCGGCGAGACCGACAAGCTGCACACGCTGGAAGGTGCGATCGGCTCCTCGGTCGGCGACGTCCTCAAGGGCGATGGCGACGACAACTGGTTCCAGGGCGGGCTCGGCAAGGACAGCCTCACCGGCAGAGGTGGGCGCGACCTCTACGACTATGACGGCACCGCCGAGAGCAGGCCCGGGGCGCGCGACGTGATCAAGGACTTCGCCCATCTGACCGACAAGCTCGACCTGATGGGCATCGACGCCGACACGACCGTGGCCGGCAACCAGACCTTCCACTGGGTCGGCACCGACCCCCTCTCCGGCCCGGGCGAGGTCGGCTTCTTCACCTCCGGCGGCAACACCATCGTCCGCGCCAGCACCGACGCCGATGGGGCGAGCGAGCTCGAGATCCAGCTCACCGGGATCAAGACGCTCACGGCGACGGATTTCTATCTATGACCGGCTTCGGCAGCTGACCCGGCGGAGGGAGTGCTTTCGACCGGTCATCCTCCGCAGGGGGTTGATCGGGTGCCGCCGCCAGCACGCACAAGAGATCCTCGGCCGTGGCCCCGCCGGCGCGGCGGCGCAGGAAGCCCGCGCTGGCCTCAACCGCCCCGATCTTCTCCGCGACCGCGGTCGCGATCCACCGATCGAGCGACACCCCGTCCTCGCGCGCGAGCCGGGCCGCCGCCTTGACCAAGCGCGGCAGCTTGAGGGGAGAGCCGATCCGGCTCATGCCTGCCTCCTCCGCCACGGCGCGCAGCGCCAGAGTGCTCGCCCCGATGCGCCTCCCTGTCCCCCCAGCAGAGGGGCCGGTCGGTCGCCACCGACCATGACCATCCCGCGACCCTGGCCCATCGACCCCCGGCCCGCCAACTCCGACGACTTGTCCGACTCACCGGCTCGACCGCGCTGGCACGGTCCCCTCACCCTCGCTCGCCCACCGCCGCCGGGTCGATGGGCCGGCCGCCGGCACCGCTCGCTCCTCGCTTCGCTCGGCCCTCCCGGCTCGGCGCGGCACCTCCTCCACCATCCCCGAGAATACCTGAGGGATCCTACCGAACCGTTACGATAGCTTGGAATATATTCCTGACTCTGTTATGCTCCGGCTCCCTGCCTGTCCGCTCTGGAGCCCCGGCCATGACCGAGCCCGTCGCTGCCGCCGCCGTGCCGGTCCCCGTCCCCGGCAAGCGCGGGCCGAAGACGGCCGAGGGCAAGGCGCGCTCGAAGATGAACGCGCTCAGGCACGGGCTCAGGGCGCGCGCGTTCGGGCTGTTGCCGGAGGAGGATCCGGGCGAGTGGGCCGTGCATCTGCTCGAGGTGCGGGCCG
>JBFWWD010000196.1:0-11171 GCA_050246385.1 Geminicoccaceae bacterium
CTCCTGCCGCGCTTCTCCTTGATGGCGCTGGCCTCGGTGCTGGAGCCGTTCCGCGTCGCCAACCGGCTGGCCGGCAAGGAGCTCTACCGCTGGCGCTTCGTCGGTGCTGAGGCCGGCAGGGTCCAGGCCAGCAGCGGCCTGCCGATCACCACCGGGCTGTCGGTGCGCGACCCGATCGCGGCCCGCCGCGTCATCGTCTGCACCAGCTTCGAGCCCATGGCCGCCGCCGGCCGTGCCGTCCTCGCCTGGCTGCGCCGCCTGGACGCCGCCGGCGCCGAGCTGTGGGCCGTCGACACCGGCGCCTTCCTCCTCGCCGAGGCCGGCCTGCTCGCCGGCCGCACGGTCACCCTGCACTGGGAGAGCATCGCCGCCTTCGCCGAGCTGCACCACGGCGTCGCCACCAGCCGCTCCCTGTTCGAGCGCTCCGGCCGCGTCGCCACCTGTGCCGGCGGCACCGCCGGCATCGATCTCGCGCTCACCGCCATCGCCGCCGAGCACGGCCGCAACCTGGCGCTCGACGTCGCCGACCAGCTCATCCACCAGGGCATCCGCGACGCCGCCGCCCCCCAGCAGCTCGCCCCCATGCGCCGCTACGGCACCCGCAACCCCACCGTCCTCGCCGCCATCGACCTCCTCCAACGCTCGATCGAGCAGCCGCCGTCGCTGGCGGCAGCGGCGGTGGCGCTCGGAGTGTCACCGCGGCAGCTCCAGCGCCTGTTCGCCGAGCATCTCGGGACGTCGTTCAAGCGCTTCGACCGCACGCTGCGTCTCGAGCGAGCGAAGGAGCTGCTGGAGCAGACCGGGATGACTGTGATGGCGGTGGCAGTGGCGACGGGCTTTGGCTCAGCGGAGCATTTCAGTCGAAGCTATCACACGGTGTTCGGGGCCAGTCCAGGCCGATATAGGCTCGAAGACTTATCCAGAAGCTGACTGTACGCTAAGTTATCCGATCACCCAGCGAGCCGGCTGCTTGATCTCGCCCGCCGAGGCGGCTTGGCCGGGAGACGACAGCTTCGGCAGGAGGCAAAATTTACGCTATGGCGCAGCCTATAGGATTACTCTCAATTATCTCAAGTGCTCGTTCGATTGGATAGACGATCACGAGCCCAGTATTTGCACGGTAGATCATGTCAGTTTGAGTCTCCGTGCCTCTCACGTGGATCGGCTCAGGTTCCACGTGATAGCCAGAAACGATTCCAAGCAGCTTTGGGCCTTTGCTTCTTTTGTGATCACGAGAGATATTGTCGAAGACGACTGGACCCCCCGAGAATCCTGGGTTATTGATCCCATCCAGAAAGGTGACTGGGTTCCCTTTCCACTTGACCCCCATAGCCGATATGACTGCACTCTTCACAAAGGGAATGGGGAAATTACCCGTCACATCGCCTACAGGCATCATTCTCATTCCATATGGGAAGCCTAAGAAGTGCACTTGCTGAGAATACACCAATCCTTCCGATCCCGCCTCTGGGCAGGCTATCCTATTGAGCACAACATTTGTTGTTAGCACCGCAACGTCACTTCCGTCTCGTGCATATCCAACAAGACGGACATCTGCTTGAGCTACAGAATCGCCATATCCAATATAAAGATGATCATGGTGGCTCATTCCATCCACAACATGTCGCGCTGTAATGATGTATTGGTGTCCCTTGTGGTCATATATGAAGCCGCTCCCAGCGCGGTCTCCTTCCAAGTAAATCGTTCTTGTAATGACTTGATTTGGAACCATCTTTCTCAACCTAAATTGAGAGCTGAGGACTACGGGGAGAAGGGAGGGCAGGCCTCGTTTCCGCGCGGTAACGCAGCCGCAAACGGATCGAGCACTTCCGCTCCCAGCCCGGCGACGTCGCGCGTGTTGCGCGTGACCAGCACCAGCCCGTGGACCTTGGCCGTGGCGGCCAGCAGGCCGTCGATCACGGACACCGGACGGATCGCGGCCATCATGCCCCAACATTCGGCGATCTCGCGTCCCACCGGCAGGATGCGCGCAGCGAATGCCGCGGCGACGTCGTCGAGCCAGCGCTGCAACGCCTCCGCGCGCACCGGCTCACGTGGGCGCAGTTGCTCGATGCCCTTGCCCAACTCGCCCAGAACCAGCACGCTCAGATGGAGATCGGCCGCAGCGACGCCATCGTACCAGCGGGCGACGTTCGGGTCGCAGCGCGGACCCTTGCCAACCTCCGAGATCACGTTCGTGTCGAGCAGCCAGGTCACAACTCGACTGGCCGGCCCAGATCTCGCTCACGCTCGAGGTCAACGCCCTCCAACGGTGCTGCGGCGAGCAGCCTCTTGAGATCGACCGGCACCCGGCCGACATGCTCACGCAACAACGTTCGCGTCTCGGCCTCACGGGCCGGATCGGCCAGCGCGCGCGCCACGCCGCGGACCAGCTCCACGTCGTCGCGTCGCACCTGAAGCTCCAGCCGCACCATGCCGGCCCGCTGGCGGCGGCTGCGATGGCGGGCCAATGCCCGCTGCTGCGCATCCGACATCCTGCCTCCAACGCGAAGCTTTCCGGATAGTATCCGGAAAGCTTCGCCGATGCAACGATAGCGCAACCGTATCGGTGCCGCAGATCCACCCGAAGCGTTCGGGGTCAGACCCCATTTCCTGGCGCAGCCGCCACCGCACGTCATGTTCCTGCGCTGGGGCCGCGCCCTGTCGTGGCGCATGACCCTCGGGAGTCCGGGGAGAGCGCGCATCCGAGCATCATCCAGCTCCTTCGCGAGTTCCGCCATGGGCGTATCCGCGCCCCGCCGGCCCTCGCCGAGCTGGACTGACCGCGCCGTCAGGAAAAATGGTGGCGGTCCCTGAAGGTACGGCGTGTCCGGCAGACGCCTCGACCCGCGGGCAGGAGGACAGTGTCGTGAACATGATCGAAGGTGCGGCGCAGCTGGCGCTCGGGCTTGGCGCCGAGGCCAAGGACCTCGGCCTCGCCCAGATGGCGCTTCGCGCCGCCGTGGTCTACGTCGCGACCTTGCTCATCGTGCGTCTCGGCAAGAAGCGCTTCATGGGCCGCAGCACCGCCTTCGACGTGATCCTCGGCGTCATGCTGGGAGCGACCGTGAGCCGGGCGATCACCGGCGACGCGCCGTTCTTCCCGGCGCTCGCCGCCGGCGGAGCGCTGGTCGTGATGCACTGGGTGTTCTCGGCCGCGGCCCTGCGCTGGCACGGCTTTGGCGTGGCGGTGAAAGGCCGTTCGCAAGTCCTCGTCCGCGACGGGGAGCCCGACCGGGCGGCCATGCAGGCGTCCCATGTGAGCGAGCGCGACTTGGCGGAGGACCTGCGCAGCAAGGGGATGTCGCGGCTGGAGCAGGTTGCCGAGGCTCGGCTGGAGCGCAGCGGCAAGCTGAGCATCGTTCCAGCGGAACAGGAGCCCAAGGTCGTCGAGGTCGCCGTGGCCGGGGGCGTGCAGACCGTGCGTATCGAGCTGGCGTAGAGCATCCATCCTGACCGCGGCCGAGCGACGAGGCCTGGTCGGCGATCGAGCCGCTTCTGCCGGGCGGTCGGCCAGGAGCGCGCCGGGTCGACGACCGCCGCATCGTCAGTGGGAGTCCATGTCCTGCAGCCAGGCTCCCGCGCGCATGAGACGATAAGCCTTGAACAGATATTCAACCTATACGATAGTCCGGCCGATCATTCTCCCGGAGCCCGCGCCATGCCGATCACGCCTTCGCCTGCCCAGTCCGAGGCCTCGCGCCTGAACGGCGCCCTCTCCGCCGGCCCGACCAGCGAGGCCGGCAAGGCCCGCTCGGCCCTGAACTCGGTCCGCCACGGCCTGACCGGGCGCAGCTTCTTCCTGCTGCCCGACGAGGACCCCGAGGAGTTCAAGGCCCACGAGGCCTCGTGGCTCGACCAGTGGCGGCCGCGCGACGCGGCCGAGCGCGACCTGGCCGAGCTCGCCATCCGCGCCCTGTGGCGCGAGATCCGCGCCGACCGGCTGGAGGCGCGGATCCTGGCCGACCTGTTTTCCGCCGCCGCCCTCGCCGAGGAGCCGGCGCGCCGCGCGGCCCAGGCGCTGGCGATGCGCTCGCTCGCCACCCTCCTGCGCTACCGCACCCAGATCGCCAAGGAGCACGACGCGGCCATGCGCAGCCTGAACTCGCTGCGCCGCCGCAAGCTCGACCCGCCGCTGTCGGCGCTGCGAGACGAACCCGAGCCCGCCAACGACACGGATGTGCGAGACGAACCCGAGCGTGCGCTCAACCGCCACCAGCGGCGGGCACTCGAGGCGATCCGGCGCAAGCGGGTGGCGTGAGGGCTCGGCCTAGGCGGCAGCCGACCCCGGCAGCTCGAACGCGCGCGCCAGCAGCTCGTACGACCGCACCTTCGCGGCATGGTCGAACATGGCGCTCATGACCATCAGCTCGTCGGCCCCGACGCGCGTCGCGAGCCCCGTCAGCCGCTCGCGCACCAGCTCCGGCGTGCCGACGAACAGCCGCGCGCGATTGGCCCGGCGCAGGGCCTCCTCCTCGGGCGTCCAGGGCCGCGCCAGCGCCTCCTCCGGGCTGACCAGCGGGCCGTAGTCGCCGCGCGCGCGGCGGACATGACCCCAGTCGGCGCTGCTCGCCCAATGCTCGGCCTCGGCCTGGGTCTCGGCGCAGATCGCCGCCACGGTCAGGATCACGTGCGGCCGCTCCAGCCAGCGCGAGGGCCGGAACAGCTCGCGGTAACGGCCGACCGCCACTCCCGCGTCCAGGCTCGCGAAATGGTGCGCGAAGGCGAAGCCGAGCCCGAGCCGGCCGGCCAGCTCGGCGCTGTAGTCGCTCGAGCCGAGCAGCCAGAGCGGCGGCACCGGCACGTCCTCGGGCATCACCCGGATGGCCTGGAACGGATGGCCCTCGGGCCACTCGCCGGTCTTCCAGGCCAGCAGCTCCTGGAAGCGGTCGAGGAAGTCGTCGTCGGCGCGCATCTCCGAGCGGTAGCGCAGCGCCATCGAGGTGCGCGGGTCGGTGCCCGGCGCGCGGCCGATGCCGAGATCGATCCGGCCCGGATGGAGCGCCTCCAGCACCTTGAAGCGCTCGGCGACCATCAGCGGCGCATGGTTGGGCAGCATCACGCCGCCGGCACCGACCCGGATGCGCGCGGTCGCGGCGGCGATCGCCCCGATCATGATCTCGGGCGCCCCGCTCGCCACCGAGGGCAGATTGTGGTGCTCGGCGACCCAGATCCGCCCATAGCCGAGCCGCTCGACCACCCGCGCCAGCTCGACCGTCTGGCGAATGGCCGCGGCACCGGGCGTGGCGGTGGTGACGAAGGAGAGGTCGAGGACGGAGAGCGGCAGCATGGGGATGATCTATGTGCCGGCGGCGGGCGCGCAAGGGCGCATGCTGGTCCAAGCAGACTACCGTTTGACCAGATCCCAGACGATCACCCCCGGCAGTCCCGCCCAGGCGAGGGCGTTGGCTTCGGGGATGGCGGCCTGAGCGACCGTCACCGCCGAGTCCGGCGGGAGCAGTGGCTCGGACATGCCGCGCACGGACAGGCCGGCCGCCATGGCCGCCCGTGCATAGTCGGACGGCAGATGCCGATGGAGCCGCATGAAGCCGGTCCCGCCCTCCGCGGTACGGAACTGGGCCTGCCAGCCGAGCGCCACCAGGAACGGGTGCACGTCGCTGAGCACGATCCGGCCGCCCGGCCGAACGACCCGGGCGAGCTCGCCCATGGCCGGGCGCAGATCCGGGACGTGCACCAGCGCCAGCGCGCACAAAGCAGCGTCGACCGAGCCGTCCGGCAAGGGCAGCGCCGTCAGCTCGCCCTCTTCGAAGCGGGCGTCGGGCAGCTTGGCCCGAGCCCTTGCCAGCATGTCCGGCGAGGCATCGACGCCGACCACCTCGTGGCCGTGCGCTGCCAGCCAGACGCTGTGGCGGCCCGTGCCGCAGGCGGCGTCGAGGACGCGCCCCGGCGACAGCTCGGCGAGCAGGGGGCGCACGGCCGGCTCCTCGACCGGGAACAGGCGCAAGGGCGAGTCGTAGCTTCGCGACCAGAGCCGATAGCCCTCGCCGAGACCGTACTCGGGCGTATCCAGAGGCTCCGAAAGCTCGGCGTCGTAGCGCGCGACGAGGCTCCTGATCTCGGCGATCCGGGTCTCGCGCGCCGCGGCATCGCCCGTCGCCGCCAGGCGCAGCAGCGCCAGCCCCTCGGTGCCGAGCAGCATCTCCCCGAATGTCGGTCGCGCCATGGGAGCCTCCTCGCCCGTCCGGACAAGGCTCCCCGGCACGCAGGCCCGCGTCAAGCGGACCGCGCGGTCCGGCTAGTCCTGGCCGAGCTGCTGCTGCACGTTCTCCGCCTCGGTCAGATGCTCCTGGATCATCGGCACATATTTCTGCGCAAACGCCTTCAGATCCGGATCGTTGCCGTTGGCGGCCTCGTTCTGGAGCAGCTCGAGGGTCGTCTTGTGGTCCTCGACCTGCGTGTTGATGTAGGTCCGATCGAACGTGGCGCCGGGCAGAATGCCGGTCGCGGCGGTCTTCGCCTGCTGCATCAGGCTCGCGCTGTCGGGCGGTGTCACGCCCTTGCTTTTGGCGATGCTCGCGAGTTCGTCGTTCATCTTGGTGTGGTCCTCGACCATCTGGCGCCCGAACGCCGCGACCGCCGAATTGTCGCCCTCGGCCGCGCTCTGGCCCGCGGAGACCTCCTCGTGGCCACCCATCGCGGCCTGCTCGATGAAGTCGCGGTCGGTCTGGCTGAGATCGGCCATCGCGATCGCGGGTGCACCGGCGAGTGCCGCGGCGATCAGGGCCGAACGGAAGTGGGGGGACATGGCATCCTCCATCCTGGTCCGCCCCGGTAACGGCGGCCCGGAGGTCGCGTTCCCCGCCGCGCCGTCAGCTCTGCACCTTGCCGATGTAGGGCAGCTCGCGGTAGCGCTCGGCATAGTCGATGCCGTAGCCGACCACGAACACGTCGGGGATGGTGAAGCCGACGAAGTCCACCTCGCCGGTCGTGACCTCGCGCCGGGACGGCTTGTCGAGCAGCGTGCAGGTCCAGACCCGCGAGGCACCCCGCTCCAGGAGGAAGTCGCGGGTGAATGCCAGGGTGCGGCCGGTGTCCTGGATGTCGTCGACCAGCAGCACGGGTTCGCCCCGCACGCCGTCCGGCGCGTCGCCCATCAGGCTGACGATGCCCGAGCTGGCCATGCCGCTGCCGTAGCTCGAGACCCGCATGAACTCGATGCGCGGCTGCGACCCCGCCTTGCTCAATGCCCGGGCGAGGTCGGCCGCGAAGACGAAGCTGCCCTTGAGCAGGCCGACGAGCGTGAAGCGCTGCGGCAGAACGGCGTCGATCGCCTGGGCGAGCTGCTCGACCCGAGCATGGATCTCGTCCTCGCCGAACAGCGTGACGATCGTCTCACCCTTCATGCTCACCTCCGGCACCCGTTGGCCGCGCGAGGCTCGCACGCGGCCCGCCTTCGGACAATGCACCACCACGCCACGCCGTAGCGACCGCCCATTCCAGGAAATCGATTGGAAATCCTTGGTGTTTGCGTCCGAAAACTGTTTGCGCCTGCGCCCGTCTTCCCTACAGGCTCGCGCCAACGATCACGCGGGGAACGACGACACGCCCGGCCGACGGTGCTGGCTCAGGCCCGTCGGCCGGTCGCTGCGAACCATTGCCCGTCGAACAGCTCCACCAGCGTCCGGAAGTCGCTGAAGCGGATCTGATCGAGCCCGCCTCCCGCTCCGGCGCCCAGAAACGCCCGCAGCCCGGCATCCACCGCCGCGCGATCCATGACCGGGAGACCCAGCCGGACCAGATCGGCCGCGAGCGAAGAATGCGCGGGCAGGTAGTGATCGTCCGCACCGAGGCCGGGAGCGTTTTCCGGCAGGCGCGCCAGCACGATCCGCGTCGTCGAGACCTGAACCTCCGAGCTGAGCAGCGTCAGGCCCGACATCACGCCGCCGAGGAGGCTCGCTGGCGCGACCGGCGCGAACAGGCAGAGCTGCAACGGCGTCGTATCCGCTCCCCGCAGGTCGAGATAGAGCGCCCGCTCCTGGTGCGAGACCGGGCCGTCGAGCCGCACGGTGGCGGTCGGCAGATACTCGACATAGCGCGCGAGCGGCCGCCCGCGAGCACGCTCGGCCTCGATCGTCACCTCGCCGCGGATCAGCTGGCCACGGAAGTAGGGCGCCCAGGCGTGCGAGTAGGCGACGTAGCGCCCGACGAAGCACGGGCCCTGCCCCTCCGCCACACCATGGAAGCGATCGGCTTGGTGGAGCAGCGTCGCGCGGTCCAGCGGCCCCCTCGCCGTCAGCGCATCGACGAACTCCTCGACCGAGGCGGCGGCGATCCAGGCCCCGGGCCGGCCGATCGGCAAGAGCTTCGCCCAGTCGTCGTAGAGACGCGCGTCACGGGGCTGCGCCCGGCCCTGAAGCCATTTGTGCGCCCGATCGAGATCGAACGACGTCGCCGCGTTCACGCGCCGAAAGGCCCCGGCGAGATCCTTGCGCGATACCGCGCCCAGCGCCGCAGCCGTGAGACACAACTTCCGGTCGATATCTTGGGCCAACGTCCCTCACGACCCATCGTCTGGTGCCTTCATGCCCGTTTTCCTGGAAAATACAAGGAAATCAGGGCGGAGGACGCGGTCGCGGGAGGGACGTGGGTTGTCCGCCCACGCCGATCGGGTGCGCTGCCGGAACCCGCATTCCGCCGGCAAAACCAGAGATTACCGAGACCCGCCCTCCAGGCGAACAGGAGCCGTGGAAACTCGTGGCAAAAGCATCGGAAACATCCGACGCGGCCGCACCGGCCGACCGCGCAAAAAGCCTCCTTCCCGGCCTGATCGGGACGCCCTCAGGACCTGATCCGCTCGTTCAGCGGATCATACCATGCGGCCAGTCGCGCCCTCGCGGGGACCCGCTGCCAGGCGACTTCGATCTCGAGCTCCTGCGCGTCGAGCCAAGCCTGGCTGACGCCCTCGGCGAAGGTGAGGTAGCCCATGCCGAGCGGCGCGCCGACGCGGTGGCCGTACATGCCCGAGGTGACCGAGCCGACAATCCGGTCGCCGGCCCAGATCGGCTCCTCGTGGTAGAGCAGCTTCGTGTCGTCCAAGAGCCGAAGCTGGACGAGGCGGCGGGTCGGCCTGCCGCGCTCGCGGGCGCGCAGCAGCGCGTCGCGGCCGAGAAAGCCGTCCGGCTTGTCCCAGGCGACGCAGAAGCCCAGGCCGGCCGCGAGCGGATCGTCCTCGGGGCCGATGTCGTGGCCCCAATGGCGGTAGCCCTTCTCGGTCCGGCAGGCGTTCATGGCGTGGTAGCCGGCATGGGTCAGGCCGAATTCCCGACCTGCGTCGACGATCCGGTCGAAGACGTGGGCGGCGAACTCGGCCGGCACGTACAGCTCGAAGCCCAGCTCGCCGACATAGGTGATCCGGCTCGCCCGCACGCGGGCATAGCCGATCTCCAGCTCGCGCGAGGTGGCGAAGGGGAAGGCGGCGTTGGTGAGATCCTCGCCGGAGAGCTTGGCCAGCAGCTCGCGCGAGCGCGGTCCCATGAGGCCGAGCATCGGCAGGCCGGAGGTGATGTCGACCACGGTGCAGCGGCTCTCGGCGGGGACATGCGCCCGGAGCCAGGCGAGGTCGCGGGTCTGGACCGCGGCACCGGTGACGACGAGGAATTCGGCCTCGCCCAGGCGCGTGACCGTCAGGTCGGCCTCGATGCCGCCCTGCTCGTTGCACCATTGCGTGTAGACGAGGCGGCCGGCGGGGGCGTCCATCTCGGCCACGGACAGGCGGTCGAGGACCGCGCATGCGTCCGCACCCTGGACCAGGAACTTGGCGAAGCTCGACTGGTCGAAGAGAGCCACGGCGTCGCGTACCGCCCGGCATTCCGCGGCAGTGTGCTCGAACCAGTTCTGCCGCCCCCACGAATAGGCATACTCCGGCGGGACGCCCTCCGGCGCATACCAGTTCGGCCGCTCCCAGCCTGCCGTCTCACCCATGACCGCACCGGCCGCGAGCAGCCGGTCGTGGAACGGCGATCGACGGGCGCCGCGCGCGGTGGCGTACTGCCGGTAGGGCCAGTGCATGGCGTAGAGCAGGCCCAGGGTCTCGGTCGTCCGATCGCGCAGATAGGTGCGGTTGCTCTGGAACGGGTGCAGGCGGCGCACGTCGACGTCGGTCAGGTCGACCGGCATGCGGCGGTCCCGGATCCACTCCGCCAGGACCTTGCCCGCCCCGCCCGAACTCTGGATGCCGATCGAGTTGAAGCCGCAGGCGACGAACAGGTCGCGCACCTCGGCGGTCTCGCCGAGCAGGTAGCGGTCGTCGGGGGTGAAGCTCTCCGGGCCGTTGAAGAAGGTCTGGATGCCGGCGGTCGCCAGGATCGGCAGGCGGTGGGTGGCGCTCTCGAGGATCGGCTCGAAATGGTCCATGTCCTCGGGCAGCGTGTCGAAGCAGAACGAATCGGCGATGCCGTCCATGCCCCACGGCTTGGCCACCGGCTCGAAGGCACCGACCAGGAGCTTGCCGGCATCCTCCTTGTAGTAGGTGCACTCGTCCGCGACCCGCAGCACCGGCAGGTCGCGCGGCACCTCGGCGAGCGGCTCGGTGACGATGTAGAAATGCTCGGCCGCGTGCAGCGGGACGGAGACGCCGACCGCTGCCGCAAGCTCGCGCGACCACATGCCGGCGGCGAGGACCACGGTCGACGCGGCGATCGGACCCTCGCCGGTCATCACCCCGACGGCCCTGCCCTGCTCGACCAGGATGCGCTCCACCCTCGCGCCTTCGACGATCCTGGCGCCGCCCTGCCGCGCGCCCTTGGCGAAGGCCTGGGTGGTATCGATCGGGTTGGCTTGGCCGTCCTTGGGCAGGAACACGCCGCCGACCGCGTCGCCGACCTTGAGCAGAGGATGGCGGGACTTGATCTCCGCTGGCCCCACGACCTCGACCGCGAGGCCGAAGTTCTTGGCCATCGAGGCGCCACGCTTCAGCTCCTCGAACCGCTCCTCGTTGAGCGCCAGGCTGATCGACCCGTTCTGCTTGAAACCCGTCGCCTGCCCGGTCTCCTCCTCCAGAGCGTGCAGGAGCTCGGAGGTGTATTTGGCGAGCTCGGTCATCCGCCGCGTGGCGCGGAGCTGCCCGATCAGCCCCGCCGCGTGCCAGGTGGTACCGCAGGTGAGTTGCTTGCGCTCCAGCAGCAGGACGTCGCTGATGCCCAGCTTCGTCA
>JBFWWD010000197.1:0-11158 GCA_050246385.1 Geminicoccaceae bacterium
AGACGATGAGCGCGGCGAGGCGGCCGAACGGCGGCATCTCGCCGATCCTGCGCTCCTCCAGCTCGACCGCGAGGAAGCGGTCCTTGTCGCCGACCGCGAGGGCCTGCATCACCGGATGCTCGGGAAGATGCGTCTGGATCAGCACCCGGCCCGGGCGGTCCTCCCGCCCGGCGCGTCCGGCCACCTGATAGAGGAGCTGGAAGGTGCGCTCCGCCGCGCGCAGGTCGCCGCCGCCAAGGCCGAGATCGGCGTCGACCACGCCGACCAGGGTGAGATCCGGAAAATGGTGGCCCTTGGCGATGATCTGGGTGCCGATCAGGATGTCGACCTCGCGCCGCTCCATGGCCTCCACCAGGGCCATGGCGCTGGCGGTGTCGCTCGCGGTGTCGCTGGTCATCACCGCGAGCCGCGCCTTGGGCAGGATCTCGCCCAGCTCCTCGGCGAGGCGCTCGACGCCGGGGCCGGAGGCGGTGAGCAGGCCCACGGCTCCGCAGCTCGGGCAATGCTCGGGCACGGTCATGCCGTAGCCGCAATGATGGCATTGCAGCCGGCCGCGCAGGCGATGGGCCACCAGCCAGGCGGAGCAGTTCGGGCAGGCCAGGCGATGGCCGCAGGCGCGGCACAGGGTGAGCGGCGCATATCCCCGGCGGTTCAGGAACAGCAGGGATTGCGCGCCGGCCTCGAGATTCCGGAACAGCGCCTCGCGCAGGGGCGGGGCGAGGAAGCCGCCGCGCACCGGCCGGTCGCGACGCAGATCCACGAGCGCGATCTCCGGCATCCGCGCATTGCCGTGGCGCGCGGGCAGCGCGACGTGCGTCCAGCCCGGCCGCGCCTCGGACCCGCCACGCACGATGCCGGCGGCCACGGCCGTCTCGAGCGACGGGGTCGCCGAAGCCAGCACGACCGGGCAGCGCTCGAGCGCGCCCCGCATCAGCGCGGCGTCGCGCGCATGGTAGTGGACCGTCTCCTCCTGCTTGAAGCTCGCGTCGTGCTCCTCGTCGACCACGATCAGGCCGAGATCGCCCAGCGGCAGGAACAGGGCCGAGCGCGCGCCGACCACGACGTCGATGGCGCCCTCCGCGATCAGGCGCCAGGTGCGCCGGCGCTGGGCGCCGGTCAGCCCAGAATGCCACACGGCCGGGGCGGCCCCGAAGCGCCGCTCGAACCGTGCGAGCCATTGCGCCGAGAGCGCGATCTCGGGCAGCAGGACCAGCACCCGACGGCCCGAGCGGAGCGCCTCGGCCACCGCCTCGAGATAGACCTCGGTCTTGCCGGCGCCGGGCACGCCGTCGAGCAGCGCCACGCCCGCACGTTCCCGCACCAGCGCGCGCAATCGCTCGGCCGCGGATGCCTGGGCCGGCGTCAGGACGACACCCTGCCGCTCCGGGTCGGGCCTGGGCCAGGATGGCCGATCCACCGTGGCGACCGCCTCGAGCAGCCCGTCGCGGGCCATGGTCTGGACGACGCCGGTGCCGACGCCCGCCGCCTTGGCGAGCACCGGGCCGGGCAGCGCGGTCCCGCCCGGGAGCGCGGCGAGGACGAGCTCGCGCTGCCGCGTCATGCGCGCGTCGCGTCGCGGCTCGACGCGCCGGTAGACCAGCCGCTCCGGCCAAGGCTCCAGGCCGGCGGGCACGCTGAGCGCGAGCTTGAGGACGGCACCGCGCGGCGACAGGGTCTCGCCCGCGACCTCCGACACCAGGGCGCGCAAGGCGGCGGGCATCGGCGGCGCGTCGAGCACGGCCGCGATCGCCTTCAGCCGGTGGGTCGGAAAGGAGCGCTCGGGCCGCTCGTCCCAGACCACGCCGATCAGCTCGCGGCCGGCGAACGGCACGATCACGTAGCTCCCCGGCGGCGGCGGGTCGCCGACGTCGAGCCGGTAGTCGAACGGACCGTCGAGGGGGACAGGTACCAGCACGGGCACGATCGAGGCGAACATGGGGACGGGCCAGCGCGGGCGTTGACAGGAAGTGGCCAGATAGCATCCTCACGGCACCCGCGTCAGCGTGAGGATCGATCCTGTCGCCCTACGCCGCCCCCGATCTGGTCGTGGTGCTCGACGGCTGGCGCCAATGGCTGGCCTCGGAGCGCCGCCTGGCGGTCCTGACGCGGCACGGTTACGAGGACGACCTGACCGGTTTCCTGCGCTTCATGGCCGGGCACAAGGGCGGGCAGATCCAGGTCGCCGACCTCGCCGGGCTCGGCCTGCCGGACCTGCGGGCGTGGCTGGCGCGACGCCACACGGACGGCTATGCGCGCACCTCCACGGCACGGGCGATGGCGGCCGTGCGGGGGTTCTTCCGCTACGCCGACCGCCGCCATGGCCTGCACAATCCGGCCGTGCAGGCGGTGCGCACGCCGCGTCTGCCGCATCGCGTGCCACGGCCGCTGCCGGAGGTCGACGCCCGCGAGCTGATCGATTCGGCGCGAACCGAAGCGCGCGAAGGCTGGGTCGGTTTGCGCGACGCTGCCCTCCTCCTGGTCCTCTATGGCGCAGGCCTGCGCATCGGCGAGGCCCTGGCCCTCGACCGCGAGTCCGTCGGCGCCGATCCGCTCGCGCTGCGGGCGCTTCGGGTTCATGGCAAGGGCGCCAAGGAGCGGCTGATCCCTGTCCTGCCCGTGGTCGCCGCCGCGCTCGCGGCCTATCTCGACGCCTGTCCCACGCCGCCCCTGCCACATGAGCCGCTGTTCAAGGGCGTGCGGGGTGGCCGCCTGCAGCAGGGGGTGGTGCAGAAGCTGGTGCGCCAGCTGCGGATCGGCCTCGGCCTGCCGGAGACGGCGACGCCGCATGCGCTGCGCCACAGCTTCGCCACCCACCTGCTCGGGTCGGGCGCCGATCTGCGGGCGATCCAGGAGCTGCTCGGGCATGCCAGCCTGTCCACCACGCAGGGCTATACCGAGGTGGACGCACGACGGCTGCTCGCGCTCTACGCCCGTGCCCACCCGCGAGCGTGACCCGGCCGGAACAACACGGTTCCTTTCCTCCGCGGCAGGCCACGGCGCTATTCCGGCATGGAACGGTGACGGCTAGGCTTTCCCGCGTGGCCCAAAGCCGGGTCGTCGAAGCTCTGGGCGGTTGGATCGGGCAGGGGTGCGCGGCGTTCTCGTCCTTATCGGGCTGCTGATCGGCCTCGTCGTCGCGTTCCTCGCCGCGTGGCCCCAGCTCGTCGAGGTGCCGGCGCTGCGAGAGCAGATCGCCGGCATGATCCGCGAGTCGGCGGGCGCCGAGCTGCGCCTCGAAGGTGCCGTCCGGCTGGAGATCCTGCCGCGGCCCCGGGTGACGATCGAGCGCGCCGTGGTCGGCGATCGGGTCGCCGTCGGTCCCGGCTCCAGGTTCAGCGCCGATCGGGTCGACATCGATCTCGCCGTGCTTCCCTTGCTGGCGGGGCGGCTGGAGCCGCGCGGCCTGCAGCTGGTACGACCGACGCTTACCCTCGCCGATCTCGGCGGGGCGTCGCCCTACCGTCTCCTCGCCACGCTGACGGCCGGTCCGGCGGCGGAGATCGACCGCATCGAGGTGGTGGACGGCTCCGTCGAGCTGAGCGGCGCGAGCCCGATGACCGTCGGCTCGATCGATCTCGGCCTCGTCCGGGATGCCGGGGGCGCGCTCGACCTCAGCGCGTCCATGGCCGTCGAGGGAGAGCCGCTGCGCGTGACGGCGCAAGGCGGCCCGCTTGCCTTCGATCAGCCGATGCCGTTGCAGGTGGAGGCCGAGATCGGTTCGAAGGACCGGTCCACGTCGTTCGATTTCTCGGGTCATTTCCGGGTCTCGGACGATGGCTCGTCCGCCCAAGGGCGCATCAGCGTCGCCGCCAGCCACGGACGCCTGCCGAGCTGGCTCAGCACCGCTTCCTGGCCGGCTGCCGATCTGCGGGCGCGGCTGAGCGTCGACGCGGCCTCCCTCAGCCTGACCGATCTGGAGCTGACCCTGCCCGAGGGGGAGCTGCACGGGGCGGCCGAGCTCGCGCTCGACGCGGAAAAGCAGTTGGAGGTGACGCTCGAGGGCACCAGCCTGGAGCTGAGCCCGGCCGTGCTCGGCTCGCTGGAGCGGCTCGCGGACTCGATGGAGCGGGGTCGGGCGGGCTCGGGAACGGTAAAGGTCGACATCGCCGCGGTCACCTGGGGCAACGGACAGCTGCGACGCTTCAGGCTCGATGCCGGCTGGTCGGCGAACCGCCTGGATGTACGCGAGATCGACGCTGTCCTGCCCGGGCAGACCGCGTTCGAGTGGCGCGGCGGCCGCCCGCAGCCGACCGGGGCACCGCTGACCGGTGCGCTGACGGTCCAGTCCGGAGACCTTCGCGGACTGCTCGCCTGGCTCGGCAGCGACGCCGCGTTGCTGCCCGAGGGCGGCCTGACCAGCCTCGATCTCAAGGCGAACGCGACCGTCGCGCGCGACCGGCTGGCACTGTCGGATCTCGATGCCCGCCTCGATGCCAGCTCCGCCACCGGCAAGGCCGCGTTCGACTTCGGTCCGAGGCGGCGCGTCGATCTCGACCTGCAGATCGACCGGCTGAACACCGCGGTCTATGCGCCCTGGCCCGAGGACTGGGCGCTCCGGCGGTCGCGTCTGGAGGCGCTTGACGGTTCCCTGGCGCTGAAGATCGACGAGGTCAGTCACGACGTGCTGCGCGGCCGGGAGCTCGTGGTTCGGGGAAAGCTGGATGCGGGCCGGCTCGATCTGACCACGCTGCGGCTCGCGGATCTCGCCGGGACGTCCTTCGAGCTCGCGGGCGTGGTCGACCTGCCCTCGGGCGCCTGGGACGCGCGCGGGAGCCTGGCGCTCACGCGGTCCGGGCCGCTGCAGAGGCTCCTCGGGGTCGATGTGCCGCTCGCATTGGACCGTTTCGCGCCGTTGCGCCTGTCCGCCTCGTCACGGCGTGAAGCCGGCGTCAGCACCGTCGACCTGAACCTCTCCGGCACCGGCGCGGACGCCTCGCTGCGCGGGCGGCTCGAGGGTGAGCCGAGCGACGGGCCGCTGGAGCTGACCCTGGCGGCCGATGCGGCCGAACTGCGGGATCTGCTGGAGGCGCTCGGCTGGCCGGCGCCGCCCGACGCACCCGTTTTCGGTCCAGTCTCCACGCAGGCGACATTGAGCCGGGATGGCGGCCCCGCGCTTGCGCGGGTGACGGCTGCCGTCCCTGGCAGCAGCCTCACCGGCGAGGCGAGGATCACGACCACCGGCGACCGCCCGAAGCTCGCCGGCACCCTCGCCCTGGACGGCCTCGACACGAGCGTCGCCGCCGCGATCTACCATACCGTGGCCATCCCGCTCGGCTTTCCGCCGGGCGATCCCTGGCTCTGGCCCGGCGCGTGGCCGCGCCAGCCGCTGGGCTGGGACTGGCTCAAGGCGGTCGATCTCGACCTCGCCGTCGAGGCCGGGCGGATCAGGCAGGGTCAGACGGAGCTCGGTGGCGCTGGATTCGCCCTCGAGCTGATCGGCGGTGACATGGAGCTTCGCGACGTCCGTCTCCCGCTCGCGGGCGGCCGCCTCTCGGGCAACGCGACGCTGGAAGGCCGGGGAGCCTCGGTCGTGCTCGGGGCGGAGCTCAGCCTCGAGGGTGCCCGGATCGAGAAGCTCGCCACGGCCTCGGGGGTCGGCAGCGCGATCTCGGGCCAGCTCGACCTTCGGGCCTCCCTGCTCGGGGAAGGGCGCAGCATCGCCGACATCGTCCGTACGCTCTCGGGGGAAGGCACTCTCGCGCTGCCGCGGTCCGATCTGCCCGACCTCGGCCTGGGGGAGCTGAGGCTGGGGGGCTCGTTCGCGCTGGACAGGGGAATCCTCACCGCCCCGCTCAGCCTGAGCTATCCGGCCGGCCAGGGCAGTCTCGAGGTGCGCCTGGATCTGCTGGCCTGGATCCTGAGCGGGACGCTCGGCCTGGGCGACACGCAACGCAGCTTCGTCGGCGCGCCCGGAAGAATCGCTGCGGTACCGTCTGGCACGCCGCCTCCATAACGTCGCGGCAGTGCTCCGGCCGGCTCGACAGCCGCCGGCAGGCTCTGACATGATCCGGCGATGGCCAGAGGAGCCCACAGGATCGCACGGCGACAACCGATTGCCCGGCTCGGGTCGTTCGGTCTGCTCGTGCGCGCTCTGATCCTGCTCTATCTGGCTGCTCTGGGCGCCGCCGCGCAGGCGGCCGTCCCGGTCATCCAGATCGGGGGCGGCACGCTCGTCCTGGAGCTGTGCACGGCCGAGGGCGCGCGGACCGTCGTCATCGACGATGCGGCCCGAACATCGGATCGGCGTGATGCCGATCATCACGCCATTCACGACTGCAGCGGTTGCTGCGCCCCCTGCCCGCCCAAGGCGCTCTCCGCCCGGACCAGCATGGCGCTGGTGCTCCTGGCGCCGTCGGCGGAATCTGCGGACGGCCTTGACCGGGCTGCGCCGTGCGAGCACGCGACGACGCGCGTTCCACTACCGCCACGCGGCCCGCCAACCTTCTCCTGAGCTACCCGCGACCGCCGCTGCGC
Organism: Geminicoccaceae bacterium; assembly: GCA_050246385.1. Classification (GTDB taxonomy): domain Bacteria; phylum Pseudomonadota; class Alphaproteobacteria; order Geminicoccales; family Geminicoccaceae; genus Benzoatithermus. Next base: position 6,475 of record JBFWWD010000197.1, read on the forward strand.
CACGCCCCGATGCCGTCGGGAGCAGTGGCTCCAGCACAGCGTCCCAGCTTTGGAGAACCTTCATGTCGAAAGCCGTCATGCGCCTGCTCGCGGCAGGCCTGCTGAGCCTCACCGCCTTCGGAAGCGCGCTTGCCCACGCGACCCTGGAGACCACGGAGGCGCCGGCGGACAGCACCTACAAGGGTGTGATCCGCATCGGGCACGGCTGCGAGGGCAAGCCGACCCGGGCGGTGCGGGTGCGCATTCCCGAAGGCGTGATCGTCGCCAAGCCGATGCCCAAGGCCGGCTGGCAGCTGGCGACGGTCAAGGGACCGTACGCCAGATCCTACGACTATTATGGCACGCCCGTGAGCGAGGGCGTGACCGAGATCGCCTGGACCGGGGGCGAACTGCCCGACGACTGGTACGACGAGTTCGTTTTCCGCGCCCGTCTGACCGATTTCCCCGTGGGCTCGATCGTCTACTTCCCGATCGTCCAGGAATGCGCCGAGGGCGCCGTGCATCGCTGGATCGAGATCCCCGAGGCCGGGAAGTCCGCCGACGACTACGAGGAGCCGGCGCCGGGCGTGACGATCACGGCCGGGACCGGGCACTGAGCAGGCAGGTGCCAGCCATGCGGCCTGGCCCCATGATGCGCGCGGCGCTGGCGGCGGTCTGGCTCGCCGCCATCGCCAGCGCGCCCGCCCATGGACATGCGGTGCTCGTCGGCTCGCATCCCGGTGACGGCGAAACCTCCACGGATCCGCCAGCAGTCATCGAGCTCGAGTTCAGCGAGCCGGTTCGGCCCATTGCCGTTCGGCTGCTCGATCGCGAGGGTCGCGAGCTCACGGGCATGGCGGTCGAGGCCCATGACGAGCTGGTCACCGTCCGCCCTCGCGACCCGCTGCCGCCGGGTGGCTACTTCCTGAGCTACCGGGTCACCTCCATGGACGCCCATCCTGTCGGAGCGACGCTCCGGTTCGGTGTCGGGGAACCTGCACCGGGTGCGGTTGCCGAGGGTGACGTATCCAGGTCCACCGGCTACCTCGCCGCGGTGGGCCGCTGGCTGTTCTACGTCACCGCGCTCGCAGCCATGGGGGCCGCCTTGTTCGCCTGGCTGGTCGGGCCGCCTGAGGTCCTGGCGGGGCGCATCCGTCGGCTGGCGGCCGCGCTGGCCTCGGCCGCGATCATGGCGGTGCTTCTGCGCCTCGGGCTCTCCGGCCTCGATCTCGCCGGGCTTCCGATCGGCACGCTTGTGACGCCGGAGCCCTGGATGGTTGCCGCCGGCACCTCGCTGGGGCTGGCCTCCGTTGTCGCCCTCGCAGGTCTGGCGGTCCTCGCCCTCGGGCCGAGGTCGGGCCAGTTCCTGATGCTCGGCGTCGGGCTGGTGGTCTGCAGCCACGCCCTGACCGGACATGTCGCGTCGGCTCCGCCGCGCTGGCTTGCCGGGCCGACGGTCCTGCTGCACGTACTCGGCGCCGCGTTCTGGATCGGCGCCTTCGTGCCGCTGCTCTTGTGCCTCCGCAACGGCCCTGCGGAGCTGGCCACCCACCTGCGGCGCTTCTCCGGCCTCGCGAGCTTTGCTGTCGGCGGGCTTCTCCTGACCGGCGCGACGCTGGCCTGGATCCAGCTGGGCGGCCGACCGTTCGCGCTGCTCGAGACCGACTATGGCTGGCGCCTGCTGCTCAAGCTCGCCCTGGTGCTGGCACTGCTTGCCGTGGCACTCGTGAACCGCGTCGTCCTCACGCCCGCCATCGCGGCCGGCCGTGCGGGTGGCGCGCGCTGGCTCGGACGGACCCTGACGGCGGACATCGTCCTGGCACTTGCCGTCCTCGCCGTCACGGCAACGTTCCCGCTGAGCCCGCCGCCGCGATCGGTCGCCGTGGTCGAGCCGGAGGCGACGATCGTCGCGCCGGGGCGAGGAGGGCAGGCCACCATCACGCTGCGACCGGGCAGGTCGGGTGCCAATCGTCTCGAGGCCATGGTCGTGGATCGCGACGGGCTGCCCATCATGGCCCGCTCGGCGGAGCTGCTCTGGTCGCTGCCGGAGGCCGGCTTCGAGCCCTTGAGGCTCGCGGGCTCGCTGCCCCAACCGGGTGTCGTGCTGGCAGCGCCCGTCGACATGCCGGCGACGGGGCGATGGCGCGTCCGGCTCGACCTGCTCGTCGACGATTTCACCAAGCTTTCCTTCGAGGGCGAGATCGATCTGCGGTAGCTCGCCCTTGCTCAACCAGGAGTCTATCAATGCGTAGAGCTGTTGCTGCCGGCATCATGGCCCTCATGGTGGGGGGCACCGCCGTCGCGCACGAGACCAAGGTCGGCTCGCTGACGATCGAGCACGCCTGGGCCCGCCCAGCGGCCAAGGGCAATGCCGCCGCCTACATGGTGATCATGAACGCGGGCGCCGCGGACCGGCTCACGGGGGTCTCGACCGAGGTGGCTGCGACCGCCGAGCTCCACAGCTCCACGATCGACGCTCAGGGCGTCGGCAGGATGGTCCCGGTCCAGGCGGTCGAGCTTCCCTCGGATGCCGAGGCCAAGCTGGCCCCCGGCGGGCTCCACATCATGCTGATCGGGCTCAAGCAGCCACTGGTCGAGGGCCAGGAGTTCCCTCTGACCCTCGATTTCGAGCAGGCCGGTGCCGTCACCGTGGAGGTGGCGATCGAGAAGTCACCCTCCCATGGCGGCGAGGCGGGCATGGAGCATCAGCACGGCACCAACTAGGGCCGGTCAGTCGGACGGCCCGAGCATCGCTTCGGGTCGTACCCACTGGTCGAACTCGTCCTCGGTGAGCAGGCCGAGGTCGACGGCGGCGTGCTTGAGGGTCGTACCCTCCTGATGCGCCTTCTTCGCCGCCTTGGCGGCGTTGTCGTAGCCGATCTTCGGGTTGAGCGCCGTCACCAGCATCAGGCTCTCGTGCAGGAGCCTGGCGATCCGCTTGCGATCGGCCTCGATGCCCGCGACGCAATTGTCGGTGAAGCTCCGGCTCGCGTCGGCCAGGAGGCGGATCGACTGCAGCACGTTGAAGATGATCAACGGCTTGAAGACGTTGAGCTCGAGGTGGCCGTTGCTGGCACCCAGGGTCACCGAGACGTTGTTGCCCATGACCTGGTAGCAGACCATGGTCAGCGCCTCGGACTGGGTCGGGTTGACCTTGCCCGGCATGATCGAGCTGCCCGGCTCGTTCTCCGGCAGCTTCAGCTCGCCGAGCCCGCAGCGTGGGCCCGAGCCGAGCAGCCTGATGTCGTTGGCGATCTTCATCAGGCTCACCGCCACCACGTTGAGCTGCCCATGCAGCTCGGCGAGCGCATCATGGGCGGCGAGCGCCTCGAACTTGTTGGGGGCGGTCACGAAGGGCAGGCCGGTGATCGTGGCCACCTCGGCGGCGAACGCCTCGGCGAAGCCCTTCTTGGCATTGAGACCGGTGCCGACCGCGGTGCCGCCCTGGGCGAGCTCGTAGACCCGCGGGAGTGCCGACTTCACCCGCTCGATGCCGTAGGCGACCTGGGTGGCGTAGGCCGAGAACTCCTGCCCGAGGGTGAGCGGCGTCGCATCCTGCATGTGGGTGCGGCCGATCTTGATGATGTCGGCGAACTCGTCCTGCTTCCTGCGCAGCGCCGCGTGCAGATGCTCGAGCGCGGGGACGAGGACGCGGACCGTCAACTCGGCCGCCGCGACGTGCATGGCGGTCGGGAAGCTGTCGTTCGAGGACTGGCCGCGATTGACGTGGTCGTTCGGGTGCACGGGCGACTTGCCGCCGCGCTGGCCGCCGAGCAGCTCGTTGGCGCGTCCCGCGATCACCTCGTTGGCGTTCATGTTGGTCTGGGTGCCCGAGCCGGTCTGCCAGACCACGAGCGGGAACTCCTGGTCCAGGCCGCCGTCGACCACCTCCTTGGCGGCGTTGATGATCGCCTCGCCGAGCTTGCCGTCGAGCTGGCCGAGCTGGCCGTTGACGCGGGCGGCCGCGAGCTTGACGATTCCCAGCGCACGGATCATGGCGGGCGGCATCCGCTCGCCGCCGATCTTGAAGTTCTGCAGCGACCGCTGGGTCTGAGCACCCCAGAGGCGATCCGCATCGACCTCGATCGGGCCGAACGAATCGGTCTCGACGCGCACGTTCTCGGAGGTATCCATACGGCCGCTCCCGTCTGCTCAGGTGGCGCGGGGATCGCGCGGGCGGCCGTGACTGTCAATCGAAGGGGTGTCGCAGCCCCGGCTGCGCTACTTCTTGCGGAAGCGGTCCAGGGTGACGATCTCGGCTCCGCCGGACTCCGCGCCCGCCTCGCCCGGCTCTTCCTTGCCGCCCTTGACGGAAGCGCCCAGCAGCCTGACGTCGGCCGACTCGGTCTCGCCGTCCTCGTCGATGGTGAACTGCAGGCCGAACTCGACCCCGGGGTCGGCGAACACCTTGATCGCGGCGAACGGGATGCGCAGGCGCTGCAGCTGGTCGCTGAAGCTCAAGGTCACGGCGAAGCCCTCGTCGTCGATGGCGAGGTCCCAGAACTGGTGCTGCAGCACGATCGTCATGTCGGTCGGATAGCGATCGCGCAGGAACTCGGGAATCACCACGCCCGGGTGGCGGGTGCGGAACGTGACGTAGAAGTGGTGCGGCGGGGGCGCACCCTCCTTGGCCAGACGCAGCAGCACGTCGCGCACCACCGTGCGCAACGCGGTCTCGACCAGTCGTCCGTAGTCTATCCGTGAG
>JBFWWD010000198.1:0-10972 GCA_050246385.1 Geminicoccaceae bacterium
CGCCGCGGCGAGGCCACGGGCGGGTTCGAAGCGGATGCCGCCCGACCCGCGCGCCGAGCTCGCCGCGGCGGAACGGGCCGGCGACTGGCCCCGCGTCGCCGCCCTCGCCGAGGCGGCGCTCGCGAGTGCTTCGCCGGACCGGCCGCTCACCGCCGATCAGGCCGAGAACCTGCTCTGGCTGGCCATCGCGCAAGGCAGGCTGGGCCGGGAAGCACAGGCCGCGACGCTGGCGAGCCGCTACCGGGACCGGATCGCGGGCCCCGCGGAACGGGCGCTCCTCGCGCTCGCCACCCTGCCCGCCCCGGCGGAGGACGATCCGGGGCAGCTCGCGGCTGCCGCCGCGGGCTTTGCCGGCGCGATCCGCGCCGGCCTCGCCGCGCTGCCGCGGCTCGATCGCGCGCCGCCGGTCAGAACCGCATCCGCGCGCTGAGCCCGACCAGCACGATGTAGCTCTCATAGTCCGCGCTGAGATTGCCGCGGGCGGCGCTGCCGGTGTCGGAGGCGGACAGCCGGACGCTGGTGTCGTCGACGTCGATGTAGGTGAAGGCGGCATCCAACCCGAGCCAGGAGGTCGGCTGCCAGCCGGCGCCGAGCGACAGCCAGTAGCGGTCGCCGTCGGGGATGCGCGGCGTGCGGTAGTCGCCGCGCACCGGGCTCTGGTCGTAGGCGACGCCCGCGCGCAGGGTGAGCTGCTCGGTGGCCTTGAAGGTACCGCCGACGGCGAAGAACCAGGTGTCGCGCCACTCCTCCTCGGTGACGCTGTCCGGCTGGGCCGGGTTGTCGAACTTGACCGTGAGCTGGTCGAACACGCTCCAGTCGGTCCACTGCGCCTCGGCCATCAGCGCCACGCGGTCGGTGAGGTCGTGGTGCAGCCCGAAGGACAGGCTCGCCGGGGTGGTCAGGCTGAGATCGGCGTCGGTGTCGGCGAACGCACCGGTGCCGGCGCGGATGAGGTTGGCGATGCCGGCATCGTCGCCGGTGAAATTGACGTCGCCGCGCAGGGTGTGGTCGACCTCGGAGCGGTAGGACACGCCGAAGCGCGTCCCGGCCACCGGCTCGAGGATCACCCCGGCGTTCCAGCCATAGGCCCAGTCGTCGCCGTGCAGGCGCGCATGGCCGTCCTCGGCGCCCGGGACCGAGCCCGGAATGCCGGCGCTCGCGCCGATGGTGCCGAAGTCGATCGCGTTGGTCAGCGTGCCGTCGATGTACTGGGCCTGGAATCCGCCGCCCAGGCCGAGCCACGGGACCGGCCGCCAGGCGAGGACGGGGTTGATGTTGACCGTGGTCACCTCGGAGCGGATACCGTGATAGCGGCCGACCCAGTCGCGCGAATAGTCGGTCTCGAGGCCGTAGGGGACGTTGACGCCGAGCCCGACGCGGAACCCCCGCGGCAGCGGCACCGCGGCGTAGAAGGCGGGCAGCACGGCGTTCTCGGCGATGTCGTCCTCCTCCGTCCCGCCGGAGATCGGCGTGCCGAGAATGGTGGAGCCGCTCGCGCGCTCGAGCTTGACCTTGGGCATGACGGCCGTGGCCATCGCCTCGATCTCGACCCGCTCGACCCAGCCCAGGGAGGCGGGGTTGAAGAACATGTAGCTGACGTCGCTGGCGCTGGCGCTGGCACCGGCGAAGGCGGCACCCTGTGCGGTGGTCGACTGCTCCTTGAGCGCGTAGCCGGCGGCCTGCGCGCCGCCTCCGATCGCGAGCGCGGTGAGTGCCGCGGCGGCGGCGGCACAGCTGTCGAGCCTCGGCATGGCAGTCTTGTCCTTGTCGCCGCCAGCCGGGGCACGCCCGAACCCCGGCCGCGAGGAATGTCGAGGCAATCTGTACCGGGATGCAGCTACCGCACTAGACCGATCGAGCCCGGCGGCTCAGCGAGCACGCCATGGTTGCATTTGCGCCATACCGGCGCGGGCCGGGCCGGCGCGGACCGGCAGCGTCAGGCGACCTCCTTCTGCCGCGCCATGCGCTTGCGGTCGTTCGCGTCGAGATGGCGCTTGCGCAGCCGGATCGCCTTGGGCGTCACCTCGACCAGCTCGTCATCGGCGACGTAGGCGATCGAGCGCTCGAGCGTCATGCGCACGGGCGGGGTGAGCAGGATGTTGTCGTCCTTGCCCGCGGCGCGGATGTTGGTGAGCTTCTTCGCCCGCAGCGGATTGACGTCGAGATCGTTGCCGCGGGTGTGCTCGCCGATGATCATGCCCGGATAGATCTTCTCGCCCGGGCCGATGAACATCGGGCCGCGATCCTCGAGGCCGAACAGGGCGTAGGCGGTCGCCTCGCCCAGCTCGGAGGAGATCAAGACGCCGGTGTGGCGCTGCTGGATCGCACCCTTGAACGGCTCGTAGGCGGCGAACACCCGGTTCAGCACGCCGGTGCCGCGCGTGTCGGTCAGGAACTCGCCGTGATAGCCGATCAGGGCGCGCGAGGGCGCGTGGAAGACGATCCGCTGCTTGCCGGCGCCGGCGGGGCGCATGTCCTTGAGCTCGGCGCGCCGGGCGGTCAGCTTCTCGACCACGACGCCCGAATATTCCTCGTCGACGTCGACCACGACCTCCTCGATGGGCTCCAGCCGCGCGCCGGTGGCCGGATCGGTCTGGAACAGGACGCGCGGCCGGCCGGCGCACAGCTCGAAGCCCTCGCGCCGCATGGTCTCGATCAGCACCGCGAGCTGCAGCTCGCCGCGGCCCGCGACCTCGAACGCGTCGCGCTCCTCGCTCTGGGTGACCCGGATCGCGACATTGCCCTCGGCCTCGCGCTGCAGCCGGTCCCAGATCTGCCGCGAGGTGACCTTGGTGCCGTCCTGGCCGGCATAGGGGCCGTCATTGACCGAGAAGGTCATGGCGATGGTCGAGGGGTCGATCGGCTGCGCCGCCAGCGGCTGCTCGACCGCGGGCTCGCACAGGCTGTCGGCGACGGTGGCCTTGGACAGCCCGGCGATGGCGACGATGTCGCCGGCCTCGGCCTCCTCGACCGGCTGCCGGTCGAGACCGCGGAAGGCCAGGATCTTGGTCACCCGGCCCTGCTCGATCAGCTCGCCGTCGCGGCTCAGCGCCTTGATGGCCATGTTCGCCCGCACGCGGCCCGACTCGATCCGGCCGGTCAGCAGGCGCCCGAGATAGGGATTGGCCTCGAGCGTGGTGGTGAGCATGCGGAACGGGCCGTCCGCCTCGGCGCGCGGCGGCGGGACATGCTCGAGGATCAGGTCGAACAAGGGCGCCAGATCGGTCCGCTCGTCGCCCAGCTCGCGCACCGCCCAGCCCTGCTTGGCGCTGGTATAGATGTGCGGGAAGTCGAGCTGCTGCTCCTCCGCGTCGAGTGCCGCGAACAGATCGAAGATCTCGTTGAGCACCTCGTCCGAGCGCTGCTCGGTCTTGTCCACCTTGTTGATCACCGCGATCGGGCGCAGCCCCTGGCGCAGTGCCTTGCCGAGCACGAACTTGGTCTGCGGCATCGGCCCCTCGGCCGCGTCGACCAGGAGCAGGCAGCTGTCGACCATCGACAGGATGCGCTCGACCTCGCCGCCGAAATCGGCGTGGCCGGGCGTGTCGACGATGTTGATCCGCACGCCCTTCCAGACCACGGAGGTGCATTTGGCCAGGATGGTGATCCCGCGCTCGCGCTCGAGATCGTTGCTGTCCATGACGCGTTCCTGAACCTGCTGGTTCTCGCGGAACGTTCCGGACTGCTGCAGCAGCCGGTCGACCAGGGTGGTCTTGCCGTGGTCGACATGCGCGATGATCGCGATGTTGCGCAGTTCCATGGAATCGCTCGATCGGGAGGGGTAGAGGGCGGAAGCGCCGATCCGCGCGTGATATAGCGATCCCGCGCGCCCGAACCAAGCGCGCCGCGCCCTGCTGCGGACTCCGCCGCAGGGCGTGAAAATTGACGCTCCCGCCACCGCGGCGTAAACGCCGCCCGTGCCCATCCCCGGAGTCCAGGAGCCGTGACGACATCTCCCGACGGGTCTTGGCCCTATATGCGCGAGCATCCGGACAAGCTCGTCCTCGACACCGTGCCGGGCCACGCGCCCTCGCCCTTGCCGCCCGTCCGGATCTTCCTCGGCACCGAGGAGGGTCAGTACCGTGCGGAGCGCGTGTTCGTCTGGTCGGTCCTGCAGGTGCGCGACCCGTCTCGGGTCTACGAGATCCATCTGATGAAGAACGTGGCCGGCTTCGACCGCCGCGGCTGGCGCACCGGCTTCACCTGCTACCGCTTCGCCATTCCCGACTTCGCCGGCCGCAGCGGCAAGGCGATCTACAACGACGTCGACCAGATCTACCTCGCCGACCCGGCGCTCCTGTTCGACCTGCCGCTCGACGGCCACGGCTATCTCGCGATCGACGCCCGCGACACCTCGGTGATGCTGATCGACTGCGCGAAGATGCTGCCCTGGTGGAACCGCGCGGCGGCCTCGGCCCACGGCGCCAAGGGTCCGCTCACCAAGCAGCCGGCCGAGGTGCCGGGACTGTGGGGCGAGCTCGACGGGCACTGGAACGCGCGCGACCTCGAATATGCCGAGGGCCGGACCAAGTGCCTGCACTACACGGCCCTGCACCAGCAGCCCTGGAACCCCTTCCCCGAAGCCTATTCCTACCACGAGAACCCGCTGGCCTACATCTGGCACGATCTGGAGCGGGGTGCGGACGAAGCCGGCTTCGAGGTGTTCATGAAGGACCGGCCCAGCCCGCTGTTCGCGGCCGTGCTCGGCTCCAACCAGCCGCGACCGCCGGCGCCGGCAGGCCCCTTGCTCTCGCCTTCCGCCGGCATCCTGCTGCAGGCGGTCGGCGCCGGCACGCTCCTGGTGACCGGAATGAACGGAGCCCAGGACGCCCCGCTGGGGGCCGCGGCGCTGGAGCCGGTGCGGCACGACTTCGCCCGCTCGGGCGGGAACCTGCCGGACGGGTCGTTCGACGCGGTGGCCGCCGCCGGCATCTTCGAGCGCGTGCCGGGTGCGGATGCCAACTGGGTGCTGCGCGAGCTGTTCGCCAAGGCGAGCCGTGCGCTCGTGCTGCGGATCACGACCACGGCCGAGGCGGGCGTCGGCAGCGAGGAATGGTGGCGCCGGCGCATCGGAGCGATCGCCGCCCACCATCCCGGGGTGAGCTGGCAGCTCGACGCCGTCCGCACGCTCACGACCGGCGCGGTCGAGGTCGGCGCGATCCAGGTGCGCCGGGTGACCCCGCCCGCGCAGCCGCTGATCTGGGCGCTGACCGGCGAGAACCCCGCCGCCGACCGTCAGGTGCTGCGGATCGGGGCGGCGCTGGGTGGCCGGCTCGAAGAGAAGCGGCTGGCCTTCGGACCGCTGGCAGCCCTGCGCGGGCTCGTGTCCAGGGCCAGCACCGGCGGCCTCGACCCCGCCGGCTCCGATCCGCTCTCCCCGCCCTGGCCCGACGTGCTGATCGCCAGCGGCAAGCACGCCGCGCCCGTGGCGCGCTGGGTCCGGGCCCGGTCCGGCGGCCGCACCCGCCTGGTGCAGCTCGGCCGGCCCGGCGGGCCGTTCTCGCTGTTCGACCTGATCGTCGCGACACCGGACGACCGCCTGCCGATCCGTGACAACGTGCTGCAGGTCGCGGCCCAGCTGGCCGAGCCCGCGTCCCGGCCGGCCGCCGCGAAGGGCACCGGCCACCCGGTCACCGCGCTGCTCTTGTCCAACGCGCTGGGTCCGTACCGCCTCGACGAGGCCCGGGCCCGCGAGCTCGGCCGGGCGGCGGCAGCCGAAGCGGCCCGGCACGGCGGCTCGCTGACGATCGCGGCCGATCCGGGCTTCGCGGCCAAGCTCCTCGCGGCGGTGCGCGAGGCCGCCGGTCCCGCCGAGGTGCCGGAGCGCGCGGAGGATCCCCGTCCCGCCGCGATCGCGACCGCGGACCGGTTCATCCTGACTGCCGGCGATGCGGACATGCTGGCCGAGGCGAGCCTGACGGGGCGGCCGATCGCGCTGTTCGGGCTGCCCCGCTGGTACGACGAGGCACCGGTGGTGAAGCCGCTGGTGGGCGGCGTGCTGCGGCTGCTGGGCGGCGACACCTATCGCGGAACACCGCTGCAGCAGCACATTCCGGGCCGATTCATGGACTGGCTCACCACGCGCGGCCTGGCCTTCCGCCCGCGCGACCTCGAGGCGCTGCAGCGCTCGCTCGAGGCGCGCGGGCTCCTGGTCCGCCTCGGTGGCGAAGGCCCGGTGGCGGCGCCCCGGCCGCTCAACGACCTCCAGCGCGTCGTCACGCGCGTGCGGGGTCTTCTCTCCGAGGCCACGCAAGCTGGCTGAGACCCCGCATCGGGGCAGCAGCGGGGCCGACCGGTGACCTTCCGCCTCGCCCACCTGTCCGACCTCCATCTCGGGCCGATGCCGCGCGTCAGCCCGCGGGCGCTGATGAACCAGCGCGTGCTCGGCTATCTGTCGTGGCGGCGGGGACGCTACCGGGTGCACCGGCGCGAGGTGCTGGACGCGCTGGTCGAGGATCTGCACGCGCAGGAGCCCGACCACGTCGCGGTCACCGGCGATCTGGTCAACATCTCGCTGCCGGCCGAGTTCGTGCAGGCTGCCGCCTGGCTGAACCAGCTCGGCACGCCCGAGGACATCACCGTGATCCCGGGCAATCACGACGCCTATGTCGAGGTGAAGTGGCGCGAGGCCTGGGCGCACTGGTCCGACTACATGTGCGGCGACGGCGGCGGCGGGCGCGAGGCCGACGACTTCCCCTTCCTCCGCCGGCGCGGCCCGGTCGCCGTGATCGGCATGTCGACCGCCGTGGCGACGCCGCCGACCTTCGCCACCGGCCGGCTCGGGCGCCCGCAGCTTCGCCGGCTCGAGGAGATGCTGGCGGTGCTGAACGGCGAGACCTGCTGCCGCGTCCTCCTGCTGCACCATCCGCCCGTCGCGACCATGACCGACTATCGCCGCCGCCTGGTCGACGCGGACGAGCTCGCCGACGTGCTGTCAGCCTATCCGGTGGATCTGGTCCTGTGCGGCCACCAGCATATTTTCCAGATCGGCGGGCTTCGTTCCAACGGTGCCGCGATCCCGGTCGTGGGCGCCCCCTCGGCCTCGCTGCACGGCGGCGACCGCCACCATGAGGGCGGCTACCTGATCTACGAGCTGACCCGGACGGCGGCCGGTTGGGACATCGATCTCGAGCTGCGGCGTTTCGATCTGGAAACGACGCGCTTCGCGTCCGTGTTCAAGCGCCGCGTGCGGACGGGCACCGGCTCGGCCCAGATTCGTCTGGAGGCGATGGCCTAGGCGGGCCGGTCGCGTTCGGACAACCCTGCAACAGCGGCGCATCGGGGCGCTCATGTCCATCTACAGCCGGTATCTCCTGGGGCAGATCGCCCGCCCCATGATCACGGCGATCCTGGTGGCGCTGATAGCACTGCTCGCCGAGCGCACGCTGCGGGTGATCGATCTGGTCGTGGGCTGGCGCGGCAGCCTGTTCGTCGTGTTCGAGATGCTGGGCTACCTGATCCCGCACTATATGGGCTTGGCGCTGCCGGTCGCGTTCTTCCTCGGCATCCTGCTCACCTTCAGCCGGCTCAGCCGCGAGGGCGAGCTGGCCGCGATGAACGCGTCGGGCGCCGGGCTGCCGCAGCTCCTGCGCCCGATCCTGGCTGCCTCGCTGGTGCTGGCCGTCACCGTCGCGATCCTCGTCAGCCTGCTGCAACCCTACGCCCGCTACGCCTACCGCGCCGCCACCTACGCGCTCACCAACGCCTCGTTCACCACCCTTCTCCAGGACGGCCTGTTCACTACGCTCGGCGACACGACCTACATGGTCGACCACATCTCCGGCGACAAACGCGAGATGACCGGCGTGTTCCTCTACCAGGGCGGTGCCGGCAAGGACGCGATCACGATCACCGCCGCCTCGGGCGAGGCCGAGCGCCAGGGGCCGACCGAGCCGATCATCCTGCGGCTGCACAACGGCCTGCAGCAGCTCGTGCCGGCCGAGGACGGTGCTGCGACCGGCTCGGGCGGCACCCCGGTGATCGTCCGTTTCCGCAATTTCGAGACCGCCCTTGCCGACCCGGCCGAGGACTTTCGCCCTCGCGGCGAGGACGAGCGCGAGATGACCCTGCTCGAGCTGTGGAACGCGTCCGACAACCTGCCGCCGGGCGTCGATCCCTGGGAGATCAGCTCCGAGCTGTACGGGCGGCTGGTACGGATCCTGATCCTGCCGATCCTGCCGCTGATGGCCATCCCGCTCGCGATCGACCGGGTGCGGGGCCAGCGCTCCTACGGGCTCGTCCTCGGCCTCGCCATGCTGATCGCCTTCCATCAGGTGCTGCAGATGGGCGAGGCGCTGGCCGACAACAACAAGGTGCCCGCCTGGGCGGGTCTCTGGCTGCCCTTCGCGGTCTTCACCGCGATCTCCATCGCCATGTTCGTGCGCGCGGCGCGGCGGGTGCCCGATCCGCGGCTGGGCATCTGGCTCGACCGGCAGTTCGACCGTCTCGGCCGCTTCCTGCCGAAGCGGCGCGGGACCGCGGCGGCGCGCGCATGAGCGTCCTCGCCCGCTATCTCAACCGCATGTTCCTGGTGCGCTTCCTCGTCGTGCTGTTCGGCGTGATCGGCTTCGCCACCGTGATCGACCTGATCGACGTCGGGCCCGAGCTGGTCCAGTCGCCGGAGGGGCCCCTCGCCGCGGGCCTGCACTATTTCGGCCTGCGGCTGCCGATCATGCTCTCGGAGATGATGCCGCTGGCGGCACTGCTCGCCGGGCTGCTCGCGGTCGCCGACCTGCTGCGCCACCGCGAGCTCGTCGTCGTCTGGAGCGCCGGCGTGCGCCCGATCGGCATCCTGTGGATGCTGCTCCCCGCCGGCCTCGGCCTGGTCGCCGGCAAGCTCGTGATCGACGACCGCGTCCTGCCGCACGCGACCGAGCAGCTGCGCCTGTGGGGCATCGGCGAGTATCGCAACCGCCCGTCGGAGGGCACGGCGGGGACCTACTACTGGCTGCGCAGCGGCGACGACATCGTCCGCCTGTCCTCCAACGCGATCTCGGCCGGCGAGGTGGTCGACCTCAGCATCTTCCGGCGCGGCGCGGACGGCATCCTCACCGAGCGCATCGACGCCGCCTCCGCCACCGACATCCGGGGCGGCTGGCGCCTGCACGACGTGGTGCGCTCGCGGATCGCCGACCGCAGCGTCGAGCGGCTCGCCACCCTCGACTGGCCGGGCAAGATCGACGTGGAGCGGATCCAGCTGCTCGCCCGGCCGCCGCGCGAGCTCGGCCTGGGCCAGCTCTGGGACATCGTCCTCGCGGGCGGCTACGGCCTGCGGCCGCCGGAGCCCTACCTCACCTGGATGCACCAGCGGATCGCGGGTGCCTTCGTGCCGATGTTCCTGATGATGCTCGCCTTCGCGCTGGTGCGCCGGTTCAGCCGCACCGCCTCGATCGCACCGGTGTTCATGGCCGGGGTGGCGATCGGCTTCACGCTGCTGATCGGCAGCGGCGTCGCCAGCGCCCTGGGCGAGGTCGGCCTGATCCGGCCGGTGCTCGCGGGCTGGCTGCCGCCGCTGCTGCTCGGCGCGCTCGTGCTGGCGCTCGCCACCCGCGACGGCTGGCGCGCGCCCCGGAGGGCGGGGCTCGCGCATTGACACCGGACGGATGGTCCGCGATCCTTTCGTGAATCAATGATCTCGGCCGCGCGCACGCGGCAGGCCCCAGGGAGGCTGGAATGGGATCGATCCTGTTGACCGACGTCGCGGTGCTCGACGCGTCGGGGGCCGAGCCCTATCCGGGCGAGGTGCTCGTCCAGGGCAACCGTATCCGCACGGTCGCCAAGGGCCGGAACCAGATCGCGCGCGAGCAGGCCCAGACGGTGATCGACGGCCATGGCATGACGCTGATGCCGGGCATGGTGGAGGGTCACTGCCACCCGTCCTTCACCGGCGTCTCGATGCCGTTCCATCTCGGCATGATCCCGCCCGAGGAGCACACCCTCAAGACCGCGGCCAACGTGAAGCTGCTGCTGGAGAGCGGCTTCACCAGCATCTACTGCGCCGCCTCGGCCAAGCCGCGCCTGGACGTGGTGGTGCGCAACGCGGTCAATGCCGGCGAGATCCCCGGCCCCCGGATGCGCGCGGCGAGCCCCGAGCTGGTCGCCACCGGCGGGCTGGGCGACGAGCGCCAGCTGCACCTGCACCGCGAGAGCTTCGCGCTGATCGCCGACGGGCCGGAGGAGATCCGCCGCGCAGTGCGCACCTGCATCCGCGAGGGCGTGGACAACATCAAGCTCAACGTCTCGGGCGACGATTTCTATCCGCACGCGCCGGCCGGCTGCACGACCTACATGGACGACGAGGTCAAGATGGCCTGCGAGATCGCCCATGAGTTCGGCAAGCAGGTCGCGACCCACTCCCGCTCGGCCAACAGCGTCAAGCTCTCGGTCAGGAACGGCGTCGACTGCATCTATCACTGCGAGTTCGCCGACGCCGAGGCGCTCGACATGATGGAGGCGGCCAAGGACCGGATCTTCCTCGGTCCCGCCGTCGGCCTGCTGCACAACACCGTCTACGAGGCCGAGCCCTGGGGGATCACCCCCGAGCTGGTCGAGCAGATGGGCATGAAGCGCAATCTCGAGAAGACCGCCGAGGTCTATGCCGAGGTCAAGAAGCGCGGCATCCGCGTGGTCGTCGGCGGCGACTACGGCTTCGCCTGGACGCCGCAGGGCACCAACGCCCGCGACCTCAAGCATTTCGTCGACCTGTTCGGCTACTCGCCCATGGAGACGATCATCTGCGCCACGCGCCATGGTGGCGAGCTGATGCGGATGGGCGGGGAGCTGGGCCAGGTGCGCGAGGGCTATCTCGCCGACCTCCTGCTGGTCGACGGCAACCCCTTGGCCGATATCGGCATCATGGCCGACCGCTCGCGGTTCGCGATGATCATGAAGGACGGCGCGATCTACAAGGACCCGCGGGCCTATGCCCGCGACGTGAGGATCGCGGCGGAGTAGGAACGGCCCGCGGGGGGCC
>JBFWWD010000199.1:0-10972 GCA_050246385.1 Geminicoccaceae bacterium
ATCGGCGGTGCCGCGACGGTCGATGCGCTGGAGGACCGCGGGTACGCCGCCAAGGTCGATCTCCCCGGCCTGCCGGCCGGCCAGCGGGTGTTCGTCGAGGTGGACTTCCTCGATCTCGGCGATCTGCGGACCAGCAGCGAGCCCGTGCGCGGCAGCTTTGTCACGCCGCCCGCCGCCCGGCGCGACATCCGCTTCGTCTGGTCCGCCGACACCGTGGGGCAGGGCTGGGGGATCAATCCCGACCTGGGCGGGATGCGGATCTACGAGACGATGCGCCGGGTCGAGCCCGACTTCTTCATCCACTCGGGCGACACGATCTATGCCGACAATCCGGTCTTCCCGGAGGCGCGGACCTGGGACGGCAAGACCTGGCTCGGCCCGGACGGCAAGCCGTGGCGCAACCTGACCATCCCGGAGAAGGAGAAGGTCGCCGAGACGCTGCACGAGTTCCGCATGAACTACGCCTACAACCTGCTCGACGACAATCTGCGCCGATTCAATGCGTCCGTGCCGATGTACGCACAGTGGGACGATCACGAGGTGGTCGACAACTGGTACTGGGAGCTGCGCAAGGACCAGGACCAGCGCTTCCGCGAGGGCAGCGTGGCGCTGCTCGCCGCGCGCTCGATGCGCGCCTTCCACGATTTCATGCCGACCCGCCTGCACCCGCTGGAGCAGGACCGCATCTACACCAGCTTCCCCTACGGCCCCTCGCTGGAGGTGTTCCGGATCGACCTGCGCTCCTATCGCGGGCCGAACTCGGACGGCATGCAGACCGCGCTGTCGCCCGAATCGCGCATCCTGGGCGAACGGCAGCTCGCCTGGCTGATGCAGGCGCTGGCGGCCAGCCGGGCGACCTGGAAGGTGATCGCCTGCGACATGCCGATCGGCCTGATCGTCTGGGACGACTGGCGCAGCCGCACAGGCGCCGAGGCGGTGGCGCAGGGCGACATGGGACCACCCTTGGGCCGTGAGCTCGAGTTCGCCGAGCTGTTCCACTTCGTCCGCGACCGCAACATCAGGAACCTGGTCTGGCTGACCGCGGACGTGCACTACACGGCGGCCCACCGCTACGACCCGAACCGCGCCCGGTTCCAGGACTTCACCCCATTCTGGGAGTTCGTGTCCGGCCCGCTCAACGCGGGCACGTTCGGCCCGAACGATCTGGACGCGACCTTCGGCCCGGAGGTGGTGTTCATGAAGGCGCCGGAGCCCGGCCAAGTGAATCTCCCGCCCTCGGCCGGGCTCCAGTTCTTCGGTCAGATCGACATCGACGGGCGTAGCGAGGTGATGACGGTATCGTTGAAGGATGCCTCCGGCGCCACGCTGTTCGCCCAGGAACTGGAGCCGGAAGCCTGAGGTCAGTTGATCAGCGCCGGCTCGCGGACGACGAGATGGTCGGCCTCGCGAACGATCTCGACCGTCTCCGCCGCCACACCGGCCTCGCGTGGGCTCGAAAGGAGCATCGTCTGACCGGGCGCCAGCACCGCCTCGAAGCGGACCGGGCGGCTGTCCTCGTCCGAGGCGAGCGTCGCCACCACCCGATAGCCGCCGGGTTCGTCCGTGTAATAGACGATGCCGGAAACCGGGCCGAGCCGGATGTCGTGGGCAGCGATCGGTGCCAGCTCGGCCGCATGCGCCGCCGTGGCGGCGAACGGCACGAGGATAGCGGAGGCAAGCAGGGTGCGCAGGGTCATGGTCGGTCTCTCGTGTTCGGGCCCCGGCGGCGTGCCGGAACCGTCTTCTGCTGCGCTGCAACGTGGATGGTCATGAGCCATTGGTCCAATAGATCGGATCGGTAATGGCCATCGATCACATCAATCTAGGTCGCATCGACCTCAACCTGCTGGTGGCGCTCGACGCGCTGCTGACCGAGCGCAGCGTCACCCGCGCGGCCGCCCGGGTCGGCCTGGGCCAGTCGGCGATGAGCCACAATCTCGCGCGCCTGCGCACGCTGTTCGGGGACGAGCTCTTGACCCGCGGCCCCGACGGGATGCGGCCGACGCCGCGCGCCATGGTGCTGGTCGATCCGGTGCGGGTGGCGCTGGCGCAGATCCAGGCGCTGGTGGCGCGCGACGAGGGCTTCGATCCGCGCACCGCCGAGCGCCAGTTCCGCATCGGTCTGCCGGACGGCATCGAGGTCCTGCTCGGGCCGACCCTGCTCGCCCATCTCTGCGCCGAGGCGCCCCAGCTGCGCGTGCGGCTCCTCTCGACCGCCCGGCTGCGCCTGCTCGCCGAGCGGGACGAGGATCACATCGATCTCGGCGTCGGCATCGGCGCGTTCCCCGAAGGCAAGGCGCACCACACGCGCCGCCGGCTGATGACCGACCCCTATCTGTGCATGTTCAACGCCGAGCGGGTCGGCCTGACGCCGCCGATCTCGCTCCAGGACTATGTCCGGCTGCCGCACGTGCTGACCAGCCTGCGCCAGGGCGAGCGCGGCGTGGTCGACGAGGCGCTGGAGAAGCTCGGCCGGTCGCGAACCGTGGTGCTCACTACCCCGCGCTTCGTGGTCGTGCCGTTCCTGGTGGCGGGCGCGCCCGTGATCACCACCATGCACGCAAGGCTGGCCCGGCTGTTCGCCGCCGCCCTCGGCCTGTCCCTGAGCCCGACCCCGGTCGAGCTGCCCGAAATCTCGGTCTCGCTGCTCTGGCACGCCTCCTACGACGAGGACCCCGGTCACCGCTGGCTGCGCCGGACCGTGGCCCGCATCGCCGCCGAGAGCGTGCGCGGGGGCGCTCCCCCGGACGGCCCGGGGGAGCCCTTGCTCAGAACTTGAAGCTGTCGACGTTCTCAGGCGTGACGATGACCGCCGGGCCGAGCACCACCTCGCCGTCGGCTCCCACGGTGTAGTTGCCGAGCCGGCCGGCCTCGAAGCTCTCGCCGTCCTTCCCGGTCACCTTGCACTGCGCATAGGCCTGCGCCGCATAATAGGTGAGGTAGCCCAGATCCTGGACGTTCCACCAGATGTCCTCGGCCTGGCCGGCCTTGATGTACTTGGTCATGAAGGTGGCCGGTGCCAGGCCCGTCAGCTTGATCTTGTCGATCAGCCCGGCCTGCTCGAGCGCTCGGGCCGCCGCGGGCAGGCCGATGCCGGCCGGGACGATGATCCCCTTCAGGTCGGGAAACGCCTGCGCCAGCGCCAGGGCCTGCTGCTGGTTGACCTGCTCGCTCTCCTCGCCATAGGCGACCTGGACCAGCTTCATCTTGGCGAACTTGGGCTCGCTCTCGAGCTTCTTCTTCATGAAGTCGACCCAGGCGTTCTGGTTGGTGGCCGTGGGGGTCGAGGACAGGATCGCGAACTCGCCCTCGTAATCGATCAGCTTGCCCATGCTCTCCAGCATCTGCTCGGCGAGGCTGTCGGACTTGGCCTGGTTCATGAACAGGGCCCGCACCGGCTTGGCGACGTCGGAATCGTAGGCGACGACACCCACGCCCTGGGCCGCCGCGCGCTTGAGCGCCGGCGCCACGGCGTTGGCGTCGTTGCCGGCGATGGCGATCACGTTCACGCCCTGCGAGACCAGGTTGTTGATGAACTCGATCTGCGCGTCGGCGGTCGCGGCCGAGGGCGCCTGCTGCACCACCGTGCCGCCGATCTCCTTGGCGGCCTCCTCGGCGCCCAGCTTCGCCACCTGGAAGTAGGGGTCGGTGTCGAGCTTGGGCAGGAAGCCCACGGTGACCGGCCCGCTCGCGCACTCCATGGCCGCCGCGGCGCCGCCGGCGACGAGCGGGCCGAGCGCCAGCACGCAGCCCGTCGCGAGAAGATGCATCTTCATGATCTGCCACTCCCTGAGGTGGATAGTTGGTCGAGGGTGGGCCCGGCGCCGAGCATGCGTCGGGTGCGGATGCGGTCGAACAGCCGCTCGGCCGTGTTGCTGAGCAGGAGCGACCCGATCAGCAGGAGGCCGATGGCGATGCCCTGCGCGTCGCCGCCCACCTGGTTCAGCCCGAGGACGTTGCGCAGCGTCGCCACCAGCACGAGCGCCCAGAGCACGCCGGTGAGCTTGCCGCGCCCGCCGAACACGCTGACCCCGCCCAGCAACGCGATGGTGATGACGTCGAGCTCGAAGCCGAGCGCGTTGTTGGCGCGGGCGTTGGCGAGCCGGGCGGTGAAGACGATCCCGGCCAGCGCGCACACAAGGCCGGAGACCACGAACAGCATGAAGCGCAGGCGACGGCCACGCACTCCGGCATAGAGCGCCGCATCCGGGTTGCCGCCCAGCGCATAGATCCGGCGGCCGGTGGGGGTGTGCTGGAGCACGACCGCGAACAGCGGCGCCAGGACCAGGAACGGCACGATGGTCCACGGCACCTGGGTGCCGGGCACGTTCTCGATCCCGAGGTCCGTGAGCGCGTCGGGGAACTGGTTGACCGAGTCGGAGCCGAGCAGGATGTAGCCGACGCCGCGGAACATGGCGAGCGTCCCCAGCGTGACCACCAGGGACGGCAGGTCGAGGAGGGTGACGAGCAGGCCGTTGAAGGCGCCGGCGGCGGCCCCGGCGAGCAGCACGAGCGGCACCGCCGCCAGGAGCGGCGTGCCGGCCTGCACCAGCAGGCCCAGCACCACGCTGGTGAGCGCCAGGATGCTCGCGACCGAGAGGTCGATCTCGCGCGCGATGATCAGCAGCACCAGAGGCAGCGTCAGCAGGGCCTTCTCCGACATGCCGGCCGCCGCCTGGGACAGGTTGAACGCGCTGGTGAAGTTGGGCACGGCGAGTGCCGCATAGCCCAGCAGCCCCAGCGCCAGCACCGCCAGGAAGCCTTCCCAGCTCGCCAGCCGTTGCGCGAGCCGGGCGATCATCGCGGGCGCATGGTCCGGCGGACCACGAATGCGTCGATGGTGATCGCGACCAGGATCACCAGCCCGTACACGCCCTGCAGCCAGAGCGGGTCGACCCGGACCAGGGTCAGCCCGTTGCGGATCACGAGCAGGGTGAGGGCGCCCAGCGCCATGCCGAGCACCGTCCCCGAGCCGCCGCGGATGGCGACGCCGCCCACGACCACGGCAGCGATGACCGTGAGCTCGAAGCCCAGGGCGACGCGGGCGTCGATGGTGGCGTAGCGCGAGGCCCACAAGGCGCCGTCGAAGCCGGCGAGCAGGCCCGAGAATGCGAAGGCGCCAAGCACGCGCCGTCTCACGCGGATGCCGATCAGCTCGGCGCCGTCCGGATTCGAGCCGATCGCGTACAGCTCCCGGCCGGCCGCGGTCGAGCGCAGCACGAAGCCGAGCGCGACGAGGGTGGCGAGGCCGATCAGCACCACGGCCGGAATGCCGGCGACGCTGGCGCTGGTCAGGTCGAGCCAGGCCTGGGGCACCTGGTCGGCGCTCACCTGCTTGCCGCCGGCATAGAGGCTGGTGAGTCCGCGAAACAAAGTGAGCGTGCCCAGCGTGACCACGATCGAGGGCACGCGGCCCACGGTCACGACCAGGCCGTTGAGCAGGCCGCAGGCAAGCCCGGCGCCCGAGGCGGCCAGGATGCCGCCGAGCACGCCGAGGTCGGGGTGGCTGCGCAGGAGGTCGGCGGCGACATAGGCGGACAGGCCGATCACCGAGGCCACCGACAGGTCGATGTTGCGGGTCAGCACGACCAGCATCTGTCCGGCGGCGACGATGGCGAGCAGGCCCGCATCCATCGCCAGTGCGCTGAGATTGGCGCCGCTCAGCATGCGCGGGTTGAGGATCGACACCGGGACGATCACGGCCGCCATGGCCAGGGCCAGGCCGAGCTCGCGTTGCGGGACGATGCCGTGAAGCCAGCCCGAGGCGCCGACAGCATCGGCCGGAGTCTGCTCCGCCGCTGCCGCCTGCGCCGGCACCGCGCTGCCGGCGTCCGTCATGCCGTAGAGCACGCGCTCCTGCGTGGCCTCGGCCGCGGGCAGCTCCGCGGTGATCCGGCCCTCGCGCAGCACGACGATCCGGTCGCACATGCCCAAGAGCTCGGGCAGCTCGGAGGAGATCAGGACGATCGCCAGCCCCTGCCCGGCGAGATCGGCGATCACGCCGTGGACCTCGGCCTTGGTCTGCACGTCGATGCCCTGGGTCGGCTCGTCCAGGATCAGCAGGCGCGGCTTGGTCGCCAGCCACTTCGACAGCACGACCTTCTGCTGGTTGCCGCCGGACAGGGTCCTGACCGGCTGGAGGTAGCTGCGAAAGCGCAGCCGCAGCCGCTCGAGATGGCCGCGCACCAGGCCCAGCTCCCGGCTCGGGACGATCAGCCCGGCCCTCGTCGCCCGCGCGATCACCGGCAGCGACGCGTTGGCGAGGATCGAGAAATCCATCACCAGGCTCTGCCCGATCCGATCCTCGGAGACGTACGCCACCCCGGCCGCCATGGCATCGCCGGGTGCGGCGAAGGCGACCTCGCGGCCGTCGAGCCGGATGGTGCCGGCATCGGCCCGGTCGACGCCGAACAGGACGCGCGCGATCTCGGTGCGGCCGCTGCCGACCAGCCCCGCGAAGCCCAGGATCTCGCCGGCCCGTACCGTGAAGGAGACGCCGGCAAAGGCACCGGCGCGCTCCAGGCCGCTAACCTCGAGGACCGTCTGCCCGATATCGGCGGCACGCGCCGGGTACATGTCGCCCAGCGCACGGCCGACCATCAGCCGCACGGCGCGCTCGCGCGGCATCTCGGCGATCGGGGAGGTGGCCACCAGCCGCCCGTCGCGCAGCACGCTCACCCGGTCGGCCACGCGGTAGATCTCGTCCATGCGATGACCGACGAACATCATCGCCACGCCCTGCCGACGCAGCCGGTCGACCACCTCGAACAGCCGATCGACCTCGCGCAGCGAGAGGGCCGCCGTGGGCTCGTCCATGATCAGGACGCGCGCGTTGACCGACAGCGCACGGGCGATCTCGACCAGTTGCTGCTCCGAGCTGCGCAGCTGCCGCAGCGGCGTGTCGGGCCGGCAGGCGAGGCCGACCAGATCCAGAAGGCGCAACGCATCCCGGCGCATCCGGGTCCGGTCGAGAAGACCGAGCCCCACCGCCTGCTCGTGGCCGACGAGCAGGTTCTCCTCGACGGCCAGGTCGGGGAACAGGCCGGGATGCTGGTGCATCACCGCGACGCCCCGACGCTGCGCGTCCAGGGGTGCCTGGAGATGCACGGGCCGTCCGGCCAGGAGCACCTCGCCCGAGTCCGGCCGATGCACGCCGGCCAGCAGCTTGACGCAGGTGCTCTTGCCAGCGCCGTTCTCGCCCAGCAGGGCCAGGACCTCGCCGGGATGCAGCTCGAGCGACACGTCGCGCACCGCGACCGTGCCGCCGAACGATTTGGTGACGTTGCGCAACGCCGCCGCGCCGCCGCCCGGCACCGGCGCGGGCCCGATCCCTTCCCACGCGTCGGCTTCCGCGCGCTCGGCCATGCGACGTCGCCTCCCAATTGGGCGGGACCGTGCCACCACTGCCGCGCCGGCGCAAAGGTCTTGAGTGCGGGCGGGCCGCGTGGCGCTGGGCTAGCTTGTCCGGATCGCGGCGCCCTTCTTCACCACCAGCGGCAGCCCGCCTGATCGTGCTTGCGCAAGACCAGGGGCGCCTGGCAGTCGGAATGGTCGTACTGACGGTACCCGGCGCCGGATCGAGCCGACCGGCGACTGCCGGAACAGCGCTCTCTTGGCCGAACAACCAAGCAAAATTCAAGCGGGGCCCATGGCCGCCGCGAGGTCCTTGCCACAGATCTCAGGCATCTTCCCCGCGTGGTTCGGCGTGAAGCCGTCCTGGATCGATCGGAGGGCAACAGCGTGAAGATCCTCGTCATCGGAGGTACGGGCCTGATTGGCTCGAAGGTGGTCGCGATTCTGCGCAAGGGCGGCCACGAGGTCATTGCTGCCTCACCCAAAACCGGCGTCAACACCATCACCGGCGAGGGCCTCGAAGCGGCCATGACCGGGACGCAGGTGGTGATCGACCTCGCCAATTCACCCTCGTTCGAGGACCGGGCGGTGCTGGAGTTCTTCCAGACCTCGGGCCGCAACCTGCTTGCGGCGGAGGCCGCGGCCGGCGTCGGGCATCATGTGGCACTGTCCATCGTCGGCACCGACCGGATGCCCGACAACGGCTATCTCCGCGCCAAGCTGGCCCAGGAGAAACTGATCGAGGCCTCGGGCATCCCCTACACCATCGTCCGGTCGACCCAGTTCCTGGAGTTTCTCGGCGCCATCGCCGCCTCGGGTGCGGATGGCGACGTGGTCAGGATCTCGCCCGGCCTGTTCCAGCCGATCGCGGCGGACGACGTCGCCGCCATCATCGCCGAGGTGGCGCTCGCGACGCCCCGCAACGGCAGGATCGAGATCGCCGGCCCCGAGCGGGCGCCGTTCAGCGACATCGTCGCCCGCTATCTCAAGGCAGTGGGCGATCCGCGCGAGGTCGTGAGCGACCCCGACGCCCGCTACTTCGGCGGCCGGGTCGAGGAGCGCTCGCTGGTGCCGGTGGGCGAGGCGCGCCTCGGCCGGATCGGCCTCGAGGAATGGCTGCGCCGGCAGCCGGCTGCAGTCTGAACCACCCGGCCAAGGCAGAAGAGGAAAGCCCGATGAGACCGATGATCCTGTGTGCCCTGATGCTCACCGCCGGTGCGGCGGGTGCCGCGCCCGCCGCCGCCCAGACGGCCACGAGCGAGGTTGTGATCGAGGGCAGCCACGACGCCAAGGTCACCGTGGTCTACGACCATGAGATCCCGAACCTGCCAGGGAAGAGCGTCAGAGGCGTCCTGGTCGAGTACGGGCCGGGCGGCTCGTCGGTGGCGCACACCCATCCCCGGTCCGCGTTGATCTATGCGACCGTCCTCGAGGGTGCCATCGCCAGCAAGGTCAATGACGGGCCGGAGACGGTGTACCGGGCCGGCGAGAACTGGACCGAGCTGCCCGGCGATCATCATGCCGTCAGCAAGAACGCGAGCTCGACCGAGCGGGCGCGCCTGCTGGCCGTCTTCGTCCTCGACACCGGGGAGACGGAGCTGGTGACACCCTACTAGCCCGGCGGTCCGGGTCAGCCCTGGCCGACGTTCGCAGCCCGGTCCGGCGGCGCTGCGGCGTCCTTCTTCGCCACCAGCTGCAGCCCCGCCTCGTCGTCCCTGCGCCAGACCACGCGCGCCTGGCAGGCGGGATAGCCGGTCCTTTGGAACGCGACCTCGGCACCCGCCGCGAGCCAGCTCGCGCGCACACAGGCGCCCGAGGGGGTGATGTCGAGCAGCGGGCAGGCGACGCCGTTGACGACCGCGTTCTCCGTCCCGGGCAGCTCGCGGCGCCGCTCGGCGCGCTCCTTGAACATCTCCACCTTCGCGCCGAGGGCGTGGCGGACCGATTCGGGCAGGTAGTCGCCGCGGTAGCGCTCGAACACCGAGCCGTGGATCCTCTCGCCCACCGGCACGCTGAGCGTGCCGTCGTCGGCCTCGTTCTCGCCGCCGATCTGGCGCTCGGCCGGCCTCACCGTCAGCAGGTTGGCGCAGAAATCCGCGATCCAGGCGACCGGCCCCAGCATCAGGAGCGGCCCGGAGGTGAGCGCCCTGACCGTGCGCAGCGTGTCGCCGTTGGTGAGCCGCCCGAGCCAGCTCCGGTCGGAATCGTTGCGGCAGCCATAGCAGTTGCCGGCGACCGCGGCCGCGAGATCGGCCTCGGGCAGCGGCAGGCCGCAGTCGACGGCACGGCGCAGCATCCAGTCCAGCGCGAGGTCGGACAGGTCGGCCTGCGGATAGCCGCCGCCGACATTGGCGTGCGAGCCGGCGAACCAGACCTGCAGCACCTGCTGCAGGCGCTCGCTGCCGTCGCGCAGCGTCACCCGCCCCGGTGCGCGCGACCAGACCACCGGCTTGAAGGTGCCCCGCCGCTCGTGGATCGCCAGCGCCTGGCAGGCGGTCTCGACATTGCCGCCCAGGGTCGTGTCGTGGAAGCGGATCACGCCGCCGAGCAGACGCTCGACCAGACCGTTGAGGAAGCCCAGCTGCGGCACCGGCACGCCGAGCGAGCCCACCGTGTCGTAGACGCCGAGGAAGCGGACGAAGGCCGGGCGCGGCGCGTGCGCCGCCAGCACCTCGTCGCGCGGCCGGCGCTCCTTGGGCGGCGTGCGGTAGTAGGCCCAGGCGTCGGCGACCGCCTGCGCGCCGTGGTTGCGCGGCAGCCCGGCGCAGCCCAGCATGCCGCACAGCGAGCGGACCGTGAACGCGCCGCGCGAGAAGCCGGTGAGGTACAGCTCGTCGTCCTCGCGCGCCTCCTCGGCGAGGAATTCGTAGGCCTGGCGGACGTTCTCGCCGAGTCCGGCGCCGAACACGCCGCCACTGCCGCGCTGCCAGCGCCGCGTGCCGACCCCGGTGTCGTAGTAGAGCAGGCATGCCTGCCCGTCCGGCGCCTTGCCGCCGGCGATCTCCCGGTCGTCGCCGAGCCTGCGCTCCACGCGGTCGGCCAGCACGCCCCGCAGCAGCGCGTAGCTGCGGTAGATGTTGGTGCGGTCGGCGGGATCGTTCCAGGTCCCGTCGCAGCACACCACGACCTTCCTGCCCATCGCCCGGCCCGATCCGCAGTGCTGAAACCGATCCGGAAGCTATGCGCGCCCCGGTCGTGGATCTGTGATTCCCGGCACAATCCGGCCGGTCGGCGCTCAGTGCATCAGGCTCTCGTCGGTGGCACGGAAAGTGCAGCGCTCGGCCACGATCGGCGCCACGTTCGGATGACCCGCACCCTGCGCAATGAGGCCGCCGACGCGCTCGTCCGCGGCGTAGCCGCTATGGGCGCCGAGCGGGTTGGCGACCTCGCCCAGCCCGAGCAGCGAGCTGACCGAGACCACGTTGATGGTCACGTTGGTCACGCTCGGGCACAGCCGCGAGTCGATGTGCCGGTCGGCGAACTGGTCCGGGATCGGGTAGCTAATCAGGTCGTTCGGATCGGAGAAGGCGATCAGCTCGGTCTTGGCGAAGAAGCGGCCGGGCCGGCTCGGGTCGGGGCCGCAATAGGCGCCGATCTGGTTCACCACCTGCTGCCCCTC
>JBFWWD010000200.1:0-10965 GCA_050246385.1 Geminicoccaceae bacterium
AGCGCCGCGACCGCCTCCGGCCGCGCATCGTACACCACGCAGGCATGCCCGCGACCCTGCAGCCGCCGGACGATGTTGCCACCCATCCGGCCGAGACCCACCACGCCCAGCTGCATCCTGCTCTCCCCCGTGCGCGCTCAGCGCCGCGTCGGCTCGCCATGTACCGCCTGCGCCCGCTTGCTCGCGACCGCCGCCAGAAGCTTGTCGGCCGCGTCCGAGAACTTCTCGACCCCGTCGACGACCAGATCCTCCGTGATCTTCTGCAGCGAGATGCCGAGCCCCGCCAACGCTGCCAGGGTGGCGCGGGCAGCCTCCAGATCCGCCTCGATCGCATCGGCGGTCACCGTGCCGTGGTCGCGGAACGCGTCCATCGTCGCCGGCGGCATGGTGTTGATCGTGTCCCGCCCGATCAACGACTCGACGTAGAGGACATCGCTGTAGGCCTTGTTCTTGGTGCCGGTGGACGCCCACAGCAGCCGTTGCGGCCTGGCGCCGCGGGCCGCCAGCGCCTCCCAGCGCGGCCCTGCGAACAGCTCCTTGCCGCGCTGGTAGGCCATCTTCGCGTTCGCGATCGCCACCTTGCCTTTGACCTGCTCGAGCCTGGCGCGATCCGTACCGGCGGCCGCGAGCTTCTCGTCCACCATCCTGTCGACCGCGGAATCGATCCGGCTGACGAAGAAGCTGGCCACGCTCGCGATTCCGGTGGGCTCGCCGCCGGCCGCCACGCGATCCTCGATGCCGGCGATGTAGGCTTCCGCCACGGCTTCGTAGGAGCGCAAGGAGAACAGCAGCGTGACGTTGATGTTGATGCCTTCTCCGGTCAGCGTGCGGATCGCCGGCACGCCGGCCTGCGTGCCGGGAACCTTGATCATCACGTTCGGCTTGCCGGCCGCGCGCCACAGGCGGCGCGCCTCGACGACGGTGGCTTGGGTGTCGAGCGCCAGATAGGGCGAGACCTCCAGGCTGATGAAGCCGTCGCGCCCGTCCGTGACATCGTAGACCGGACGCAGCACGTCGGCTCCCTGGCGGATGTCCGCGACGGCGAGATGCTCGTAGACCGCCGTCGCGTCGCCGCCGGTATGGCGCACGAAATCCACCAGATCCGCATCGTACTCGTCCGAGCCGCCGATCGCCTTCTCGAAGATCGCGGGGTTCGAGGTGACGCCCTTGAGCCCGTCGCGCTCGATCAGGCCGGCGAGCTCCCCGCGCTGGATCAGCCCGCGGCTGACATAGTCGAGCCAGACCGACTGCCCGACCTCGCCGAGTTGCTTCAGGGGATTCATGCCTTCGCCTTTCCCGCGCTGAGCGCGATCTGCTGGCGCGCCGCCTCGGCCACCTTCTCGGGCGTGAAGCCGAACTTGTCCTGCAGCGCCTTGATCGGTGCCGAGGCGCCGAAGCTGTGCATCCCGATCTTGGCCCCGGTGAGGCCGACATAGCGCTCCCACCCGATCGTCGTCGCCTGCTCGACCGAGACCCGGGCCGTGATCTCGGGCGGCAGCACCTCGGCGCGGTACGCCTCGTCCTGCCGCTCGAACAGCTCGCAGCAGGGCATGGAGACCACCCGCACGCGCTGGTCCTGGGCGCTCAGCTCGTCATAGGCCTGGACGCAGAGCGCGACCTCGCTGCCGGTACCGATGAGGATCACGTCGGGCGGCGCCCCGCCCGGGGGATCGGCCAGCACATAAGCGCCGCGCGCGAGGCCGCCGGCCGGCGCCAGACGGTCCCGGTCGAGCGTCGGCAACGCCTGCCGCGACAGGATCAGGCACACCGGCTGCGTTGCCATCGCGAGAAGCGTGCGCCATGCCGCCGCGACCTCGTTGGCGTCGGCGGGGCGGATCGTGATCAAGCCCGGCACGGCGCGGAGTCCTATCAGCTGCTCCACCGGCTGGTGCGTCGGCCCGTCCTCGCCGACACCGATCGAATCGTGGGTGAAGATCCAGATCGTCGGCAGCTCCATCAGTGCCGAGAGCCGGATCGACGGCCGCATGTAGTCGCTGAAGATCAGGAAGCTCGAGCCGTAGGAACGCAGCCACGAGAGCGCCATGCCGTTGCAGATGGCGGCCATGGCGTGCTCGCGGATGCCGAAATGCATGTTCCGGCCGCCGTAATTGCCGGCCTCCAGGTCGCCGGCGGCCGCGAACGTCAGTCGCGTCTTGGTCGACGGCGCCAGATCCGCCGAGCCGCCGACCAGCCAGGGGATACGCGGCGCCACCGCATTCAGCACCTTGGCCGAGGAGTCACGGCTGGCGAGCCCCTTCGTGTCGGCCGGAAAGCTCGGAATGTCCCGATCCCAGCCCTCGGGCAGCTCGTGCCGCAGCATCAGGTCGAGCTCATGCGCGAGGTCGGGGTGCTCACCCCGGTAGCGCTCCAGGGTGGTCGCCCACGCCTCGCGCAGCTCGCGGCCGCGGCGGCCGATGCCGTCCTGGAAGTGCCGGTAGACGCCGTCCGGCACCAGGAACTTCGCGTCCTCCGGCCAGCCATAGCTGCGCTTGGCGAGGCGCACCTCCTCCTCGCCCAAGGGCTCGCCATGCGCCTCGCGCGTGTCCTGCTTGTGCGGCGCGCCGTAGCCGATATGGCTGCGCACCACGATCAGGGTCGGCCGGTCGTCGGTCGCCCTGAAGCGATCCAGCGCCGCAGCCAGCTCGGCCCGGTCGTTGGCGTCGGCCACCCGGTGGACCGCCCAACGGTAGGCGGCGAACCGCGCGGCGACATCCTCGTCGAAGGCGAGGCCGGTCTCGCCCTCGATGGTGATGCTGTTGGAATCGTAGATCCAGCAGAGGTTCGCGAGGCGGAGGTGACCCGCGATCGATGCCGCCTCGCCGGACACGCCCTCCATCATGTCGCCGTCGCTGCAGAGCGCATAGACGTCGTGGTCGAACAGCACGAGCCCGGGCCGGTTGTAGTGCTCGGCCAGCCAGCGTTCGGCGATCGCCATGCCGACGCTGGTGGCCACGCCCTGGCCGAGCGGGCCGGTCGTGGTCTCCACACCCGCGGTGAGGTGCCGCTCGGGATGGCCGGGGGTCGGGCTGTCGAGCTGGCGGAAATGCTTGATGTCGTCGAGCGTGATCGCCGCCCGGCTTCCCTCCGCCCGCACGCCGGCGAGGTGCAGGAGCGCATAGAGCAGCATCGAGGCATGCCCGCAGGAGAGCACGAACCGGTCGCGGTCGGGCCAGGCGGGAGCGGCCGGGTCGAACCGCAGGAAGTCCTGCCACAGCGTGTAGGCGACCGGTGCCAGTGCCATCGGCGTGCCGGGATGGCCGGAATTGGCCTGCTGGACCGCATCCATCGCCAGCGTGCGGATGGTGTCGATGCAAACGCGGTCGGACGCGGAGCCGCCCGATCGGGCGGGAGAGGCGGCAGCTTGCGGGCGCAGCGAGGTGTGGGCTGTCATGGCTGGTACGTCCAGTCGGGGCACGAACCGCGGGGGTCTGTACGACAAACTCACCAGCCTGCTCGTGGTACCCATTACGGAACCGCAACCTGACGAGAGTGTGAGAGCCTGACGTCCGGCCGCCGCGGCTAGGAGTCGAGCCGGGACAGGGTTCGCTCTCGCCGGAGGGGTGCGGCGAGGATCGAGACGTCGGCGCCTTCGACCTCCCGGGCGACGCCTGCGCGGATGCCGGCGATCCGCTGGTGAACATCGGCCAGCTGCAGACCAGGATCGAAAGCCAGGGCGATCTCGACGAAGGTGGTGCTGCCGGAACGCCGCGAGCGCACCCGCTCCAAATGCCGGTATGCGCCGGCATGCTCCTCCAGCGCCCGCCGGATGGCCAGCCCTGTCGCCTGGTCGACCGAACGGTCGAAGAGATCGGGCAGGCCGGCCCGCAGCATCCCGGCGGCGATCACCATCAGGTAGCCGGCCACGAACATCGCCCCGAGACCATCGGCCCAGGCCGCGATCAACGGGTCGGGCGCGAGCGCGGCCACGGTCATGGTCGTCTGCACGATGAGGGACGAGACGAGCTTGGTCAGCCGCGATCTGAGCTGCGCCTGCATGATCACCGAGTGCCCGCGGCGGCACGCTTTGCGGACCTCGTTCCAGGCGACGTAGTTGAGCAAGGTGTTCAAGGCGCCGAAGACGGCCGCCATGGCCAGGCCGAACGGCGAGGCGAGGTCCTCCGCCGCCAGGACGAGGCGCACCGCCTTGCCGCCGATCCACACCGCTCCCACGAGCATGCTGACGGCGATCGCCAGATTGCAGGCCTGCTCGAGCTTGCCGACGCCGAAATCGAACGACACGAAGCCCCCGCGGTGAATGCGGCGCAGCACCACCAGCGAGTAGATCTCCACCAGCTGCCCGAGCGTGCCGCGAACCGCCTCGGCGAGGATGGTGAGCGAGCCGCCGACCAAGGCGATGGTGAACATCGCGACTTCGATCAAGGTGTCGAGCCATATGGACAACCAGATCGAGCGCTCCCGGGTGCGCTGCTCCGGCGTGAGCGCCGTCATGACCGCAGACCCGGCCGGATCACAGCCGCAGACGTGCTCGGACCACGTCGATCAGCCCGATCTCCGGAAAGTCCACATAGGCGGCTCGACCGACAGGGCATTCCTCAAATCCGTCCGCACCGGGCGCCAGCTCCAGCAGGGCCTGCGCCACGCCGCTCCTCCTTCCCTTCGCGAGCGCGGCGAGATCGTCGCGCCCGAGCGTGGCGCCCGAACCGCGGGTCAGATAGACCCGAGCTCGGCGGGTCATCGATTCCCCCTCGAGCACGACCTCGGCGGCCATTCCCGGCGTCAGGAGTGACACCTCGGCATCGGAGACCGGCACGTCGACGAGCAGGACCGAGCAGTCCACCCACTCGACAACGGCCGCGCCGGCGCGAACCGTCACTCCGGGCGCCAGCAGGGCGCTCCAGATCACGGTGCCCGGCGGCGCCGTCACGGCACCCTCGGTCAGCCTCTGAAAATCCCGTGCTGCCACCTCTTTGGCGGCAAGCGCCTGCCTGAGTTCGGCCTGTGCCTGCTGGAGCTCCAGGCGCGCTCTTTTCTTCTCGAGCTTGAGCTCGAGCCGCCAGCCGCGAGCCCATTCCGGGTCCTCGCCAGCCGCCGTGATGAAAACGCCGCTCTCGGCAGCAAGCCGCCGCACCTTCGCATAGTTCAGGAGTGCGAGTTCCTCGGCCACATCATGCTCGAGGTCGGATAGGCGCACTCGCTCCTCGTCGAGCTTGGCCTCCGATCCCGTGCCGCGCTGCTTGAGCTCCTCGCTGCGCAACGAGATCCTGCGCATCGTGCCGAGCTGATCGTCCGCCACGGCGATCCGGCGCTCGAGCCCGGCGATCTCCGCGTCCAGCTGCGCGCGGAAGATGTCGGCATACTGCGCCTTGAGAGCACCACGCTCTTCGTCCAATTGCACGATATCGGCCAGATAGTTCTGCAATTCGGCCGTGGTCGAGCGTGCCAGATCCACCCTGCTTTCTGCCTCGGTAAGAGTCTGATGGCTGACCCGATCATTTCGGAGCCGGATGACGACACCATCCGACCCGATAGTTTGACCGGCCGACAGCGGCTTCGATTCCAGTTGTCCATCGACCGGGGCGGTGGCCGTGTGGGACCAGGAGGTGACCGCCGCGTCCCTGACGATGATCGATTGCAGATAGGGACCAAGCATCCATAGCGCGTAGGCGATCACAACCATGCCGGGCAGGATGTAGAGCCAGGGCCCGGAATTCCTGATCCGGAAGCTGCCGGGACGCGCCTCGCGCGGCAGCTTTGCGCCGTCGATGGTCCCGCCAGTTCTGCAGCCGGCCCCTAGGTCGACCTCCAGCGGTGAATCCGGCTCGGATGCAATGGCCGGCGACCCTGGACCTTGCGAGCTTCCCATCGCCCCCGCCGAGTGCTTTTGGTTTCTGAATGCCCAAAACCCAGAACAGGGATCTTGTCTCGGCCCGTTGGGTGTCACAAGCCGCCAGCCGATGGAATGCCGGCTTCGCCACGGCATCTTGACTGGGGAGCGCCTGGGCATGGACGCCGCGACGCTCTATCGTCATCTACGGCGGGCAGGCACCGCCACCCTGGACGCCCGAGCCGGAACGAGCATGCCGATCAAGCCGGAGCTGCGCTGGTTCTATCCGATCGACTGGCCGCAGATCAGCCACTGGGTCCGGTTCGTGCGCGCCGGGGGCCGCTGCCAGGTCTGCGGCCGGCCGCATGGCGCGCTCGTCCGGCATCTGGGTGACGGCCGCTGGTGGGACGAGCAGGACCGGGTCTGGCGGGACGGCGAGGGGCGCAGGATCCCCTCCCCCGCCCTGCCCGAGGCTGCGCCGGTGCGGACCACCAAGGTCGTGCTGGCGGCGGCCCATCTCGACCACGATCCCGCCCATTGCGGGCCGCGGCACCGCAACGTCAAGGCGCTCTGCCAACGCTGCCACCTGCTCCACGACCGGCCGGAGCATCGGCGGCGGATCCGGCTCACGCTCCGGCGCCGGCGAGCCTTGGGCGACCTGTTCTCCGGACCCTATGCCCCCGGATAGTCGACCGGGCCGGCACCCGAGGAGACGGTGGGCCCGAGCAGCTCCGCGAGCCTGCGGGCGTCGCGCACGGCGTCATCGGCGGTCATGGTGTTGTCCAGATAGGCCATGACCTCGCGCCCGCCGGCCTGCTCGGCGGCGAGCCAGCGGGCCCAGTCCAGCAGCACCGCCTCCGGATAGGCATCGCGATAGCGCCGCTCGAATCCGTGCAGGCGGAGATAGGCCAGCGGGCCGGTGGCGATCCGCGGCGGGCGCAGCCCGGCGAGATCGAAGCAGACGAAGGCGGCGCCGCTGCCCGCCAGCAGGGCATAGACCTCCTCGCACCACCAGCTCGGGTCGCGGAACTCGAAGGCGTAGCGGTGGCCGGGCGGCAGGCCGGCCAGGAACCGCCCGAGCAGCGCCGGGTCGGCCGGAAAGCGCGGCGGCAGCTGGAACAGGATCGGGCCGGCCTTGCCGCCCAGGGGCGCGATGCGGGCGAGAAGCTGCGCGAGCGGCTCCCGGCAGTCCACCAGCCGCCGCTCGTGGGTGATGGCGCGCCACGCCTTGACCGCGAACAGAAAGCCCGGCGGGGTCAGCCTCGACCAGCGCTCGATCATCGCCGGCGCCGGCAGCCGGTAGAAGCTGGTGTTGAGCTCCACGGTCGGGAACTGCCGGGCATAGCAGGCCAGCCAGTCGGCCGCCCTCGCCTCGCGCGGATAGAACGGCCCGCGCCAGTTCGGATAGCTCCAGCCGGAGGTGCCGACGCGGATCGCCCCGCCGGAGGCCGAGTGCCGCCGTGACATCTCATGGTCAGTCCGGGCCTGATCAGACCGCCCCATCATCACCCATGCCTCCGGCAAAGCTCCGCCCATGGCGCCGGCTTGTGCCGGCAGCTGGCGATCGGGATGATATCATATTGTATGGTTGCCCGGCGCCCCGCCCGCCGGGACCGCGGCCGGTCAGGCGGTCTGTCGCCGCTGCATGGCGGCGAGCGCGCGGCGCTGGTGGCGGTTGAGCGGGTGCTCGGGTTCGTCTCGCACATCCGTGTCATTGGCCGGATGGATCGGCTCGGGTTCGTCTCGTCGCGCGGGTTGCGCCGGGGCGAGCTTGCGGCGGCTCAGGGAGGTGAGGTCGCGCATGGCGGCCGCACTCTCGCGCTCGATCTGCGCGCGGTAGCGCAGCAGTGTCGCCAGTGCCCGCATCGCCGCGGCCCTGGCCGCCCGGCCTGCCGCCTCGTCCTCGAGCGCATCGGCGGCGAACAGGTCGGCCAGGATCCGCGCCTCCAGCCGGTCGGCGCGCATCTCGCGCCAGAGCGAGCGGATGGCGAGCAGAGCCACGTCCTGCTCGGCGAGATCGCGCGGCCGCCACTCCGCCAGCCAGCGGGCCTCGTGCGCCCTGAACTCCGCCGGATCCTCGTCGGGCAGCAGGAAGAAGGTCCGCCCGGTCAGATCATGGCGGACCGGGTTCAGGGTCGAGCGGGCCTTGCCGGCCATGCCGCCGGGGCTGGTGGGCTGAGTGCCGTCCAGTCGGGAGGCTCCCGACTCGACCGGTACGGGGGAAGCAGGCATCGCGCGGACTCCGGACGAGTGTTCGGCGCGAGGTTATCGCTCAAAACCGATCCCACTGCAAGGTTTTTGATCCTAAGATACGGAGATGCGCGACAGGCTCGGGCGTCCGATTCACGGACAGGGGCCGACCGCGGCCAGCGGAACGAGCACGGAGGCGGAAGGGGCGGGGCGACGGGCCGCCATCCAGATCCCCTCCCCTGCCCTGCGCGCACGGCGACAGGACGCCGGCGTGATGGCGATCACGCGTCGCGGCGCACGAACAGGCGCCGGTCCCAGGCGAGCGCCGTCGGCGGCAGCGCCGTGATCCGCGCGAAGTCCGGGTGGTGCGGGTTGAGGAGAGCATTGCGCTCCTGCGGGACGGCCAGAGCCGGCACGCGCAGGAGAACGGAGCGCGACGCGGCGAGCCAGGCGTCGCCGAAGGCGCGGCTGGCCGCCTGGTCGGCGGCCTCCCAGCCCGGCAGCTCGGTGGGCGAAACCTCCTCGACCGTCGCGTCGTCCGGCAGCTCGATCGCGATCGCCACATAGTCCCGCGGGACCTCGCCGGTCGGCAGCCGGGCGAGCAGCTCGAGCATGGCGAGCGACAGGGTCGAGGCGGCGTAGACCAATGGCCGGCCGGGCGAGTTCCAGCGGCCGCCGTACAGCTCGGCGCCGCGGCCATCGAGCTGCGCGAAGCGGCGGACGGCGATCCGCCAGAGCCTCACCCGGCCCCGCCGCTCAAGCGGCGATGCCGTGGGCGATCTGCCAGAGCATGGTCTCGATGCGGCGGGCGCCAAGCTCGCTCGCGGCCACCTCGAGCGGCGGCCTGCCGTCCAGCTCGGGATGAGGCGCGCGCAGCCACCGCCCTGCCCTGCCCTGGTCGAGGAACACCTCCTCGGCCGTGGCGATCACGCGGGCCAGGCGCTCGATCCGCTCGCTTTCCGCCTCGCTCAGCACCCCTTCGCGGGCGCGTCGGCCATAGGTGGTGCGCGGCAGCGCCAGCGTGGTCACCTCGGCCACCGTCAGCCGGCCGGCTTCGATCAGCCGGCGCACGACGGCGAACGGCAGGCCGGCGCGCACCGCGCGCTCCAGCGCATCGCTCCGCTCGGCGGGGCCGGGCAGCGTCTCGTCGCCGCCCAGCAGCTGGACCACCCGAGAGGACGAGATCATGCGAACCCCCCTTCTGCCCAGATGGACAATAGCAGCAATCCATCTGGACGCAAGGATTGCCGGATGCAGGCTGGCCAGCCTGGGCGTCTGATCCCATTCGGTATTGGCCGGTTTGCTATCAATGCATCTACCGCCATACCGATTATCTTCATATCATACCATATGAGCTCTATCTCCTCGCATCGACTCCGCCATGTCGCCATGAGCATGTGCCGGAGCGACCGTCCTGGCCTCAGCCGCAACCCGTTATCATTCGCCCCGGTTCCACACCCTCTCATTCGACATGCGACGATCCCTTATAGTCCGGTTGCATACCTAGGGATCCCCTACCGTTTCGTTCGCTACCATCCCATCCCATACCATCCCGCATCAGCTGGAACCCAACTACTCGCATGAGGTCGTGTGCCGGAAGCCACGGCGCGCGGGCTTTTCCGCTCTCGCTCACAGACGCGCCTTGTCGACCAGCTTCCCGATCCGGCACGGTATCGCCCGCCACGGAGCCATGGCGGATGGTATGGTATGATAGTGCTGATCGGCGGCGAGAAGGGTGGGACCGGCAAGACCACGCTCGCGATCCATCTGGCGGCGCTGCGGGCGGCCGCGGGCAGCGACCTGCTCCTGGTCGACACCGACCGGCAGGGCAGCGCCAGCTCCTGGTGCGCGGTGCGCGACGAGGAGGGCAGGGCGCCGCGCGTCGCCTGCGTGCAGAAGTTCGGCAAGGGCCTCGGCGCCGACATCCGGGCGATGGCGGCCAAGTACGGCGACATCCTGATCGACGCCGGCGGCCGCGACAGCGTCGAGCTGCGCGCCGCGATGACCGTGGCCGACGCGCTCTACATCCCGATCCAGGCCTCGCAGTTCGACGTCTGGACGCTGGACGCCATGAACGGCCTGGTCGAGCAGGCGCAGGCGATCAACGAGAAGCTGCGCGCCTTCGCGGTCCTCAATCGGGCCTCGACCAACCCGTCGGTGAAGGAGGCCGAGGATGCGCGCGCAGCACTCGCCGATTACGAGAATCTGCGGCCGGCGCGGGCCGTGATCCGCGACCGGATCTCGTTCCGCAAGGCCGCTCGCGAGGGCTCGACGGTCGGCGAGCTCGCCGATCGCGATCCCAAGGCCATCGCCGAGATCCAGGCGCTCTACGAGGAGGTGTTCGGTGGCTAACCTGCGCACGCGTCGGCCGCGGCTCGACCCGGACAGCTTCATCGCCGCCGCCGAGACGGCGGCCGAGACCACCACCGCTCCGCCGTCCGAGCTGCCGGAGCGGCAGCCGGCACCGACGGCGCGGGCAGGGCAGGGGAGGGGGGAGCCTCTGCCCTGGCGGCAGCCCGGCGTGCGCGCCGACGTCACCAAGCCGTTCAATCTGCGCCTGCCCGAGCCGCTCAAGCTCAAGCTCGACTATATC
Organism: Geminicoccaceae bacterium; assembly: GCA_050246385.1. Lineage (GTDB taxonomy): Bacteria > Pseudomonadota > Alphaproteobacteria > Geminicoccales > Geminicoccaceae > Benzoatithermus. Next base: position 10,569 of record JBFWWD010000200.1, read on the forward strand.
CGCGCGCGGACCCGGATCAGCGTGCACGAGTTCGTCATGGAGGCGCTGGTCCCCGCGGTGGAGGCCGAGCTCGAGCGGCTGAAGCGCGAGCGGCGCTGACCGGCAGATCCATCCGATGTCATACCATACCGAAATCGGCGCTCCGAGTTATCCACCACCACGATTCGTGAGTTGGCGACCGGGGCAGACCTGACGAGGTAGTCCTCCGTGAGTTGGCGACCGATCCTCGTGAGTCGGCGACTATCCCCCGTGAGTCGGCGACCGCCATTAAAGGAAGCAAATAGCTGTTCCAAAACATACCAAATAGGAAGCGGTCGCTAACTCACGAATCGACATTTGGTTGGGGATGAATTACCAGGACATGGCCTGCAGGGAACGATACTGTGGCTCAGATTCA